>JAHFSI010000082.1 GCA_023265835.1 Legionellales bacterium
TTGTCCTAACCGGATTTTTTTAATATAAGCCATTGATACCTCTCATTCACCTTTTAGCAATTGTAAAGTATGTACCCGTGATTCAGCATATATTTTTAATTCTGGGCTTAAATAATCGCTCGCGCTGGCTTTCACGTACGCTTCCATCGCAAGCGTAGGCTTACCCATATTTTCTAAAGCAATCCCCAGACCCATCCACCATTTTCCATTATTGGGTTGTACTGCCAATAACTGTTCATATAGTTTTTCAGCTAATAGAGAATGGCCTTGCCGTTGATATAATGCTGCGATAAAAGCATGATAATCTGGATTGGCCGTCAACAAGGGAGGTGCCATTTGTAACAAATAAAGTGCTTTATTAATTTTTCCCTCATCCACCAAAATTCTTGCTTTTAGCTGTATGTAAGCAGGATAAAAAGGACGTTGCCGCAAGCCGATTTGAATGACTTGTGATGCTTGAACCATATTTCCTTGCGCGATAAGCAATAATGCTAAAGATTCTCTTGCGGGTGCATATTCTGGATTAGCAATCAAAATTGACGTTAATGCTTTCATGGCATCTCGATTACGTCCTGCCGTCGACAATTGCAGTGCTTTTTGATATTGATCATTGAGAGAAAGATCAGTGCGTAATGTAACGATAGAACCATTTTTTTGAAAAACATCGCTAGAATTATCATGTTGCATAGTTGATGCCGCATGACGTCCATTCCAGACAAAATCCAACTGTAATTCAGGCAGCTTTCCTGTACTACTCAACTCTAAATGGGTTAACTCAGCACCTTCTTGCAATGTGAATACGATGGTTAAATTACCATTGGGTTGGTTAATCATTTGAATATTTTTTAATGCACTATTCATGGTATTAACGGGAGGGACACTTGTTATTAATCGCGCATTTTCTAGTAAAACAATTAATTGGTTAGGCTGATGAACTGTGACTTGATATAATGTATTTTGATTTAGCAATAATCGTAATGACGTAGTCGCTTTGTCTAATTGTAACGTAATGGCCGTCAACATAGCAGGGGTTGAAGATAAAGGAGTCATCATAACAGGATAGGCTCTATTCGCTGAGACCACATGAGGTTGAACAAATACATTTTCTTGTGCTTGTGTGCGTTCGAATTCATGGTGTGAAAAAATGAATTTGCAGATTAATGCCAAGCCTATTAAGGTTAAAAAAACCACTGTGCCTGCCGTTTTATATTGTCCAGATGGTTTTCCAGAAGAATGAAATAACGGCGGAAAATCATGATTAAATTGCATGGGCGTATGGGTACGCTTTTCTAGGTCCTTGAGCATTTGATTAATGATACTCATCAAATAATTCCCATAAAAACATATAATAATAGTATGGCTGTTACTACAAGACCTGCTCCTATAAGCAATAATGCATAGTGTCTCTTAGAGATAAAACTGATATCACTGTCCCGAATCGCCAATTTCATCATACCCGGAGTCACTTGTATTTGTCCTCGACCATAGGCCAAGAGAAGCGCTTTGTGACATAAGATATTAATGATACGAGGCACACCTTTGCTCGCTCTATACAACATACGTCGTGTTTTCTTGGCAAATAAAGTAGTCGATGTATGCCCCGCAACGGCCAAGCGATGAAAAAGATAAGTATCCATGTCCTCATAACTCATCAGGGGCAAATAATAAGAAAAAGTAATCCGCTGTTTAAGTTGACGAAGAGTAGGTTTATTTAACATACGGTCCAGTTCAGGCTGCCCGAATAACACAACTTGCAATAGCTTGGTTTTTTCCGTTTCCAAATTCGTTAATAAACGCACCGCTTCTAAACCTTCTAACGATAATGCTTGTGCTTCATCAATCACAACAACGCTGCGTTTTCCTGCTTGATGTAATTCCAATAACTTCGTATTGAGCAAGGACAATAATTCGTGTTGATCGGAGGATGGAGTAAACTCTACTCCTAATTCGCGTGCAATCGCTTTGCGTAATTCTAATGGAGTTAAGTCCGGATTTGGAACATAGGCAGTGACATAATCGTCTCCCAAACTATTTAATAACTTACGACACAATAATGTTTTTCCTAAACCTACCTCACCAATAATTTTAATAAAACCTTCACCGCTGCGCAGACTAAACAATAATACATTTAAAGCATCTTGATGCCCTTTTAATTGACAATAAAAATTGATGTTGGGCGTAAGCCCAAAAGGCAACTCCTTAAAATTAAAATAGTCTAAATACATCCATATTTCCTTTATTTACATCATTCCGCAAGTCTCACTGCTCCAATCGTGCCCGTGTGCGTGCCCGCGCCCGTCTTTTCTTTAAATTTTAATTCTTCATCCCCCCCCGCCCAATATATTGTTCCCCCTCATTCCCAAACACCTGCGGCAAACTACCCGAATGAAAACCACGATTCATATTTTGAATAGTACGATCTGTTTCTTCCAGATATTTACGTTCTCTTGGTTTATCAACAATGATAGGACGCAGCAAAAGCACCAATTCAGTTTTTTTGGAAAGCTGAGTGGTACGCCTAAAGAAAGGACCAATACCAGGTAGTTTTGAAACAATGGGTACCGCAGCAACTTCTTCTGTCATTGTATTTTGCATTAATCCGCCAATCACAACGGTTTGTCCATTCTTGGCCCTTACAATATTGTCTGACTCACGAATAGTGCTCAGCGCAAGCGGCAGCGTAAAAGTATTACTTGCGGCAGTACCTGTGCCGCCATTGCCTAATACAATATTTTTGGTTTGGTCAACCACCAAACTGACGGAAGGATGAATATGTAAAATAATGCTGTCATCACTACTAATTTGCGGCGTCACATCTAACGTTACGCCAGAAAAAAATGGCGTTAAACTCACAGATTGCGAGGGAACTGTTGCAGAACCCGTTACAATGTTATTGGTCGTCACTCCCGTGACAAAAAATTCATCTTGTCCTACTTTGATAATGGCTTTTTGATTATTGATAGTTGAAATACGAGGACTTGAAAGTACCTGCACGTTTCCTTGGGTTTGCAATAAATTAATTAATGCGCCAAAATCACCGTTAATATTTAAGGTAAAGATGGCATTGTTACTACCGGTACTTGCTCCATTTGCAACAACCAATGTATCAAGCGGTTGTATATTCGTATTGGGAAAAGCGGTCGCATTACTCGTTTGGGCTATGCCTCCATTGCCAAAGGAGACTTTTCCAAATAAGTTCCAATCAATCCCTGATTGAAATTGATCATTTAAATCAATTTCAAGAATTTTGGCATCGATAATCACTTGCCGCGTCAAACTCGACTGAATACGCTCCAAATAATGCGCTATTTGACGTAGTTGAGGCGGAAAAGCATGCGCAATCACAACACCTGCTTGCGCATTGACTACAACAGAACTTCCAGTCTGATTGCCGATAATTTCTTTAAGTGAAGCTTCCAAATCATGCCAGAAATTGGTTTCAGATGATGTATCAATACTGCTTCCTGAAGGTGCAGATTGTGGAGACGAAAAACCACCGGTGGGTTGAGAAGGTGTTGAACTTGTTCCAGCAGACCCAGTGGTAAATCCACTGACACTATCACTAATTTGGCCTGATTTGACTTGCGTCAACGACGTTCCTTTACGCTTCACATCCAAATAATTAACAGTATAAATACGTGTTTCTAATTGCTGCGGCAACACTTCATAGCCATAAGATGTCCGACGAAATTGATAGCCATAGACATCACGCACCGCTTCTAATGTTTCGGGAATCGTCACATTTCTTAAGGTCAATGAAATGGTGCCTGAGACATTGGGATTCACCACAATATTATAAGACGTACCATCGACCAAACTCATAAAAAAATCTTTAGCTTGAATTTTATCTGCCGCCACATCAAAACGTTTCATCGGTGCTTCTGTGGTATTTGTCAAATTGCTAGCAACAGATGGCAGCAAAGCGTCACTGACTGAATGAGGAACATGCACCGGTCGTCGAACAGGGGTTTTATTACTGGCTATGGCTTGCCGCATGTCCGCCTGAATTTGATCGCCTACTGTACCGTGCGTAGGATGTATTTTTTTCGTTGTGCAAGCGCAAAGACCGACAATGCTGATGGTTAAAAAAATAAATCTGAGTATGTTCTTACATCCTTGCATCACACATTTTCCTTCCCGGCGAGGGGCTGCTGACCTCTTTCATGGCACTGCTTTTTTGACAGGTTTATCAAGCAGGAACAACGTTATAGTACCACTGGGGCCTGTTAATCGCACACTATTTGATTCGATCATTTCTACGCGCTCACTCCCAATACTTTCTCCTATTTTTAAAGTCTGTCCATTAATAACGACAATTTTTCGATCAACAGAAACTAATGTGAGTGCTAAATCAAGTTGGCTAATACTCATTATCCCTGGTTGGTTTTCTATATATTTTGCAGGACGGGCAGGATCATGCAATTCGGCATAGGCAAGCTGCACACAAAGAAACAACACCCAACTAAAGATTATCTTATTCATATAACACTCGGCTGTTGTGTAAAAATGTGGAACTTAATATTCACTTCTGCCATAGGATAGGTCAATACCTTATACTCTAACCTGTCCCAATAAAGAGGCCAAGGTAACTTTTCCAACTGTGACACATATTGAATAGCATTAAAGTAGTCCGATTGAAACTTCACCTCAAGCGCATGTTGATAAATAGTATGCGGGATAATTTTCGCCATGTCCGCTGAATCAACAGCAGGTGGAGACCAAGGCTGCACAGGCAAATCATTAATACTTTTTAGTGTAATGTGATAATCAATATTATCTTGCTGATGAATAATTTCCTCCTTCAACTTTATCCAATCTTCTTTAGAGATCAACACATAGCGCATATTCAACAATTGTTGATCCACCTTTTGCATCTTAAGCTCTATTTGTTGCCTTTCTGCCATCATTTTGGCAATCGACTCCGTTTTCAGTATTCCATTGAGCGTATCGATTTTGTTTTTTGTCTCGACTAGTTGTGATTGTAATGCTTGGGCTTGGCTGGCTAAGGCCTGTCTGTTGGCGCGCAACGGATTAAAAAAAACAAACGCCCATATAAAATACAAAATGACCAGGCCTAATACAAATACTTGCAGGCGTCGCTTGGGATCTTCAAGCGATTTCTTCCATTTGTTCAATTTGTCCTGTAGTTCGCTCATTCTAAACTTTTCCTTTGCGTGCTGACTTCAAAGCTAAGAGGCAATGGACGTTCAGTCATATTTTGTATTTCGAACCTTAAGTTGGAAAAAGCAGCTTGAGTACTCAATTGCACGAGCATTTTCTCGACCAATGCTGCTTGTAATGCAAACCCTTTCAAATCTATTCTTTGGTCCATATTATTAAATAGGATTTCAGTCAGCCAAACACCCGGCATGTCAACATTTGCAAGGCCCAACAAATAGGTTGAAAACTTAGTATTAACGGTCAATAAATTTAACAATTTAATTTTAACTGAATATTGATGTTTCAATTGCTGTAGTATGTTATCTAAAGCAAGAGCATCTGTAATAGGATATTGCTTCGTTAGAGAAGCTAAGCGCTGCTGTAACGCATTGACCTGATTGTTTAATTGCATATCTTCATGAATGGCTTGTTTTTTTTGCCACCATCCAAAGCCATAAATAAGCAATAATAGCGATAAGAAAATACCATACGTCAATAATATTACCTTCTGAGTCAGATGAAATCGAGACTGGATGGGTAACAACTTATAAAGGTTAACTTGCTGAAGCATCACGTTCATACTCTCTACGAAACAACTCACCAATAATAGGCAAATATTTACCTTGCTGCGCAAAATCCATTTCTTGATTTGTCACAAATTTATCGCCAAAATTCAGCCATTGAACAGGAAGGGCCAACGATTTAGATAATTGACTAAGCGTTTCCGTTGAAATAAGTGTTGTTGCTGCAAAAGCAACTTGGGTAGGCGCAGGCTGCCGCCATTGGCCTTCGTAATAATCAAATGAGCGGTGGATCTCTCCCGCTAATTGCTCGATATGCCGAGTCAAGTCCTCGGGAGTACTTTGGCTTAAACCGCCCCAACCAAATTCTAAGCTGCGTGAAAAATACAATTTCTTTTGATAGGTAATCAGTAATTGGATGATTGAATTTTGCAAGTACACTAATGCCAAGGTTTGGTCTGTTTGTTCAGATAAAGCCATCATATTGCGGAGCGCAAGCTCTGGGATATCAATCACCGATAACTTTAAACCGGATGCTTTAATATCGTCGCTTATTTTCTGTAAATGGCTTCTTTGCGCCGCAACTACCATCATTTTTTGAGAAATACTGTTCTTACCTACGGGGATATCAAATTTCTCAATCACCACATCATCAAGAGGAAAGCGCAACGAATCTTTGATCTTCCAGCGTATGGCCGCTTGAAATTCATTCGCCTTCACGGGCAATTCATCCATTTGTATCAGTTGGTAATCTTGTGGTGCTAATACGCATGAGCAATCAACGCGCTTAAGCTGGTATTGTTTGACAATCGCGGCAAGGCGCTCCTTTAATCCTTCTTGGCTGTCATAAGGATAGGTAGCATAAAACTCAAGTACCAATTTATCCATGGTATTACGAGTATAAGCTAAAGAAAATTCTGTAGGATGAATAGTAATACAACACTGACCGGAGGAAAGCGACAACCGTTTTTTTCCCGCAATGAAAGCTTGCAGCTGTTGTTTTTTCTTCGCATATGCATTCTTCATCCTATCAAGCACAAACTAGCTTCCTATTTGGCATAGCATTGGGTAGTATTCTCTATCAAAAACTATATTTTTACTAGCCCGTTGTTGTCATCTTGAGCGACAGTGAAGGATCATTCGAATTTTGACTGATCCTTCGTTTCACTCAGGATGACAGCTTAACAAGGACGTTTGAATGCAAAAAACGGATGGCTTCACTCTAATCGAAGTACTCATGGTAATCGTCGTCGTTTCTATTCTCGCCGTCATCCCCTTTTTTAGTATGCCCGCTGCCAGCATCAATCTTGATGGGCAAGCCCAACAACTCGCTCATGATATTCGTTACACCCAATCATTATCGATGACCAAAGCGCAACGTTACCGTTTAGTCATCACTACGGGAACGAGTAGTTATCAAATTCTAAATAGTGCCGGAACAGCAGTCCTTTTAGCTTCAGGAAGTACGACAGTCACTCTGAACTCCGGCATTTCATTTGGTACATTAACTAATTTACCTAATAATATGATTGTATTTGACGGCGATGGCGTTCCTTATACGGACACCGGCTCGCCGGGAACGGCACTGTCTGCTAACGCGAGCATTCCTTTGCAAGGAAGCGGCAGCACCAAGACCGTAGTAATTGTTCCTTTAACTGGCAAGGTAAATGTACAATGAAAAAACAGCAGGGGTTTACTTTAATCGAGCTGGTGATGTTTATTGTGATCACTAGCATTTTGGCTAGCGCTATTTTTTTGTCTTTTGTCACAGCCATGAATAAAACACCCCCTATCTTGCAAAATACGATTGCCAGCCAAACTGCTTTGCAATGCGCAGAATGGTTTTTAGGCCAACGCCGTCTCAATGGCTATACTAGTTTTACTTGCAATGCAGTTGTACCTGCTTTTTGTACAGCACCTTCGGGTTATACAGTGAGTACAAGCTGCAGCACTACGACTATCGCGGGTGATAGTAATTATGAAACGATTAGCATTACAGTGAGTGGCACTGGAGATGCGGGACTCAACCTTTTACTTGCGAACTACTGACTATGAAAAAACAACAGGGATTCTCATTAATTGAAATGATCATGGTCATCCTGGTGCTTGGCATTCTTACCGCCATGGCTTCGCTTTTACTGTCACAAGGATTGAATGCTTTTTCAAGCAGCAGCGATCTACTTGATGCCAACGCGCAAGGACAAGTGGCGATACAACGCATGGCCAGAGATATTCGCTTGGTTCGTTCTCCCGCTGATATCAGCACTGCCACCTCAGGACAGTTTTCTTTTACGGATATTAATAACAATGCTGTTTCATATGCCTTAAGCGGATCCAGCTTAAATGTGACAAAAAATGGCAGTACTCAAACACTCGCTGTTGGAGTGAATAGCTTAACCTTCACTTATTACGATAGAAACGGAACAACACCCCCAGCAAGCACCGCTGCTACACGGTATATCAAAATTGCTTTGGTCATTACACAAAATAATGTCAACTATTCGTTAACGACCTCTCTGTATACGAGAAACTTATCATGATGACACTACAAAAACAGCAAGGGTTCCTGACGATTGTCACGGTTGTATTGATTGTCATTATCGGTTTTGTGGCGATCTCGATTGCTTATGTCATTTCTAGAAGTGCTATCTCTACCAGTAATTTTCAAAGTGCTAGTCGTGCTTTTTTTCTAGCCGAATCCGGTCTAGAACAAGCCACGCGAGCCTTGCTGCTGCCCACTATTGCCTCTCGCAATAGTTGCAATGGATTAAGCATTAGCAATTCCAGTATGAGTGGTGGAACCTATACCATCACAGCTACAGGGCCTTTTAAATCTCCCGCGCCTGCGACCACATTAAACGGTGCTTTAACCAATTCCGCAACGACTATTCCAGTGGCCAGCACCACAGGTTATCAATCTGCCGGACGCATTATGATTGATCGTGAGCTCATCAATTACACGGCTACAGATGCGACCGATTTTTTAAATGCCACCCGTGGAATAGATAATAGTACGGCTGCGGCACACGCTTCTGGCACTGCAGTCGGACAATATCAATGCAGCTTAACTTCATCCGGCGGCGCACCTACCTTGACCCCTGCTAATCCTGGAGACCCTGGCGGGATACAGACGGTAAATGAAAATATTCAATTGCAGGAGGCATGGGCGGTTGGTAACAAGCCTGGCGTAAGTACTTTTACCCTGACTCATTGGAACAATCCAACTGAGATATCTTGGACCAATGCTTCTGTTGCCTCAGCAAGCGCCGTTACGCTAACAAGCATTACTATGCTTTCATATGATGATATATGGGCCGTCGGTAACAGTCGCACTTTTGTGCATTGGGACGGCAGCACTTGGACAGCACAAACACCGGCAGCCATTCCTAATGTGACAATGAATGGTATTTTTTGTAATGCTTCTAATGATTGTCATGCCGTAGGACAAAACTCAGGCGGCGCGCTGCTCGCTCATTGGGATGGTAGTAGTTGGTCTCGTATCGTGCCTTCTAATAGTTCAGGCAATAACTTAAATAGCGTACATTGTGATGCCAGCAATGATTGCTGGGCGGTCGGTTCTGCTACAGGAAATAAACTCTATCAATGGAATGGCTCAGCATGGGCGGGCATTGTCGTCGGAGCACTGGCTGGTTTCAATTTCAATGGTGTATTTTGTAATAGCAGCACGGATTGTTGGGCCGTCGGTAGTGGTAATATATTTGGCCGCAAAAATGGCGCTTCTTGGGCCGATGCCAGCGTGACTGAAAGAGGCAGTATCCCATCCGACACCTATAACAGCGTCTATTGTGTTGGCCCTTCCGATTGCTGGGCCGTGGGCAACACGAATGCCGGCAATGATTTATTTGTTCATTGGAATGGGACTTCATGGTCGCGTGATAGCTCTAATCCGTCTCCGGTAGTCAACCTTAACGGGGTGGCCTGCGCTAATACGAATGATTGCTGGGCCGTTGGCGCTTCCTCTGGTGGACAAGGTACTTTCTTTCATTGGAACGGAACCAGTTGGGTAAATGTTGCAGTGAGCGGAATGCCAAACGTGCGAATGAATAGTGTTGCCATCATAGGCCCTTCTAGTCAACCTTGGAGCAATTGGTCGGAGAATTTTTCGTGAAATCATGGATCTACACTTATAAATCTTCTTTCCTTTTGTTGCTATTTTATGCCCTGCTTTCTATTGCTCTTCTTGCCCCGCTCTCTTCAGACCAAACCATTCCTGCTATTACCGATTATATTAATCACATCGCCTCTGTCATCGAAGCCAAAATGGCTTTTGCAGAAGGTCAATTTCCACTGCGTATTGCACCTTTAGAATTGTCCGGATGGCGTTATCCCAGTTATCAATTTTATTCACCGACTACTTACACGATTGCAGGACTTATCTATCAATGGATCACTCCTCATAATCCCCTGACAGCCGTGAAATTCACGATCTGGCTCGCTTTAGTGCTAGGTGGTTTTTTTATGCAGCGTTTAGCCTATTGGTTTGTCAAATCAAAACCAGCGGCCGTTCTGGCGGGTGTGGTCTATCTCACCGCGCCTTATTACATCGCC
>JAHFSI010000007.1 GCA_023265835.1 Legionellales bacterium
TATCTGTCTCAAGGTGATTGGGTTACCACGCCTAAGGTAGCAGATTGGCCACGTGTTAAACAGTTAGCAACGGAAATGTTAGTCAAACAGTCTAAAGACTTGCAAATGGCTGGTTGGTTGACTGAGGCATTGGTGCATTTGCATGGGTTTACTGGAGCACGTGATGGATTTATATTGTTGAATCATTTGTTGCTTGATTTTTGGGAGGGTTTATATCCTCAGAATGACGACGATGGCTTTGAACAACGTGTTGCTAAATTAATTTGGTTAGATAAGACGGTGTCTATCGCTTTATGCCAGATACCATTGACTGTTGCGATTGGTTCAGAGAGGAAAGGATTTGCATATTGGCGTTGGCAAGAGTCACGTGACATGGACAATTTAGCAAAACAAAACCAGGCTGCGTATGAACAGGCTATCAATGATGGAAAAATAACGACAGAACAATGGGATGAAGCGGTTAAAAATACTTCAACTGAATGTATTGCCTTATGCTGGCAAGAAAGTTGTCATGCACGTGAAGCGCTGGTTGATCTAGAAAAAACTATTATAGACAAATGGGGCGAAACAGCACCCAGCTTAAGCAGCTTGACGGATACTTTGGCGCATGTGATTAAATTGATTTCTAAAATAGCGCTTGTTAAGGGTTTGAATGTAGAAATGAATTCATCTACACATATAGATTTAACAGCGAGTTCTTTTGAAAATACTTCCGTATCCACATTTGCAGAAAAGGTGCCAAGCCAGTCTGTCGTAGCAACGCCGACGACACGAGAAGAAGCTTTGCAAAACCTACGTGTGGTTGCCGCTTTTTTCCGTAACCATGAACCCTATAGTCCTATTGCCTACCTACTTGATAAAGCTGTTCGCTGGGGGGGGATGCGACTCGATGAATGGATCAAAGAAGTGGTTCACGATAGTAATACACGCGATCAACTTAAGGTGATGTTGGATTATTCGGATGAGTGAGGCGAGATGTTATCTTTAGTTTGGCTGCGTAGCGTAGCTATTTTATTGTGCCTCTATATTTCCTTTTTATTGCAGTCTTGTAGTACGACACAAAATCAGACAACTCAAAACTCATCAGAAGATCTTCGCTCTAACATTAATTGGAGTTATGCGTCGCAAGCGATTATGTTTGAGGCACAAACTAATCCACGCTTGAATCATTATGCTGACCAAGCACATAGCATCGCATTAGTTATCATCCAAGTCGCTGATGCGAATGTATTTTATCGACTACTGGGGGATCCAGAGCGGCTTGCTAACACAGTGCAGTTTGGTAACTATGCTGAGGGTTTTTTGCAAATATCACGTTTTGTCTTAGAGCCTGACAGTCACCTTTTTTTCAGTTTGGATCGTATGAAAAATACGCAATATATTGGTGTCATCGCAGCTTATTATGGTGTGCCGATAGCGAATACGGCGAGCTTGTTAGCCTTGCCCGTAAAAATTACTGAAAATGGTTTTTGGCGTAAGCAATATCAGGCGCAACCGATGAGAGCTAAGGTGTATTTACAACTTGGGGAAAATGTAATTGAAAATGCAGAAATTATGCCTATGCCAGCTGATGCACCATTTCCAGCCATTCGTGAAAAAAAATTCAATGAATTGATTGAATTAGATAATATGTAGCCTAGTTTAGACGGTTTTATGCAATTAAATTACAACATTTATCAAAACCTCTCTCTTGCTTTGAGTTATGCAACAAAGCCCCTTGATAGGACAATTTTGCGTAAGTCTTCATTAAAATCAAATAAGACTGACAGATAAGGGTTATCCACGATTTTGAGTTCAGTTTCACATAAAAATACACCTTGCATTTTGTCGCTTAAAAGCGAATAATGCGGTTATGAAAATTGAACACTACGTAAACAAAGCAGGTGTTGATGTTTTCCTAGATTGGTTTAATCGATTGAGAGATAAGCAAGCAAAAACCAGCATTGAGCGTCGCATTTATAGATTGGAACTAGGCCAGTTTGGGCAAGTTAAAGCACTCCGGGAAGGAGTGTGGGAACTTAAAGTTGATATAGGAGCAGGTTACCGTATCTATTATGCTCAAGTGGAAAACACGCTTGTTTTGCTGTTGTGTGGTGGGGATAAAAAATCTCAGGATACAGATATTGATCGAGCTATTAGTTATTGGAAAGATTATCAACAACGCCAGAAAGAAAGAGGATAATTATGCAGGCATCTAAAGAAGTCATTATGCATACATCATCTCGTCCGCATGAAGATGCGGCAGTTGAAGCTTTGCACAAAGATCCAGAATATGCTGCAGATTATCTAAATGCAGTGCTTGCTGATGGTGATCAGCAAGAGTTGATGGTTGCTTTACGCCGCATGGCGAAAGCCTATGGAGGCTTACCCAAGCTTGCTGAAGAAGCTGAACTTAATGCAAAAACACTTTACAGAACGCTTTCCCCACAGGGCAACCCGGAACTGCGAAGCCTGATGTCGTTGCTTAAAGCAATGGGGATGAGATTAGCTGTGCAGCCTATTTCTCATCAACATACCTAGGCTAAAAGTATTCCTTATTGATGAGAATACGTATGGACAATTTATTGTTTAGTAGCCTATTACAAAGTTTGAAAGAGGCAAAAGCTATTTCAAATGGTGAAGCGTATCCTTCTCGTGCAATTAAAGTAGAAGCGACTGATGTAAAAAACTGGCTGGAAAAAACAGATTGCCAACAATCCCAGAAATAGGCATTAGAAGATTGCATATTTAAAATTTTCACAGACATAGACCTCAAGTTGACACGCAACTAAAAATATCCTCTTCACCTTATAACAACATGGAGGTGTAATCATGATAAATTTAACCGACATTACCTCATTGATTGCTGCTGTCACAGGAGTTATAGGCGTTATTTTTCTTTTTATAGAATGGAGGGGCCGACTAAAATGGAAGGCAACATATTCGATACATGAAAAAGATGACGGGACACACTACGTGCAATTTAGGATCCGCAGATTTGGGGAAAAAGAAGCCTGCATAAGAACTTGCGCTAGAAATAAAAAAGATACAAACGACTATAGCAATTTTCCTGTCTTTAAATCGAGGTATTTACCTGGGAAAAAGCCTCTAGCTAGCTTAATATCTAGTCACCCAACTAACCCCTCTGATCT
>JAHFSI010000083.1 GCA_023265835.1 Legionellales bacterium
TATAACGGAAAATGATGACGCAAAGTGGCTGTCGTGACATGGCCTAATTTTTTATCGAACGCTTGCGTGATGGCATCACAAAAACTTTCATTATCAAGCGCTAATAACTGTTTTGCATAATCATGCTCTGCAGACCAAACAATTGAACAATGGTGTGGATCATTCAAAGGCAAAAATGCCAATGGGCCTGTTGATAAAAAACGCTGCCAAGCAGTTGCTTGATGCGGTAATTCAGTAGTGACCGTTGCAACAATAGCAGTGTGTCCATAGTCATCATTTTCAAATTCAATGTTTGCACAAGAACGTACCCAAGAATTAGCCCCATCCGCACCAATCAGAAGTTTTGTTTGAATTGTTTTTTGGTCTTGCATGATCAATTCAATAGGATCGCTGTTTTCATTTAAAAAAATGACGTTGGCAGGGCAGAGAAAATCAATGTTTGAATGATGCTGAAATTGCTCGTGTAAACTTTGCCGTATCACACTGTCTTCAATGATATAACCGAGCACAGGTTTGCCGACTGACTGACTATCAAAATGAATTTCACCGCTGCCATTTGCGTCCCATACCTGCATTTTTGTGTAAGGGCCCATACGCTTGCCTTGAATGGCGTTCCAAGCATTTAAATTTTGCAAAATGGTTTTAGAAGATAATGAAACAGCACTGACACGATGATCATAAGACATGACACCAGGAAAAGAAGCAGGCGGTTTTGCTTCTATCACAGCGATCTTAAAAGAAGTCTCGCGAGCAAGCGCCAGCGCAGCCGCAGAGCCTACGACACCGCTGCCTATAATGGTAATATCGTATGCAATAGACATAGCGCTTCCTAAAACGGCAACACTAATTCTGGTTTGACCGCTAATAATAAATCTCTAAATAAAGCTTGAATGTTCGCCAATATCGTTTCATTTTTCGCTTCAAAACGTAAAACAAGGCAGGGGGTCGTGTTGGATAACCGCACCAATCCCCATCCATCCGCAAAATTCACGCGCAAGCCATCAATAGTCACTTTCTCTGCTCCATTAAAATCCGCTTGCTGAATTAAAGCTTCCATGAGGGCAAATTTTTCATCTTCATCGATATCAATTTTTAGTTCTGGCGTATTCACGCTATTGGGAATAGCAGCAAATAATGCGCCGCTCTTTTGTTGAGTAGCAGCTAAAATTTTTAATAACCGCGCGCCTGCATAAATAGCATCATCAAACCCATACCATTCATCTTTAAAAAAAATATGGCCGCTCATCTCACCTGCTAATAAAGCTTGGGTTTCTGCCAATTTGGCTTTAATCAATGAATGCCCTGTTTTCCACAAAATAGGTTCGCCGCCATGCTCACGAATGAGCTTTTCCAAATGCTGGGTGCATTTCACATCATAAATAATTTTTGCGCCGGGAAAATGCGCCAGTACATCGATCGCATAAAGCATCAAGAGACGATCAGGCCAAACCACTTCGCCGCGGTCCGTGACCACCCCCAATCGATCACCATCACCATCAAACGCCAAACCAATATCAGCCCCTGTTTCTTTCACTTTACCGATTAAATCTTGTAAATTTTTGATTTGACTAGGATCAGGATGATGATGAGGGAAATGCCCGTCCACCTCACAATATAACTCGATGACTTCACAACCCAATCGGCGAAATAATTCCGGCGCAACACTGCCCGCCACACCATTACCGCAATCAACCACTACTTTCAGCGGACGTGCTAATGGGATGTCACGCACAACATGGGTGATATACCGTTCAATCATTTCTAACGCACTCAGCTGCCCTTCACCCGAAAGAAATTGGTTTTCTATGATGCGTTGATAAATAGCGGTAATATCATTCTCAGCCAATGTCTCGCCGTTAATCATCATTTTCAAACCATTATAATCGGGCGGATTATGGCTGCCTGTTAACATCACGCCTGAATGCGTATCAAGCACATACGTGGTGTAATATAATAAGGGCGTTGGCAGCATCCCAATATCAACCACGTCACAACCGCTTTCTAATATACCTTTACATAGCGCATTGATTAACTGCGGCCCTGATAATCGGCCGTCACGGCCCACTGCCATGCTACGGTCTCCGCTCTCTAATGCTAATGAACCCAGCACACGGCCAATTAGATAGACAACATCTTCCGTCAACGTTTTGCCTACAATGCCGCGAATATCATACGCACGAAAAATAGAAGGATTGATTGAAACAGTAGTCTGCTGCATTGCCATGATTTATTCTTTTCCTGATGAACCAAAACCACCGATGCCGCGTGACGTTTCGTTAAACTCACTGACCACCTCAAAATTGATGCGTGCAATAGGCAAAAAGACAAGCTGGGCAATACGATCACCGGGTTCTATAGTATAGGTGTTCTGGCCACGGTTCCAGCAAGAAATCATGAGAGGGCCTTGATAATCTGCATCAATCAATCCAACTAAATTGCCCAACACAATGCCATGCTTATGCCCCAAACCCGAACGCGGCAAAATCACAGCGGCAAGTGTGGGATCACCGATATAGATAGCAATGCCTGCTGGAATTAAATGCGTATCGCCTGGTTGTAAAACAAGTTTTTCAGTTAAACAAGCGCGCAAATCGAGTCCTGCTGCTTCCTGCGTTTCATACCGCGGCAGGGGAAATTCCTTACCAATACGATCATCTAAAATTTTAACTTGAATAGGCAAAGTGAATGCCTTTTCGCTATAAGGGGCTATCATGTCCGTCTTTTCATGTTGCATTGTTTGCTCCTTTGATCACTTCAATTAACTTTCTCGCTAACTTTTGTTTAGTCATTTTGGGAAAATCCACTTGCTGATCGCCCCATAAGACTGTCACCGCATTTTCATCTCCGCCCATACCAGTTCTCACTTCATTCGCTATAATCATATCCAACTTCTTGCTCAATAATTTTTTCTTTGCATTTGCCACAACATTTTCTGTTTCTGCTGCAAATCCTACTATAAACGGTCTTTTTGCTAATGCCGCCACACTAGCTGCAATATCGGGATTTCGTTCTAACTCTAATGTCATCGTCGCCGCTGTTTTCGCTATTTTTTGCGTTGCAATGGTTTTACAACGATAATCACCTACCGCGGCCACACTCACAAAAATATCACACTCTGACATATGCGACATCACTGCATCAAACATTTCCTGCGAAGTCGTCACATGTATTTTGACTGCATGTGCAGGCGTTGCGATGTTCACAGGCCCGCAGACAAGTATCACTTGCGCGCCTGCTTCAACTGCCGCCGCCGCAATCGCATGGCCCATTTTGCCTGAGCTCGCATTCGTAATAAACCGCACCGGGTCAATCGCTTCATGCGTAGGCCCTGCCGTGATGACGACTTTCTTCCCGCTCAAACATCCTGTTTGAAACAAAGCAGCCACTTGCTGCACCAGCTCGACTGGCTCCATCATCCGACCCAATCCCACATCACCACAAGCCTGACTGCCTTCAGCAGGGCCAAAAATATGTATTCCCTTTGCCAGCAACGCTTGCACATTATCTTGTGTCGACGTATTCTTCCACATGCTCTGGTTCATAGCGGGAGCCAGCGCAATCGGCGCATTGGCCACTAAGCAAAGTGTAGTCAACAAATCATTGGCTTCCCCTTGCAATAGTCTTGCCATACAATTGGCGCTAGCGGGCGCGATCAAAATCACATCTGCCCAACGTCCCAGCTCGATATGTCCCATCGCCGCTTCTGCTGTTAAATCAAATAAGTCATCATGGACTGGATTGCCAGACACGGCCTGCATAGTGAGCGGCGTAATAAATTGTTTAGCATTTTCAGTCATCACCACCCGCACGACCGCCCCCGCTTCACGCAAACGCCGCGCCAAATCTGCGCTTTTATAAGCCGCAATCCCACCGGTCACACCCAGCACAATTTGTTTATTAATTAAACGTTGTTCCATTGACTAACCCTAGGGGCAAAGCTTCAAGCCCCCATCATAATGAAGGAAATTTACTATGACAATTGCTAATTGGCCCCTTGCTGAACGACCTAGAGAAAAGTTGTTGCTTTATGGTGAAAAAAATCTTTCTGATGCTGAATTGCTTGCGATCTTTTTTTGCACAGGAACGCGCGGCAAAACAGCGTTAGACCTAGCCCGCGAGCTACTCAAAGAGTACGGCGGTTTAAAGAAATTAGCTGACGCCGACTCAATCAAAAAAAAGGGCCTAGGCAAAGCGAAATACGCTATGTTAAAGGCGGCCGTCGAACTCGGCCGTCGTTACTTAGAAGAGGACGTTCCTATAGGCGAACTGCTGACCAATAGCCATCTAACCAAGCGCTTCCTGGCTAATCGTTTAAAAGACCACCCACATGAGGTCTTTGCTTGCCTGTTCTTGGATAATCTCAATCGAATGATCTGTTATGAAGAACTCTTCCACGGAACCATCAATGAATCTAATGTTTATCCGCGAGAGCTGGTAAAACGGGGCTTGAAACATAATGCGGCCAAAGTGATTCTAGCGCATAATCACCCATCAGGCAGTATCACCCCCAGCGAAACTGACCGCGAAGCGACCCATTTACTACAAAAAGCATTGGCACTGGTGGGCATTCAAACGATTGATCATATCATCATAGGCCATCATCAAACCTTCTCTTTTGCTGAAGCAGGGTTGCTTTGAACGCCGCTTTCTGATATAAATCGCGGCCTGCCTTTTCTTTTAAAGTGATGTTTTGGAGAGAATTTATGTCAAGAGTGTGTCAAGTAACGGGAAAACGCCCCATGGTGGGAAATAACGTGTCCCATGCAAACAATAAAACCAAACGCCGTTTCTGCCCCAACCTCCAGTTGCATCGCTTTTGGTTAGAAGATGAAAAACGTTATATTACACTACGCGTTAGCGCCAAAGGCATGCGCATTATTGATAAATATGGCATTAAGCAAGTCTTAAAAGACATTCAAGAACGTGAGGGAGCTTAATCATGCGCGATAAAATTAAGATGGTTTCTACCGGTTTGACTAAAGCAGGCAAGAAAACGGGCACTTTTCGTACTACGACTAAAAACAAACGAACCTCAACTGAAAAACGCAAGCAAAAGCATTTTGATAAGCGTGCTTTTAACCCTGAAACAGGCAAAGCGGGCATGCATGTTGTGTTTGAGGAAGGGAAGATTTAGCCTTTTGAAATGAATGATATTTACCCCCCCCCTTCCTGACCTTCCCCCTGAGGGGGAAGGTCAGGAAGGGGGGGGATAAATAAATACATTCATTGTTTTTCTTTAGACTTTCTGAGGAACATACGATTTCAACTGTGCAACAAACTCACGCAGGGCTTTGATGCCTGTTGCTTCAGCTTGCCGGCACCATTCTTGCAAAGCCTCTAACAATTCAGCTTGCGAAGCCGTACTTTTCACCCACAAGTTCTGCAACTTCAAACGAAATTGATAGACCACACTCAATGAAGTGTAATTCTCCAACACATTCGTCAACTGCTGTTTGCCTGCTGGATCAACCAAAGAAGGTTCTCGCACTAACAAGGCTTTAATACGCCGCAATACAGAACGCCCTTTGCTTCCCGCGCGATCACGCTCTTCACTCAATACAGGCGAAATGACTTCACGGCTATAGCGTGCCAATACTTGAAACCGGTTCGTTAAAACGGCCTTCACCGTATCGATATCAACCGATTTCTTACCATATGCCAATTGCACTGTAGGCGGGACACGCTTAGGTCTAGCCAGCCCAAAAAATTGCAGCACACGAATGACCATCCAACCTATATCAAATTCCCACCACTTCACGGAAAATTTTGCTGAAGTCCCATAGGTATGGTGATTGTTATGCAACTCTTCGCCGCCAATAAAAAAGGCCAAAGGAGAAATATTGCGCGAAGCATCAGGACATTCAAAATTACGATAACCCACATAATGACCCACACCATTAACAACACCAGCGGCCCAAAAAGGAATCCAAGCCATTTGAACTGCCCAAGTGGTCAAGCCAATAGAGCCAAAAAGTAAAAGGTTAATAATCAACATCAAGTAAACGCCCCATGCACTATGAACGCTATAAACATGGCGCTCCATCCAATCATCAGGAGTTCCCTCACCATAGCGCTCTAAGGTTTCTTTATTTCTTCTTTCTTTACGATAAAGCTCTACGCCTTGGAACAATACAGTGAAAAGGCCCCTCACTTGCGGGCTATGGGGATCTTCGGCCGTTTCTACTTTGGCATGATGTTTACGATGAATGGCAGTCCAATCTTTCGTGACCTGGCCCGTCGTCAGCCAGAGCCAAAAGCGGAAAAAATGACTCACCACAGGATGTAGCTCTAATGCACGATGAGCCATGCAGCGATGTAAAAAAATCGTTACGCTTAAAATGGTAATTTGAGTAAAAATAAGTGTTGTAACAATGTAGCCCCACCAGGGTAAATCCAAAAGCCCGTGCATCATTCACCTCGTTATATGTGCCTTCAATAGAACGCCGCTAGTATAGCATATTTCATTCATCCCAATACATTATTCTCAATTATTCAGTCCATTCAGCGGCCTAGTCGCGTTAGAACAATAGATACTTAAGAGATGGCATACGCTTCAAGGTCAATTTCATTATCATGATAAGCATCCACACTGGGTTGATGGCCTACGCTCACCACCGAACAATCTGGCAACTTATCTTGCAATAACTGATAGACTTGTTTTTCATGCGCCAAATCCAGCGCGGATGTGCTTTCATCCAAAAAGACCCAAAAAGGTTTATGAATCAGGACACGAATGAAAGCAATACGCTGCAACTCGCCCGGCGACAAATGTTCTGGCCAGCGCGTGACTTCATGTAATCGATCGGTCAATTGTGACAAGTCACATTCTTGTAACAATTGGACCAACAATGCATCCGGTGTATCGTGTATTTTATCAGGGAACAAGATCGCTTCACGTAAACTACCCAGCGGCATATAAGTCGTTTGCGGTAAAAACATAATGCTTTTCTTTTTTTCGGGCAGCGATATCTCGCCCGAACCATAAGGCCAAATACCCGCAAGTGAACGCACAAACGTGCTTTTGCCTAACCCTGAATGGCCTTTTACTACATAATTCTGGCCGTGGACCAGCTCTTGGTTCACATTTTTTAATAATGTTTCGCCTCGCGGAGTTTTGATTACTAAATTTTTAGCAATAATTTTATCTTCTTTATTTTCTGAGAAAATAAATTGATTTTGTTTTTGCGCTTCTTGCTCCACTTCATCCATATGGCTCAAAAAAGTGAGCAATCGGCGAATGACCGCCCGCCATTCAGCAATGGCAGTATAAGAATTCACAATAAAAGAAAAAGCATCTTGAATGCGCGAAAAAGCAGCCAATGCTTGCATTAATCCACCCAACTTAAATATCTTATTAAAATAATTAGGCAAAGCAACGACTAACGGCAAAATAACTGAAACTTGATTGTAGCCCGCAGTAAACCATAATAATAATTTTTGCCGCAAGATAATCGCATACCAATTTTCTAATACGCCGGAAAATATTTTTTGTAAAATAGTTTTTTGGTTATGCTCACCGCGATAAAGCGCAACGTGCTCCGCATGCGAACGCACATCAATGGCTGCAAAACGAAAATTGGCTTCGCGCCGTTGCTGTTCAAAATTTAAAGAAACCAATGGATAACCAATTTTAAAAGTAATTGCGGTACCAATAATAGAATAAAGAATGCCGACCCAAACAAGATAACCTGGAACATGCAAGACGCCATATTTGCCCAATGGCACCGTTAAATAACCTGATAATTTCCAAAGTACAAAAACAAACGCAAAAATAGTCGTCACTGCACTGATTAACCCAATTGCTAAACTGAGTGTGGACAATACTAAACTGCCAATGTCTTCTTGAATACGTTGATCAGGATTATCAGTATGTTCATCAAAATTTTCTAAATAATAATAGCGGCGTTTTGCCAGCCATCGATCGAGAAATTGTTCGGTCAACCAACGCCGCCAACGTAACGCCAAATATTGTTGCACATAATATCGATAAACAGAAACGACAATATTGACCGCGGCCAAAAATATAAAGATCGCTAATAAATCCAACGCGGCATGACGATTATAATCTTGCAAGGCATCGTAGAAATAGTTATACCAAGTGGTAAAAACAACATCCATGCCAACCAAAAAAATTGACATGATTAAGACCACAATCAGCATTAAATAAGCAAATAAGCGTTGACTGGACTGCCAATAGACCTTGATTAATTGCCAGGCTGTATAAGGACGCCCTGCCAGCTGATGGTCCATTTCATCTAACTCCGACACAAAAATGATCTTGTAGTTAGGATCTCATTTTAGGCAGGCCTTTTCAATGTTTCATTTTAAACGGTTTAAAGAAATAAAAATTGCTTGAAAATAGGCGGTCTAGCATAATGTCAAAGCAAGAAATGAGAAGGACGTCCGATGACATGATACCTAAATTAAAGTTTCACCTAATGTTTCCTTTTCTATTTATTTTGAGCATCACGGCGTGTAGTTATAATCCTTTTAACGGAAGCGATCATTTGACCGGCAGTGCATTGGGCACTGGGGTTGGGGCAGTTGCCGGCGGCGGTACGGCTGCGGTGATGGGTGTATCATCGAAACCGGCACTTGCGTTGGCTGCGCTGGCTGGCGGTAGTATCGGCTACTATGTGACTTCATTACGTTTTGATTCCGCCGGCATTATACAAGGGGGTGGCCAGGTTTACACATTAGGAGATTACGCTACCATTGAAATCCCATCAGACAGACTGTTTGAGGTCAATTCTTCTGATTTCTTGCCGGAAGCAGAGCCTATTTTAAAAAGCGCCGTCGCTGTGTTAAATCGTTATGATTGCAATAATATTATGGTATCAGGCAACACGAGCGGCTTTGGTTCTGCCCATTTTGAACATCGCTTGTCGGAAGACCGTGCGAGAGAAGTGGCTGGGTTCTTATGGTCCCATGGTATTTCTGGGTTCAAGGCACAAAGTCTGGACATGCGTAAGTTGACTTATGTGGGCTATGGTAATTATTTTCCTGTTGCCAATAACATTACCAATTCAGGAATACGTGCGAATAGCCGGATCCAGGTTACGGCTTATCCTACCAAAGACCAATTACTGATTACTAAAAAACAACAGGCGTTTAATAATGTGGGAGAGATGGGCGAACCTCCCGTTTCTACAGAATCTTCTACGACAGAGGTGGATGCTGGTTTTTCGACAGGGACTGAAAAGTTGTCTGAAAGACCCGTGAGTGAGACTGAAGACTTTGCGGGGACTTTTTCGGAAGGGTGAGCAACGTAGTAAGCGCCGCCCAAGCTGTTGAAGGAGAAAGCGTTGAAAAACAGGGTGGGTTGATAGGATGGTCTTTGTTGCTGCGATAAGTACAAACACGGCTCAAACAAGGAGCGCAGGAAAAATCCGCTGTTAAATGTTTTTGTGATCGGCCTAATGCGCCTGTCAACATAGGATCAGTCGGGCCATATAATGAAAGAGTCGGCACATCCAGCGCAGCCGATAAATGTCCCAAGCCTGTATCAACTGCCACAATGGCTTGAGCGCCTGCCAATACTTTCGCGATGCCAAGCAAATCTTGCCGTGGCAATACTTCCGCCTGTACACACGCCGCAATACGCAGTGCACGTTCCTGTTCAGCGGCAGTGCCCCAAGGCAATTTAATTAAAAAACCTTGCTCATTAGCAAATTTTGCTAACTCTATCCAATAGGCCTCAGGCCAATGCTTGGTTGCCCAAGTAGTGCCATGCAAAAAAACGAGATATTTTTTAAAAGGGCCTTCTGGTTGTAAACGTTGTCGATCAATACCATAATCGGGCGCTGTCGTCGGCAAATGATAACCTAACACCTGACTAAACAAATCACGTATCCGCATCACAGCATGTTGTTCTTTGACTTTGGCGGTCGAAAATCGTTTGTGATAAAAAAAAGCAGCCAATGGATCGCGTGCAGAATGAAAACTAAAACCACTTCTTTTGCCTTTGGCATTGCAAGCCAGAAAAGCGCTTTTTAATAGCCCTTGTGCATCAATAATTAAATCATAGTGTGTTGCCCGTAATAATTGACGGAAAGCAAGCCACTCTTCTCGTGTCTTTTGAGTAAAAATCGTTTTACGCCATCTTCGTAATGCCACTGGAATGCTATTTTTTACTAAAGGATGCCAACGCGTAATTTCAGAAAAATTTTCTTCGACGACCCAATCAAATGAAATGTCAGGAATTTTTTT
>JAHFSI010000084.1 GCA_023265835.1 Legionellales bacterium
AAAACCCACTATTCCCGGAATCCACATGTGCCAGATAATGGCAAACCCAGCAATGCCTGCAAAAATAGCTGCAATAAACCCTACCGGCGTATTTTTAGGCATGTGTATCGGTTGAATGTCTTGGAATTGCAGCGTTTTTTTCTGTTCTTTGTCCAGCCAATATTGATCAATATTTTCTACAGTGGGTGTAATTGGAAAATTATAAAAAGGCGCAGGCGATGAAAGAGACCATTCCAAAGTGCGGCCATTCCAGGGATCTCCTGTGGCGTCACGCAAAGCACGTCGATTTTTAATGCTGACGATTAATTGCATCACTTGAGCCATAATACCCACAAAGATCAATAGCGCACCGATTGCTGCGACAATAAGATAAGGTTGATACATGACATCAGCGTAGTGATTGACACGCCGCATAAAACCACTCATGCCTAAAATATAAAGCGGCATGAAAGCAACGTAAAATCCTATTACCCAGAACACAAAGGATATCTTGCCCCAACGTTCATCTAAACGAAATCCAAATACTTTAGGAAACCAGTAAATCAGCCCCGCAAAATAACCAAACAAAACACCACCGATAATGACATTATGAAAATGTGCAATCAAAAACAAGCTATTATGAACTTGAAAATCAATAGGCGGTACCGACATCATGACACCTGTCATGCCACCGATCGCAAATGTTGTAAAAAAAGCGATGACCCATAACATAGGTGTTGCGAGCGTAATACGGCCTTTATACATCGTAAATAACCAGTTAAAGACTTTCACACCAGTTGGAATAGCAATAATCATCGTGGTAATACCAAAAAACGCATTGACATCCGCGCCTGCACCCATGGTGAAAAAATGATGCAGCCATACAATAAAAGATAGGAAGGTAATAATGGCCATTGCCCACACCATGGTGGTGTAACCAAATAATTTTTTCCTACTAAATGTTGCAACGACTTCGGAAAATATACCAAATGCTGGTAACACAAGGATATAGACTTCTGGATGACCCCACGCCCAAATCAAATTGATATACATCATGACATTGCCGCCGGCAAAATCGGTAAAGAAGTGCATATCAAAGAGACGGTCTAACGTTAAAAGTGCTAATGTGGCAGTCAATATAGGAAAAGCCAGTGCAACTAGAATCATTGCGCACAAAGCAGACCACGTAAAGATGGGCATTTTCATTAATTTCATGCCAGGACAACGCAATTTAAAAATAGTGACAATAAAATTAATGCCTGCTAGCAATGTTCCAACCCCGGCTATTTGCAAAGACCAAATATAATAATCCACACCCACATCTGGACTATAATAAAACTCGGACAACGGAGGATAGGCCAACCACCCTGTTCTAGCAAATTCACCAATAAATAAAGAGGCATTACACAACATGGCACCGACGAATGTTAGCCAAAAACTGATTGAATTTAAATAAGGATAAGCCACATCGCGTGCACCAATCTGTAAGGGAACGACCATATTGATTAAAGCAAACATAAAAGGCATGGCGACAAAGAAAATCATGATGACGCCGTGCGCCGAAAAAATTTGGTCATAATGTTCAGGTGGTAAATAACCTGCCGCATGCCCTGCTGCCAATGCCTGTTGTGAACGCATCAAGGCTGCATCCGCAAAACCACGAAACATCATCACCATGGCCAATATTAAATACATAATGCCGATTTTTTTATGGTCGACAGAGCAGATCCAGTCAGTCCATAGATATTTCCATTTATGGTTGATGGTAATGAACAAGAAAACGATCGCGACAGCAATACCTAAAACGGCCGCAGTGCCTACCAAAATAGGAACATGATAGGGAATGTCACTTAAAGTCAAATTACCAAAGAATAATTTTTGCAACGTGTCTAACATCATTGTTCCTTCTGAAAATTAACAAATTCGCGTGTATGGCTGCGTGGATGCAAAGGACCTGAGCTGTTCATATAAGTCATCAAGACGCTATCAAATAAATCGGGCACAGGATGACTATAAAATTTAGGCGGTTGTGCATCAGCGGGAACAAGCAATTCTTTATATGCGGCATCTGTTAGTTGAGTGGGCGACTTTTTAATGTTGTCCACCCAACGCGTCATTTCTGCAAGTTCAACTACATGGGTTTCAAAATGCATATCTGAAAATCCATCGCCATTAAATTGAGTGTTCATTCCATCATAAACACCTATTTTGTCCGCCACTAAGTGCAGCCGAGTACGCATGCCGGCCATGGTATAGATTTGGCTGCCTAATTGAGGCACAAAGAAAGCGCTCATCGGCACATTGTCGGTGGTAATCCAGTATTCCACCTGTTGTCCAACAGGAATTTCGAGATAATTGACCGTGGCGATTCCTTGTTGTGGATAGATAAATAACCATTTCCATGGCAATGCAATCACTTGAATTAACAAAGGGGTACCTGTTACACCTGGGATTTTGTTATAAGGATCCAGTTCATGGCTTTTTTTCCAAGTAATCGTGGCCAGTATCACAATAATGACACAAGGGATGCCCCACCATAATGATTCGAGAAAATAACTGTGGCTCCAATTTGGCTTGTAGTCTCTGATGTGATGTGAGACTTGGTAATGGTAGACAAAGGTAATGCTCATAATAATAACAGGCAATACAACGATCAACATTAAAGCCAAGGTATCATAAAAGAGTT
This sequence comes from Legionellales bacterium, assembly GCA_023265835.1. Classification (GTDB taxonomy): domain Bacteria; phylum Pseudomonadota; class Gammaproteobacteria; order DSM-16500; family DSM-16500; genus UBA4722. The sequence continues at coordinate 2,666 of JAHFSI010000084.1, forward strand.
TGTGCTCTTGATAAGCAATGATGCCTTTGGGGTCAAACATGCCGACGAGATGTTCGTTGCATCCGCATAAGGCCAAAAAAATAGAAAAAAAGCTTAATTTAAACAGGAGGTTAAAAAAATATTTGAAGGTATTTATCCCCCCTTCCTGACCTTCCCCCTGGGGGGGAAGGAAAGTTCTAAATATCCGCATCATTGCTCTCATAGTGACCTTAAATCTTTTGATGGACAGCATTCTAATATATTTTTGCTGTTAAAAAAACAAGAATAAAAGATTGCGTTTTAGTTTAGGCTGTTTGAATATAAGGTCTTGTCAACTTTAACAAGGACGCTAGGATGATGACTGCTGTCATGTTTGCTCGTTGGTTTGGTTTAGTTTCTGTCATTTTGTCGCTGGGGGTTCTGTTCAATTTGGAGGATGCACTCGAGATGGCAAGAAATTTAGTGAAATCTGAAACAGGATATATTATGGGCGGTGTTTTGCCTGTCATTTTTGGCAGCCTGTCGCTCTTATTTATCGATTGTTTTGGATCTTGCTGGAGCATGGTTGTTACATTAGTGGGTTTTACCATGTTATTAGTGGGTTGCTTCCGCGTTATTTTTGTCCGGCAATGGAAGAGCCTGATGTCTCGTTATATTGAGTTCTTGCCTTTTCTATTTAGTTTATTTGGACTCATGCTAGGTGTGATATTACTTTACGTCGGCTTCATGACGTAATGGTCAATTAATAATAGTAAAAACACAATGCCTAAATAATGTATGGAATAATGGAATGTCCGCATCGCATGCGTACTGCCTTTGCTAAAATAAAGCCGTATTGCATGATAAAGAAAGACGCCGTTTGCACAACTGGTTCCGATAAAATAAATCATGCCTGACATATAGGTTATATAAGGCAAAGAAGAAACACAGACTAGCAAAATAGTATAAAGCAAAATATTTAATTTAGTATAAGCCACGCCATGTGTATTAGGCAGCATAGGAATTTTAGCTTTGGCATAGTCTTCCAATTTTGCAATGGCCAATGCCCAAAAATGCGGCGGCGTCCAAACATAAATAATTAATACCAACAGAAGCCCTTCTGCACTGATTGTATTCGTGACGGCAGTCCAGCCCAACAAAGGCGGAATGGCGCCGGCAAGCCCCCCTATTACGATATTTTGTGGTGTTGCTTGTTTCAAATAAAGCGTATAGCAGCCTGCATAGCCAATGAGTGATAGAAAGGTCAAGATGGCAGTCAGCGGATTGATAAAAATGATTAAGATCGACATGCCTAGTATTGTGAGCAAGGTCGCAAAATAAATGCTTTTTCTAACGGTAATACGGCCTTGGGCGATTGGACGATGTTCAGTACGTTTCATTAACTTATCAATGTGTTGGTCAGCAACATGATTTAACACAGCAGCGGCACTGGCAACCAATGCAATGCCTAAATTCCCTAAAATCAACGGCACCATAGGAAAAGAAGCAGCAGGTGCTAAACACATGCCAACAATAGAGGTCACAATCATAAGCATGACGACCCGGGGCTTGCATAATTCAATATAGTCATTGGCCCATGATTTCATTGTGCTGCTATCCATAACAACGTATTAATTTAAGGAGTGCAGGAACAGCCAGTGCGACTAAAATGATAAAAGGGAGCGTTGTCCAGATTATTTCGTGTCCGAGCTGTGCATGAAAATGGGCTGCTTGCTTTCCTTTCGAATGACGGCATTTAATCAAAGAGTAAATCAATACGATAAAAATTATCCCCGCAATGCCGCTGCAAAGATAGAACAACGCCATATGGATATCATAATGAGTGCAATGATTCATGGAAGCAGCTTCAAATTTGGTCAACCTTGGAAATGTAAGATATCTTTATATTTGCTCAATTAAAGCATATTTTTTGAATAAAAAAAAGTAACTGTTCATTATTATCAAACCAGCTGGTCTGCCCACAACATTTCTAAGAATAACTTCCATGGAAGACATTCGATATTTTTGTTTAATTTTCTAGGTTCTGATTCAAATGATACGATAATGGAACGTTTAGTGGTGTAATCTTCATGCAGGTTTTTTAAAACTTTGGCAGCGTGATGATCAATGCGTGAGGAGGTCTTAATTTCAATGGCACATTCCATTTCTCCTAAAATAAAATCAATTTCGAGGCCGCTGCTTGTGCGCCAGTAATGTAATGGCAATTCTGGATTACGGTAAGCTTGATAAGCTTTTAATTCCATTAGTATGAAGTGTTCGAATGCTTTTCCAAATTCTCTTGATCCTATTTTAGGTCGTTGCCGCGCTAAATAATTTGCAATACCCACGTCAAACAAATAAAACTTTTCTGTTTCAACTAAACGACGATTAGTTGATTTTTTCCAAGCTTTTAAGCGATGGCCTAATAGCGTGTCTTCCAATATTTGAAAATAATTTCTGACAATTTTTGCATTAATACCCGCTTCTCTTGCAACGTTGGTATAATTTAAAATTTCTCCTGAAGTGATTGAAGCAATGTGCAAAAACTCAGAAAAGGACGGGATATTTTGCACAACTGCTTCAGCAGCAATCTCTTCTTTTAGATAGTCAGCGACGTAAGCGCGAATATCTTGTATAGGATCGGGCGATAATAAATGCGGCGGCAACAAACCGGTTACCATCAATTGCTCTATGTCTATGTCTTCAATTTCAGGGAAACAAAGGGGTGCCATCGTATACCGCCAAGCACGTCCCCCTAATAAATTAGCATGTGTTTTTCGGAGTTTTCGAGCGCTGGATCCTGTTAGTAAAAATGAAATAGAACGATTGTCCATTAACCATTGCACTTCATTTAATATATCAGGCACCTTCTGCACTTCATCGATGACGATTAATTGCTTCGTCTCGCCATAACGTTCACGCAAAAGCGAAGGCCTTGAAATATAATCTGCAAAAACATCTGTTTTTAACAGATCAATCAAAACGGCCTGTTTCATGTGGTTACGGATCCAGGTACTTTTGCCTACTTTGCGCGGCCCCCATAAAAAAGCTGACTTGGTGGGCGGCAACGTAATATCTAACAAACGGTTTTTGATTTTCATTGTATTATTATTTACATGTATATTATCCTTGTCAAGGCAGATTTACATGTAATTTTTCCATTGAAAGGAAAATTTACACGGATTTTATTCAACCTATTGATTATAAATGAAATCAATGCCTTTTTTAAACAATGGCATTCATCCTCTAATAATGATATAGTTTTGTACTAATATGCTAAAAATCTTCATTGCAATCACTATCTTGTTTTTATTGTTCTCATTATGGGGTTTTTACTCTGCTGTTCGCCCATTTAAAATCATGAGTTCTGTGACGCCTAAAGATTATCATGTTGCTTATGAAGACATTTCATTTACCACTAAAGACCATATTAAGATTTTGGGTTGGTTTATTCCAAACTCAAATCCACAGGCTAAAACAATTATTTTTTTACATGGTTATCCTGCTGATAAAGGTAACATCTTACCGGTAACGTTTTTTTTACATAAGAAGTACAATTTGCTTTATTTTGATTTTCGTTATTTAGGGCAAAGTGAAGGGCATTATTCTACGGTGGGAAAAAATGAAGTTTTGGATTTGCTTGCTGCTATTCAATATTTGCATACGCGAAATATTCATGAAGTCGGGGTTTGGGGATTTTCAATGGGCGGTGCGGTTGCATTAATGACCGCGCCTTTAGCGCCTGAAATTAAAGCGATTGTTTCTGAATCGAGTTATGCAAATTTAAATTTAATGATTGACGATTATTATGCGATTCCTTTGTTAAAATATCCATTAGGTGTGCTTACGCGATTCTGGGCGGGGTTATTTTTACAAATGGATATTAAACAAGTATCGCCGGCATTAGCTGCAGAAAAAATAAAAGTCCCTGTTCTTTTAATTCATTCAACACACGACACCATGATTTCATTTAATCATGCATTGCTGCTGCAAAAAGCGTTAAGTCATAATAAAAATGTGATAATTATTTTTGGTAAGAATTTAGAACATGGAGAACATCTCATTAAGTATGATGAGGCGATAGAAAAATTTTATGGTAAGTATTTGTGATTGGTATATAATCCGGCCTCTTTGTCTGAGGAGTTTTATAGATGCCTACAACGAATAGAAGGCCCAGCAGATCCAAAAGAAAGAAAGTTCCTTCGCTTCATAACACATTGCATCGCATAGAAAAGTTATTATCGAAATTATCTAAAGATATCATTAAAGGCAAAGGCGTTCAAGATTTTCACATGAAAACAAGAAGAAAACTCTTGGCCCGGCTGGGCTCCTTGATAGAGCGGTTAGACAACCAATGGCTTGATATGAAGGAAACAATAAGCGATAGTAGGCAACGACCTGTAAAGGATCCTGTTATCGAGCGAGAGAAGGAAATTTTCCTTGATGTCATGAGGCGTGTCAACAAGATTATTACCATAACCAATGCATTGACTGTTGCTACAGAAAGTACTTATCAAATCGATAAACCAATTGCAATTGCAAATTCAAATATTAAAATGAATACGCTTACCCTCGATAAGGAAATGTTAGAAATAATACAGCGATACCGTACACTGAGAAATAATATTAAAGATATTGCTGAGTCAGAGTTTGCTAGAAACCTATCAATTTATCTGGTCTATTTTACTGCTGCTATAAAAGGGATAACAACTGCTTTTTTAGCCTGGGGGGACGGTCTTAGTCGTGCAGCAGAAAAGACAGGTAGTATTTTTTATCCGGTTAGTGCTACATTCAATACTACGGCAGCATCACTTAGATTATCCAGTTGTATTTCTCGATGGTACATAGCTTATACAAAAGCCAAAAAAACACAGAAACAGGCGGATAAACAAGAAGAATTAGAGCGTCGCGAAAACGTCTTTTTTAGCGTTTTGACAGTTACACTCAATGGCCTCAGTTTCTTGGCATTTGCTGGTATCTTGACTATGCCGTTAGGTTGGGTATTTGTAGCAGCTGCAATGCTGATGGACTGGGTTGACAACGGACTGGGAGGATATCGAAGAGCTAATGCAGGCCTGTGCGCCTACTTATCTAATAAGAAAGACATATTATTCGAGTTATTCGGGGCAGGTTATTATGATGAGAAAGGTTGCTTTAAGCTTAAAACAGTAAAAGATATATCAGCTGCATTAGAAGCAGAACGAGCAAAACCACCAGGCTCACCCATCGTGAAGAAAAAAATAGAGGAATTACAATTACTTTTACTTTTGCAGAAAAAAGTGGATGAAACAAAGACCGCTGCCCAATGGAGGGCATTAAGCGTCATTTCCATGATTTTAATTGCATGCGGGCCTATTCCAGCTGCGGGCTCGCTTTTAGGGCTTGCTGGTTTAGTTGTCATGGGTATTGATGTGGGCGCAAATATCAAGCCTTATCTTGATCCGTATTTGGAAAAATATTTGGGTATTTGCAAAAAAAGCGAGGAGACAACGGAAAAAAGTGTACCGCTTTTTAATCTACATCTGCGCAGACCTGCAGATCCAATAACAGAAGCTGAGCAAAACGCTAATAACTGTCGAACTCCAGCAACTATTCCCTGGAAATTGACGCTGCTTGGTAAAAAACCGCCGACTAATAATAGAAGCAATAGAAGCGTAGAAGAAATTGTAGATGCAGTAAATGCCGGAAGAAAAAATAGCCTGCTTACTGCTTAGGCAGGGCAATCGCGTGTAGGAAAAATAATGTATATACCCCCCCTTCCTGACCTTCCCCCTGAGGGGGAAGGAATATTCTAACGAATGCTGCTAGATACCCCCCTCAGGGGGAAGGTCAGGAAGGGGGGGGAGTAGATATCTTCAACCGTTTTAAGCAGATTCTGTCTTTAGGATGGTTCGAATGACGTGCTGCAATATGCCGCCGTTTTTGTAATAGTCTAGTTCATTGACGGTATCAATACGTGAAAGTAGATTAATTTCAACACTAGAACCATCATCACGGTGCAGTAATGCTTTTATTTTAGAACGCGGTTTCATCGTTGCGTTGATGCCTAAAATATCTATTTTTTCAGACCCTGTTATTTGCAGTGTTTTACGGGTTGCACCATCGATAAATTCTAGAGGAAGAATGCCCATGCCGATGAGGTTAGAGCGATGGATGCGTTCAAAGCTTTCTGCAATGACAGCTTCTACGCCTAATAGTTTAGGGCCTTTAGCAGCCCAATCGCGTGAGGAGCCTGTGCCATATTCTTTGCCGGCAATGACCACTGTAGGGACTTTTGCTTTTTGATAACGCATGGCAGCATCATAAATAGTAAGCGTTTCACCATCCGGAACGTATTTAGTAAAACCACCTTCCACACCCGACACCATTTCATTTTTGATCCGGATATTGGCAAACGTACCTCGCATCATCACTTCATGATTGCCGCGGCGCGAACCATAAGAATTAAAATCTTTTGCAGTGACACCTTTAGATAATAAATATTTTCCTGCAGGGCTGTCTGCTTTAAATGAACCGGCGGGTGAGATGTGATCGGTAGTCACGCTATCACCTAACAACGCTAGTATTCTGGCTGATTTAATATCATTAATTTTTTCAGGCTGTGTTTTCATGCCATCAAAAAAGGGAGGATGTTGAATGTAAGTTGAATTTGCCTGCCATTCATAGGTTTTCGCATCAGTCACTTTCATTGCGCGCCATTCTTCGGTGCCATGAAAAATATCGGCATAACTTTCTTTAAACATGGTGCCGGTAATTTTTGTCATTTCGGCTTCAATTTCCGCATTAGTAGGCCAAATATCTTTTAGATAAACGGGCTCGCCATTTTTTCCTTTGCCTAAAGGTTCTTTGGTCAGGTCAGTCAAGACAGTGCCTGTTAAGGCAAAAGCAACGACCAAGGGAGGCGATGCTAACCAATTCGCTTTGGTTTGCGGATGAATACGCCCTTCAAAATTGCGATTACCGGAAAGGACGGCTGACATGGTCAAATCATGTTGCGTGATGGTTTTTGCAATGGCATCCGGCAGGGGGCCAGAATTGCCAATACAAGTGGTGCAGCCATAACCGACTAAAGTAAATCCCAACCTGTCCAGATACTTTTGTAATCCAATTTTTTCCAGGTAGCGAGTGACAACTTGCGAACCGGGCGCAAATGATGTTTTGACCCAGGGCTTGCGCTCAAGACCTTTTTCTATGGCCTTTTTTGCCAGCAATCCAGCAGCAATTAACACGCTGGGATTGGATGTATTAGTACAACTGGTAATCGCTGCAATCACGACATCACCATGATGCAATGCCATGCCATCATCGGTAGTAAATGATTTTGCTTTTTCATTATCACGTTTGCTGTCGGTCAACAATTGATTAAATGTATTGACTAAATCAGGCAGTTTTACTTGGTCTTGAGGACGTTTTGGCCCTGCAACACAAGGCTGAATGGATGATAGATCGAGTTTAACCACATCCGTAAAGTAGGGATCCGGTTTTTTAGGATCATGCCAGAGTTCTTGTACTTTGGCATACGCTTCTACAAGTGCAATCGTTT
>JAHFSI010000085.1 GCA_023265835.1 Legionellales bacterium
TTTTTAAACACTCGGGCACGATTGATAAATATCTGGGTGATCTCATCATGGCATTTTGGGGCGCACCACTTAGGGACAGAAAACATGCAGAACATGCATTGAATGCAGCGCTGGAGATGCAGAATGAAGTGGCTCGATTAAAGCCTATTTTGGCAGAGCGGCATTGGCCGGAAATTAATATAGGAATTGGTATTAATACCGGCATGATGAGCGTGGGTGATATGGGATCAAAATTTCGGCGCAATTACACTGTATTGGGCGATGCGGTAAATTTAGCATCGCGTGTAGAATCCTTAACAAAGCTGTATGGCGCCAAAATTTTAGTCACTGAGTTTACTCGACAAGGACAAACTAAATTTGTATTTCGTTTATTAGATCGCGTGCGGGTAAAAGGCAAAACAAAAAGCGTCGCGCTTTATCAATTGCTATGTAAACAGTCTGCTTTGACCGAGGCATTGCGTAAAGAAATTGAATTAAGCGAGGCAGCGTTAAATTTATATTTTCAGCAGCAATGGCAGCAGGCACAGACAGCATTTACCGCATTAAACAAAACTTATCCAGATGTTAAATTATATTCTATGTATCTCGAACGTCTTGCTGAGTTTGCGCAACGACCACCCCCTTCGGATTGGGATGGGGTTTATACTCATCTAAATAAATAACTCGCAAGTGTTCGCAGCCTGAGCGGGAAGGCTCATTTTTTACTAACGTTCAATTCCCGTTAGTTCTGAAAAGTTCTTTGCGACCTTTTCAGAACTAACGGGTGTTGAGGTTGAAGGAGCTATGATAGTCGACTGGATAGTGCAGGTCTCGGGGTGATTGCTGCGACACATTTATTAAAATTATTCTCAATATTATCTATCAATGAAACACGAGTTGTAGGTCTATGAAAAATACCAGCACTGGTAACGCTTGTCGCTGCTTTTGTGATAGCAGCTTTTGTTCCATGGAGCATTCCTAACGTAACAATGCCTGTCACCACATCTAATGTAGCTCCAATAGAACTTCGACGATCATTCATTGTTTTGTCTTGGCTATGAAGAATTGCAACAAATTCTTGTTTAAAATCTTCTAGTTCCTTATTCAATAATTGATCTTTGTCCACTTCATTTTCTTTGTTTATGCTACTCCATTTTTTTAAAAACGCATTTAATGAAGAGATTGCTTCACAAGCAACTCGACGGCAAGCTTCTGCTCGGTCACCTTCAAGTGTATTTGCATACTTGTATAACACGTCAACTGCATCATAACAAGAAGCGAATGTTTGCCGTTCAGTAGTTCCATTTATTGAATGACAGTTTCTTTCAGCCTGATATAAACTTTCGAGAGATTTGCAAAAGAATGATGCTTCTAATTCCGTATCTTTTTGTTCAAGTTTTTTATCGGCTGCTTCATGTGCAAGAAATTGATATTCAATGTGGTCTAAACAACGTTTAAATTTAACACCATGAAGTCCTTTTTTAAGCCCCTGTACTTTTTTTAAAATTCCAGCTCGTAAGGCAATTTCTCCACCCGTCGTTTCTACTTTAGCATAGTCTGCTAACTGCTTTTTTAAATCAGCCACATGCTTCTCACGCATTTGAAGATCTTTAGAAAATAAAGGCAGACGGTCTTTTAAATAATAAAGTTTATTCGCTTTTCTTTCAATGAGATATTCATCGAGTACACGATTCCATTCCTCCAGATAGGGTTTATAGAGTCCTTTCCGCATTCCTACTTCAAAATGCGGGCTTTTATCTTTTTCACCTGCTTCTGTCGCTAGGATGAGAGAACAAGCTTTCTTATTAGTATCCTTATGCTTCTTCATCACATCCTTCAGCATAGATTCAATGTTAGCATCATCAACAGGGTCTGGGCCCTGTAGGCACTTACCATTCATGACATCATATCCGGCATCACATTGTAATCCTAATTCTTGAGAAAATACTTGTATCAATTTTTGAAAAGGATCTTTGCCTGATTTTTTGTATTCTGCCACAGCTTTCTTAAGAAGCACATCCCATGGACAAGAGGTTAACCCACCGATCCCTGCTCGTACTTTCTTTTTTTGTCCTTCCGTCATCATGTCCTCAAGATTTTCATACTCCTTTGATTGTTGCGCCTTATTGGCGCATGTTATAAGTATATTAAGGAGTGCATATTGATCAATGTTCTGACCACCGGGTATGCCTTTTGTCATTTTTTCTAAAACGGCTAGTGTTTTTTTATCGGTTGTTGTGTCAGGTATGCCCTTAAGTCCGAGTTCTTGATAAATAATCTCTAAGAATTTATATGTAAAATCTACATGACGCTTCTGTCTTTCTTTATGATCAAGATAAAACTGTTCTGTATAAAGCCCAGCTGCACTTCTCACTTGCTTTAATCCGGCTGTCGGTTGTAAGCCACGTACTTTTAATCGAATACCATCCGTTTCTTCTGGCCCTTGCATGACTTGTGAGGGCAGGTGATCTTCATATTTTGTATTCTGGGTTGCAAAATCATATTGTTTTAATTCTTTTTGCGGATGTTTCTCATCTACTGATTGCGCCCTTTGAAATCCTAATTTAACTTCGTCAGCTAATGTTTGTAAAGTTCGAGCAACTTCTTTCTCGGCTTTTTTCTCTAATGCGGATATAAGAAGTGCAGATGGATCTTGAGCAACCTCTGTGGCAGTTTTTTTTGCTTCTGCTTCTGCTTTTACTTCTGCTTTTACTTCTGCTATTAATGCTGAAATTTCTAACGTTTCTTCTTTTGTAGCTTCGTATTCCTCAAATTCAAAGTTCATAACTGTCGGTTTTGAATCAAAGGGTATCTTTTTCTTGTGCTTCTCCATTTGAGCATTGGTGCACAAGTTGTATGAGTGCTTATAGAAAAACTCACCACGCATAGGCTGTGAGGATTTTTTCTCTAATGATTTTAATTCTTGTGTCTCTGAATTCTTTTCTTCACCGTTATCAGCCGTACTTTTTACCTCTGTTCCTGCCTCCTTTTTTTCATCCTGTTCATCGTCGAATGCGCCACGTTGCTTTTTCATAACTCCTTTTGATATTGCCGCACTTTTGAAAACGGATTTTATTAATACTGGCCTCTCTTTCATCTCGTCAGGCTCTGAATCACTTTTAGCATCGCTCGTTTCATCAGATAGTCCATCAAGTACTGTAGATGGTCTACCAAATACTGTTGGGGCTGGGGTTTTAGTAAGCATTTTCATTTCGTTTATTTGAAGCTCAAATTCATCAGACGCATTTATTCCAAGAGTGTTCTCATTAGTGTCAGCCGCGATTTTATGGGTTTTCACTTTGATGCCGAACTCTCTTTCAATTCTATCTCTTAATTCTCTTCCTTTTACGTGAATAGCTTTTAATTCTTTTTCTCGTGTCGCGGTTTTTTCAGACGCAGCATGCCAAGCCGTATATAAATATGGCTCATTTTTACTCTCAGGATTCGTAACTAAATAAAATTTAGCTCTGACAACCTTATCAGCTACTTTTATTTCTTCGTGAAACTCATATATTCGAGCATTTGTCACGAGCAATAGAGAAGCATCAGATTCGTCGAATAAGAATGAATATCCGAGATCATTTGGAACAAGTTGAGTTTTAGGAGCATCAGACCCATTTAAGAGTTGGTTGTTGCTGTTGCTTTGCATACATTTTACCCTCATACAGTTGTTAGTTTAGTTTTCTATAGCTGTTGTCATTCAATATCAGTTACAACTTAAGAATAATGCGATTCTATTTTTTGGAACATCACTTTACAGGTTGAAATAGACAAAATCAAATAAATTAAAAATTCTGTTGACTACACAAGAGATTTTACGAAAACGCGCGCGTACTCTGCGAAAACAAAATACTCGTGCAGAACATTATTTATGGCGATATCTTCGAGCTAGACGATTTGGAAAGTATAAGTTTAGAAGACAGCACCCAATAGGAAATTATATTGTAGATTTTATTTGTTTATGGAAAAAATTAATTATTGAAATTGATGGCGGACACCATGCGGAACAACAAAAATATGATGAAAAGCGTACTATTTTTTTGCAAGAAAAAGAACATAAAGTTATTCGATTTTGGAACCAGGAAATATTAACAGAAAAAAGAAAAGTATTAGATAATATATGGGATGAACTTACTAAAAAATAAGCGATTTTCCCTCTCCCCAACCCTCTCCCGCAATCAAGACCTCTGTTCTTGTATAAACCGTTGGCGGGAGAGGGAGATCGGATTTGACAGAAGAATCGAAGATTATGCACTAAAAAATAAGACAGATGTTAAGGTGACCGTTCTACATGGCAATCGTATTGAATTGATTGCTCTATAATCAGAAATTGCTTAGAAAGTTCCCTCTCCCGCCCTAGGGATTAATTAGAAAACGAATTTTTACTGCGGGAGAGGGTTAGGGTGAGGGAAAATGGAAGCATAAATTAGCAAAAGCGTAAAAAATAAGTGTGAGTGTTAAAATGATTTAGGTGAAAATGTGGTTTGCCCTCTCCCGCAACCAAGACCTCTGTTTTTGTATGAACCGTTGGCGGGAGAGGGGAATTTCTAAGCAATTTCTGATTAATAAACGTTAACTTCAATACGATTGCGATGGACCGTTCCACAGTAAGTTGAGTGTGAGATTTATCCCCTCTTCCTGATGACCGCCCCAAACGGGGCTGGGACGGTGACTTTTTTTCTCTACTGAATACAAAAACTTTTCACCACCTCACCTTGCTTAGTAGCGGGGGGGCTTGTCAAAGGTGGTTCAGACAAAAACACGGCGGGTTGGGCGCGCACTGTTTGGGGCGGGACGTTATTACCTCTTACTTGAGCATATAGTCTATCAACACAATTTGACCCACCAGAGCATTTGGTCAATCTCACTTCTCCAAATGGATTAGATAACAAAACACTTCCGCTTAGTATTTGTACATCTGCATCATAGGTATTAGGATTATAGTAGAGAGAATAAACAGTACCCATGACCCCAACGGTGACAACAGGAGTATTCGCTTTATAACCACCCGGATTATTTTTAGAAATGAGTCCCGTCACAGTACGAAATCCTCCCTTGATGACATCTACTACAAAGGCGTCACTGCTAGGCGGTTTTCCTTGTCCATGACTATATTGGCTGATGGTCACGGAAGAACTCTCTTGTAATGCCAGTGAACTATCATCCGTAAAGGCAATTTCCGCTGAGCTACTAGGATCGGTCGTTAAAGTATCATGTTCATAAATAGCCGAACGCCGTGCTAAGACCCGTATTTCAGCATTAGGCAATTGTGCTTTTAAGTTATTTTTGACCCAAACAACCTGGCCAATTGTTTGTGGAGAAGCCGCTGAGGCTTGAATTGTCATAGTAAGGGAAAGACATAAGACAAGAACAACAAGAAAGATTTTTTTAAAAGACACTATTTCCATGGCCATGCTAATGTGCTCCTATGTAAACGCGGGTAACAATAATATCAATTGTTATGGCTTAGATGTCAAATCCAAATGGCTTAGCCATGGTAATAGAGAACGTACTTCCAATCCATCAGGATACGTTTTTTCTCGAGTTAATTCTTTTACTAATTGAATTTTTCTTACTTTAGGTAAAAATTGACTAAAATGACATGCTTTCCGGAATAGTCAAGACCAAAACGGAATGGATAACGTAATAGTCGAGACTGAATAGTTAATAAGTTATAAATATCCATTTACTAACCTTGAGAACAATGCTAAAAATGACCCCGAACTCAAGACCACGACTGACGAGACTATGAAGCTGATGCCCGCCCAATTGATATTAGAGACCGGCGAGGTCTTCTATGGCCAAGCCCCTGCCAGCCAGAAGGGCCATTATTTTGGGGAGGTCGTATTCAATACCGGTATGGTGGGTTATGTGGAGTCATTGACAGATCCTTCTTATGCAGGCCAAATTCTTGTTTTTACCTATCCATTGATCGGCAACTACGGTGTTTCAGGGCCCTCTGCATGGGAATCCACGAAAAGCCATGTAAGCGGCGTGGTATTGTCAGAGCTGGCTCCTTTTTATTCCAGTTATAGTGCAGAACAATCCTTGGGCGATTGGTTACAGCAACAAAACATCCCTTATATCGTGGGCGTTGATACCAGAGCACTGACAAAACGTTTAAGAACACAAGGTGTTATTCCAGGTGCGATCACGCCCCTGAACCAAACTCCGGCCCAATTTGAAAATTTCGCCAGTACAGATTGGGTCAAAAAAGTATCCGTAACGAAACCCATTACTTATGGGTCAGGCGAAAAACTCGTGATCGCTGTTGATTGCGGGATGAAAGAAAATATTATTCGCAGCTTGTTGGAATACCCTATACGCGTCAAACGGGTCCCCTATAATTATGATTTTACTAACGAGGATTTTGATGCCTTGTTTCTCTCGAACGGCCCTGGCGACCCTATTCATTGTAAAGAAACCGTAGCCATCGTAAAAAAAGCAATGGCCAAAAAGAAACCCATTTTTGGCATTTGTCTCGGCACTCAGCTCATGGCATTGGCCGTTGGTGCAAAAACGTATAAATTGTCATTTGGCCATCGCTCGCATAATCAACCTTGTATCGATTTGCAAACCCAGAGGTGCTATCTCACTTCACAGAACCATAGTTATGCTGTGGATGAAGCGACACTGCCTAACGATTGGCGGGTGAGTTTTCGGAACTTGAATGATCAAAGCGTAGAAGGCATTGAACATAAAGAACTGCCCTTTTTTGCAGTGCAATTTCATCCTGAAGCGGCACCCGGTCCTATGGATACCACATGGCTGTTTCAAAAATTTTATGAGTTGATGAATACCTGAGGCGACCTATGCAATTTGAAGGCAAAAAAATTCTTATCTTAGGCTCAGGCGGTTTGCGAATCGGTCAAGCAGGCGAATTTGATTATTCGGGTTCACAGGCCATCAAAGCGGTGAAAGAGGCCGGCATTAAAACGGTCCTTGTCAATCCCAATATTGCCACCGTACAAACAGACGATCTCATGGCAGATGAAGTGTATTTAGAGCCACTCAATCCTAACAGCGTCGCTCGTATTATTGCAAAAGAAAAACCAGACGGTATTTTGCTAGGTTTTGGCGGCCAAACAGCCCTAAATCTCGGTTTGACATTAGAGCAGCAAGGCGTTTTTGCTAAATACCAGGTCACCGTTTTAGGCACGAGCACCGCATCCATTCGTCAAACAGAAGACCGCGAGTTATTTAAACAAGCGTTAGAACGAATCGGCGTGAAATCACCACAAAGTGTATGCGTTACGACAGTAGAAGACGCCCTGTTAGCCGCAGAAAAAATTGGTTATCCAGTGATGATGCGCGCAGGTTTTTCATTAGGCGGGTTAGGATCTGGAAAAATTGCATCCGCCAAAGAACTCACCAAACGTGCTAAAGAATCCTTAGCCATTGTTTCTCAAATTTTAATTGAGGAATACCTGTTAGGCTGGAAAGAATACGAATATGAAATTGTACGTGACTCTGCCGGCAATGCCTTGACGATTTGTAACATGGAAAATTTAGATCCGATGGGGGTGCATACCGGTGAAAGTATTGTCGTGGCGCCCGCACAGACATTAAATAATCGCGAACACCAACACCTGCGTAATATGGCATTGCAAGTCGCGCATCTGTTTAAGATCGTCGGTGAATGCAATATTCAATTCGCCATTAATCCCGCTACCGGTGATTACCGTGCCATTGAAGTCAACGCACGTTTATCACGATCTAGTGCGTTAGCTTCAAAAGCAACAGGTTATCCACTGGCTTTTGTCGCGGCTAAATTAGCGTTAGGCGCCAAGCTGCATGAAATCAAAAACAGTGTGACTCAAAAAACCTGTGCCTTCTTCGAGCCCGCGTTGGATTATATTGTTGTTAAGATTCCGCGCTGGGACACACAGAAATTAAAAGCAGCTGATCGTAGTATTGGCAGTGAAATGAAAAGCGTGGGTGAAGTCATGAGCATTGGCCGTTCATTTCCTGAGGCGTTGCAAAAAGCCGTGGGCATGTTGAATATTGGCGCGTCTTGTTTAAGTGATTACCCACAAAAAATTGAAGATGCACAAGATGAAATAGAAAATCCAACCGATAGACGTTTATTTGCGCTCTATCAGTTTTTTATGCAAAACGGCAAGGTAGAGGATGCACACCGATTAAGTAAAATAGATCCTTGGTTTTTGCACCACATTTGGCAAATCAGCCAAATGGAAAAAAAGATTAGAAAAGAAAAACTAACACCTGAATTATTACGTATCGCCAAACAAACGGGTTTTTCAGATAAAGCACTGGGGGTGATGACCCAACAATCTGAAAAAAGCATTCGTGAACAACGCCTTGCTTCACAAATCATTCCTTATGTAAAACAAATCGATACATTAGCGGGAGAATGCGCTGCAGAAACCAATTATCTTTATATGACGTATCACGCGGCTGAACACGATATTTCCGCATCAGAAGAGCGTCCACAATTAGTCTTAGGCTCAGGCCCTTATGCCATTGGGTCTTCGGTAGAGTTTGATTGGTGCGCGGTGAATACATTACGTACCTTGCGTCAATTAAATAAAAAAGCCATTTTGATCAACTCAAACCCTGAAACGGTATCAACCGATTATGATGAATCCGATCGTCTTTACTTCGAACAACTTTCGTTTGAACGCGTGCAAGACATTGCAGATTTTGAAAATCCCTACGGCATTGTTGTCTCAGTTGGCGGACAAATTGCAAATAATCTAGCAATTCCTTTAGCGCAAGCCGGCTATCATTTATTAGGTACCTCTGCTGAATCCATTGATAAAGCGGAAAACCGCGAAAAATTTTCGGCTTTATTAAATCAATTAGATATTGATCAACCCGAATGGGTAAAAGTCACTAGTTTAGAAAATGCCAAAGCGTTTGCGGACAAAGTGGGTTATCCCGTGTTGATTCGGCCTTCCTATATTTTGTCAGGCTCGGCCATGAATGTTGCGCATGATGACGAATCACTAGAGCAATATTTACAGCAAGCCGCGGCTGTCTCATCAGAACACCCGGTCGTGATGTCTAAATTTATTTTAGATGGTAAAGAATTAGAAGTCGATGGTGTGGCTGATCAAGGCCGTATTGTTATCGAAGCGATTACAGAACATATTGAAAATGCGGGCGTACACTCCGGCGATGCAACGTTGGTCATTCCTCCTCAGCGATTGTATTTGGAAACGATACGGCGCACTAAAAAAATCACCAGCCAAATTGCTGCGGCATTGACTATTACAGGGCCATTCAATATTCAATTTATCGCTAAAAATAATAATATTCAGGTCATCGAATGTAATTTACGTGCTTCGCGCTCTTTTCCGTTTGTATCGAAAGCGACTAATCATAATTTTATTTCCATCGCAACGGAAGTGATGATGGGCCACTATCAATTTGCACGTTATGAAACATTAGAACTAGACTATGTCGGCGTCAAAGCCCCGCAATTTTCTTATAATCGGTTGAAAGGAGCAGACCCTGTTGCTCATGTGGAAATGGCATCAACCGGTGAAGTGGCTTGTTTAGGCGAAAATTTATATGATGCTTATTGGCGCGCCTGGTTATCGACCGAGCAAACCATTGCGGGCAAACGCATTCTAGTTTCCATTGCCGATCCGCATAAACATAAAGTATTGCCTTATTTGCGTGAGTTAGAAGAACAAGGATGGGAAATTTATAGCACCGGCGGCACCCATTCTTATCTTTCACAAAATGGCGTAGGCTCTTACTTCGTCTATAAAGCCAGCGAAAAAATAGAACCCAACATTCGCACCGTCATTGCCAATCGCAAAGTGGATCTCATCATCAACATCCCCACCAACCGCAGCTCCGCCACTGCAAAAACAGACGGCTTCATTATCCGCCGCACCGCCATCGACCATCATGTCCCCCTCATTACCAACATCCAAAGCGCACAAATT
>JAHFSI010000086.1 GCA_023265835.1 Legionellales bacterium
GATATTTAACAAAAACACTGTCCTAACACGAAAATTTGTGCGGGATCCGGTAGCGATCTGTATTAGTCATGTATATCTTACTAATAAGGCCGTAACCGGATCCCGCACAAATTTTCGTGTGAGAACAGTGTCTTTATCAAGTACCATTGACGAAAATTTTGCGGGATGACAGTATTGGCGCGACTTTGCAGTCATAAAACGTGTCGATCCCTCAGCCCTGAGGGGGAAGGAAAGCATCTAGCAGCACTGGTTAGAACATTCCTTCCCCCTCAGGGGGAAGGTCAGGAAGGGGGGGTAAATAAACATCCATCATTTTTCTTAAGTTGACCCCAGGTCTCAATGTTCCCATCTTTTAGCGCTGTAAGCGCGTTATTCTTCGAATTGTGTATTATGACCTTGACAATTTTAAATTAAATGTCAATATAGCATTCTTCTTCTTTTTCTTAATGAATTTATTCAATGTGTATTTAATTTATTAATATAAAAGGGAAGACATGCAAAACTCATACGATTAAAAATAATATGATTTAGTTTCAGAAAAATCTTTTGGTGTTTTTTCCAAAAGACTTTTCTGAATGTCTATAGTAACGACTAAAATAACTACGGAGAGTGTTGCATGTTAAGAATGAGGCCTAATGTCGATCCTATTATATCGGAAACTCCTACCTTAAACCCAACTAGTGAAGGAGAACTAGGTATAGGAAAAGATTTATATAGCGCAATACATTTCTATGCTGAGGCAATAAATAATTTTGAACTCGATAAAAAAATAATAGAAAACATCATTAGGCCTAATAGAGAAAAAATCCTTATTGAAATGCAAAAACGATTTTCCAGTCCTAATAATATACAAGCTATACCTACTAGCGAAGCAATGGAAAATTTTTTTTTAGCAGCAGAAAAAGACACTGACATGACGCCAGGATCAGACGATTTGCGATTCGTAAATTCATTTCGCTCACTGATTAAAACAAATGAAAAAGGCATTGTTGATGTTGAAATAGATTCTGCTAAAGATCTGATTTCTACAGTTGGTGATGATATCGCTATCATAGGCCGGCAAATAAGAAATAATGCCCTAACTGAAGACCAATCAGCGTATTTTATCTCAAATTACAGTCAGGAATTAGATGAAGAAGATTATGCTCAACTAGTATCTGTTGTACAAAATAGTTTAGAAAAATATGATCCCATTGATAAAATAAAACAACAACTCATTGAGCATGTCACAAGTTATAACGCTCCATTGAGTCAAGCAATACTTGCTTTAACTGTTAAAAAAATTGAAATTCAACAGAAAGTCTCATCAAATGTCATAGATGCGGAAATGGATGATACGCTTATACAAAATATAGACTCTACTTTAGAAGAGCTAGAATTAGCGCAAAAAAAACTTGAAACATTTGCCAGAGAAATTGAAGCGGTAAAGGAAAACAAAAAAGCAGAAAATAGAATAACAGAGTTAAAAAGCACTATTTCCAGCTTCAAGCCGCCCTCGAATGAATTTCCAGATGATAGAGGCTTTGCTGCAACCATTCGTTATTTACAAATCATGACAGAAAATAGTATTGAAGAAGGCAATCTTGTTACTGCCAGACAATATCTAGGCCGTTTGTATGCTGATCCTGCATTAAATTATTTTATTCATAGTAACTTTTCAAAAGATCAAAAATTAAAAAAAAACATTGAGAGACTAAAAAATCGTTTCTGTCAAGAAATAGCTGTTCATATCATTCGTGAAAAAAATAAGATCCCTTTTGTCGACCGTAAAAAATTTATTGAAGATCGAAAACAGTTAATATTTAATGAATTGAAAAAATATAAAGACAATCCAGATATTCAAGAAAAATTAATTGAATATTGGGTTTTAGTAATGCGTGCAGCATTAGAAAGAGAAGGTTTTACCGATGAAAACTTTATTGAAAGAGAAATAGCTGGCTTTAAAACGGTCTTAGAAAAGACAAGTCAGCAAGACAAAGGGATCGAACAAAAAAAATTAAATGAAAAAGATCCTGATTTCCCGTTAAAAAAACTCAATAATGATATCGCCTTTCTTTTGCTAAAATCCTTAGAAGGCATCCAACCAGACACTAAATATAAAATCACTGAGTTTGTCAATAATTATTTAATACAGGAAACCAAGCTTGCACAACCTAAAGATATCATAGATTTTTTAGATCTTTCTGAGATCAAGAAATTAGATAAAACAAAAGGCCATAAGCTTTCACGTCGATTGTTAAGAATAACTATCACTGAATATTTAAAGGGCCAAGCAGAAAAGATAGCCCAGGAAGCAATAATATCTCCTGAATCTCCCGCATCAACCGAGATCATTCTTAACTATTTAACCGCATTAAAAACAGAATGGGAAACTTTGGGGCCTGCGCTTAAAACAAGAGATGCTGCTGCTTATGAATATAATAAAAACAGACTAAAACTAGTCTCTGATGCCATAGAAGCCATCGGAATATGTAAAGAAAAAAAAGACTTGGTGCAGGCAATTCATCAATCACTGATTGAAAGCTTGGGAACACTCAGCGACCAAATTCCGGATCAATCTGCGCGAACATTCGTTGCTGTAGAGTCAATCAGTAGATTAGTTTATGGGGAAGAAAAACCAGCACCTTTAACGCTTACATCTGTTGAGTTTACTCCAAAAAACGGAAATGAATTTAGTATATTATACGATGAGTATCTTGAGCAGAAAAAGAAAGATATTGGGAAAGATAATAATTTTTCGACGCAGCCAGCAAAAAAAAAGGCGCCTGTTACTATAGTAATCCAAGAACGTACGATGCCGAGTACTGATGTTCAAAACATATTTTATAGATCGCACACTGATTTAAAAGAAGCAGTAATCCATTGTAAAAATATCAGTGAAACCCTTCCTGTTGAGGATATACAAAAAAATCAGCAATTGCTAAATCCTTTGACACATCTTGTTGCTAAAGAGAAAAAACACTCTTCTGACATGAAATATCAAGAGGAGAACAAGCAACTCGCTAGGTCTGAGACGACAATAAAACCTCCCGAGATAAAATTGCCTAGCAGTACAGAAAATAGAAAAGTAGAAGCCTTTGAATCTGAATTAAAGGGATCTGCTGCAACAAAGGCAGGCTTTTTTGCAAAAGAGAATGTTCTTTCCGGTCCTGTTAATCAGGCACAAGAAGATAAAAAAATCACAAGCAATCCATTTGACGATGGTTGGGAACATGTAAGATCAGTAAAGATAACCGCTTTGAACCAAAGCGGAAAAGCAACCTTGACTGGTGATCCAGTAAAGTATTCTGGCCTCTTATCTGACGGACAATGTAATGAATTTAAAAATGAAACCTTAGGCAAAGACGGCGCACGGATACATGAAGCGCGTGTTGGAAATTATGTGCAAATTACGCTGACTAAAAAACCATGCAATTACAAAGAGTTGCCCGAGGAAAAACGAACTGAAATAGACATGTCAATCGCAAGTGCTATGGTTAAGCACTGGGGAAATGCAATTGAAAAGCCTGTGCCTATTCCTGAAGCTGCAGATGCAGATAAAGGTGTTATGAAAGCCATGATTATAGTTTGCAAAGCACATGGGTTAAAATTTCGATTACCTGCTGATTCGAAATATGAATTTGCCCAAGATCACGATTCACTTGATAATGATCCTGAATACATGACATTAAAAGATCTTGTTGATAGAGGAATTGTGCCAAGAATAGGGATGATGAATATTGAATCTAGTGAGTTCAAAGCGTTAGAGAAAAAAAAGCATGATAACGAAGTTAAAACTCTGGGGGTTGGGCAAAAAACTTATTATGGGGACCAAGGTAACACACCAGGGACTTTTTTTGTAGATGCCAAAACAGCAAGCTCCAGTGCTGCTTCACCCAGCAATCTAATAAAAAGCAAAGAAAAAGACGAAAAAAACATCAGGTCAACTACGCTTTTTATGGGATAACCAAGCGGGCTATTACTTTTAAATAGTAATAGCTCACCGTCATTGCGAGCGAAGCGAAGCAACCCAGTTTTTTCAGCGCTGCTTTTGAACGTAAAGGGTGCTTTCGATATTAGGTTGGATCGCCAACCTTTCTTCTCTTTTCTGGCTCAGCAGTTTCTTCTCTATCGGGTTTTGTTTTTGTGGTGTTTTTATCGACGGAAGCAGAAAAAAACGTTGGGGAAAAGGAGATGCGGGCATTGTTCTGGTCTGAGCTAACATTTTCTTTAGCTATATTTGTTAAGTCCTGTAAGGTATCTATTGTTTCTATAAGATTCAAGAATTCATTTTTTACTGATTGTGGAGCGCGCCATTTATCTAATATATTTTTAACTCCATAATTGAAAAAAAAGATCCACTCAGGTTCATTTTTTAAGGTTGTTATATACTGACTTTTATCAATCGTATTGATTTGTTTTGGAAACATGCCTGATTTGTCTATGCGGTTTTTTAAGTCTGAAATGATTGTTGCAAGTCTAGCGGCATAACCATAATACAACGCATCATTTTTATTTTCCGAATTAGTCAAATAATTTTGAATGGTTTTGGTATTTGAAACAATGGAAGATAATGTATAGATGATTTTTTTTAACTTTTTGAAAGCAACTGAGGGTAAACGAGTTGCGATCAGTAATTTGTAATTAACTTGTTTTAGTTTTGTTTCCAATGTATTCATTTCTTGAACTAGTTCGGTAGACATTGGCTCAGATGGCTCTGCTGCTGATTCTTTTTTAGGAATTGGTTTTGACAGTATATTGTTCCTAATAATAAAAGAAGTAGTTTGCCATTGTGGTCTTGTGTGCATAAATAGTATTCTTACCTTTAAATTATGTGTTATAAATATACACACTAATCGGCTATAACGCAATAAAAAGTTCAATATAGCTTAATTTGATCAATATAAGATCAGCGCGAACTTAAAATGATAGATGTAGGCTGACTTATTTTAAGGTATGGTAAGCGGATGCTAAGACCCATCCTCCAATCAGATATTCCCCAATTATGCGCACTCGAAGCAATAACGCAACAATCGCCTTGGTCACAGGAAACCTTTGAGAAATGTTTCCAGGCAGGAAGCCAGGGATGGGCCATTGTACAGCCTATTGATCACATCATTGGGTTTATTGTAGTCCTTATGCAAGTGAGCGAATGTCATATTTTAAATATTTGTGTAGCTCCCAATCAGCACCGACAAGGCTATGGGTCTCAGCTTTTGTCGCATGCTCTGGCTGAAGTCAAGCAGCAAGGAGCAGAAATAGTTTATTTAGAAGTGCGTCGTTCCAATAAAAAAGCCATCGCATTGTATGAGAGAATGGGATTTAGCAAAGTGGGTGAGCGAAAAAATTATTACTCGGCAGCTGAAGGGCGAGAAGATGCTTGGGTGTTTGCTAAGCAGTCGCTTTGATAACTAAAAATATTGACTTATTTTCTTAAGCTATTCAAACTTCGCTTGGTATAAAGATACAATTTAACAAGAAGGGGAAAATTTATGACTACAACAAGACAGGTCCCCACTACGCCCGCGGAAACACTAACGGGTTTTGGTGCAGATCTTGCAGCACTTGAACAACAATTAGATGAGAAAGAAAAAAAAGAAAATCAAGCACTACAAGATTTTAAATATCTTCATAATAGGCTGACCGGTGCGGCAAACCCATCGAAATGGGCGCTTGAACGGGGAACGTTGCTTGCCCAAGCTAGAGCTATTGGCAATCAATATTTTGCAGGTGGTGACCTCAGAGCAAATGTGCCTTCTGATCTGACCACATTGAGTGTTTTAAATGTCTATAAAGATTATGCAGAAAGTTGGCGGGCTATTCCTGTTCAAACTCGTCCTATGGGTACACCCGATTACGCAGCGCGTGCGGTAAGTATTAATACTTTTTTGGAAAAGCATAATTTTGGGGCACAATGCAAAGCAGCTGCCTCTGCAGAAGTCACAGCTGAGCGACGTCTTAGCCATTAAACTGGACGTTGGCCATTTTATTCATTAGGTTGTCCTTGGGCTAAATGGTAACTATATGGGTCCTAGACCACATGACCCAATAGATAGCGAAAACAAGCCAAAAAGTAGCTGGGGCTGGAGAGCATTAAACATTATACCACAAGGATTTATATGGCTATTTCGGAAACTCTGGTCTGTGGTATCAAGGTTATTTTTTAGATCATCAAGTCAAGAAACACAACAATCGGCTCATGAAAGCAAAAGTGAATTATCGCTCTCTGTTTCGGAGACTACAGTGACAGCAGACCACATCGCAACCAATAGCTCTCGCAGTCCTCAATTAATGCCACCAGCAATAACTCATAATAAGGCAATAGTACGTCTATCTGCAGAAACAAAAACAGAAAGTAAAGGCGCTTATGTTCTCTATTTGTTAGACAACAATAGTCCTGCCTTATTAGAACAAGTAAAGCAGCGCGGCGGCAATGCTGTCTTATTGTATCCTGGTTCGATAAATCCAAGCAGCAGTAGCTCAAGTAGCTCAGGGTCACGCGAATATAAAGCCTGTTTTATTCAAAATGGCAAAGTACAATACTTACCTTCTCCTGGTACACAGTCACAACAGCTACGAGAAATTTCCATAGGTAAACAAATAATATCTAGATCTAAAATACCCCATCCCAATGCGACTAACTTAACCAATGCTGCACTGGCAAGAGCAGGTATAGTGATAGCACCTATTTTAACGGTACCAAAAGAAGTATTGCCACCATCAATGGATACCCAGTCATTAGTTTCTTATGCAAGGAGTTCCTTTCTAGCTCATCAATTAACGCAAGACCAAGTCAATCAAAGGGCCGTAGAAATATTGTTTATGCATATTAGTGAAGGTGAAATATCACAAGTAAAAAAAATGCTTGATAAAAATCCTGAATTAGCATTACTACAATGGAATTCAAAAACAACAAGCATCCACAACAAAGGGGGGCAGCGCATTTACGTTCAGGGGAAAACGGGCTATGAGTTTGCGGTAGGTGAAGAAGACACAGAAATAGCAGCCCTGTTTAAAGCGGCTATTATCAAAGTGAAAGGTGAAGTAGAAGGTCAAGAAAAAGCAAACGAGTTATTTTATAAGCAACGTCCGCCAGGTTGGGAAGAAGAGGAAGCAAAAAGATATGCCCCGACTTTTGTTCAGGCCCACAAACTAGCCGAAGCTATTCGCGATGGCGCAGCTGACATTACCTCCTCTGGCGAGCCTGACTATATAGTAACAGTAGAAGAGAAATCAACGACTGCTAGCGAACTTGCTGCCTATAGAAAATCCTTGAATGATAGGCGGAATGAAGTAGTGACGACTGGAAGACACTATAATTTAAATCTGCCTCAAGAGTTGCTTCAACTATATAATGATCACTATGAGGATTATTTTGGCGGCCGCTGGAATGATCCGCGAGCCATGCTATTTTGGCAGCAAAGTATAGGCGGTGAGCAGCAAGGTATGACAGCGAACATGGCACAAGCCTATTGTGATGGACTCTTCAATACCGCTCAAAAACTTCAGGAGGAGAAACCACAGGGCCGTTCATTGAAATTCGAAAAATATGATTCTACATCCAGACGCTGGGGCGTGATGGATCTTTACCCGGGCGGTCGGGTGGACTCAGATCTTGGTTTTAAATTTGCTATTGCCCCGGTGGGGGGTAGCGGGTGGTGCTTGGGCTGCGGTCACGAGTCCCCCCCGGGCGCCGTGGCGGCCGGGGGGTGGGCGGCGTGGGCGTGGCCGCTGCCTAGCTTATGTCAATCAAAAAAAGCAGGCTTACAGAAACTTACTCAGCACCACGACCATCGATCGTTTTGCTCGGTAATGTAGTTCTGTTATGTTGACGTAACCTTGTCTAGCATATCAACTGCATTCCAGCGTTTCATTTAGTTACATCACCGTACATCAAAGTGTTCTTAATCGAGCAAAATGGAGCAGCATGTCTGGTGCAAAAATTTTATTTGGATTGTTGGTCCATCTGCTACCAGCATCCTTCCCCATTTTAATAGTTGTTGATGATACAATAGAACGGCGCAGAGGGAAAAATAAAGCTCGATCTGATGGCCATCTGAGCGCTGTAATCCAAAATAATTATCTGAAGAGCTCTATATCATTCAAACAACAGATTTGATAAGATTCGCTCAAAATAAATATTGTCTAACTGTCCATTATGTCTGAATTAACTTCACAACTAGCAAAACGCCGCACTTTTGCGATTATTTCCCATCCGGATGCCGGAAAAACAACCCTAACAGAAAAACTTTTGTTATTTGGGGGCGCTATCCAATTAGCAGGCACTGTGAAGGGCCGTAAAGCATCACGCCATGCAACGTCTGATTGGATGGAGCTAGAAAAGCAGCGTGGTATTTCTGTTACGACCTCGGTGATGCAATTTCCCTATCAATCTCACATGATGAATTTGCTAGATACCCCTGGCCATGCCGATTTTTCGGAAGACACCTATCGCACTTTGACAGCAGTGGACTCTGCCTTAATGGTGATTGATGCAGCCAAAGGGGTCGAAGAACGCACGATTAAACTATTGGAAGTCTGTCGGTTACGTCATACACCCATCATTAGCTTTATCAATAAAATGGATCGCGACAGCCGAGATGCAATTGAATTATTAGACGAAATTGAAACAATATTAAAAATTCGCTGTGCGCCGATTACCTGGCCCATTGGGATGGGGCGAGACTTTAAAGGTGTTTATCATTTATATGAAGATGCGGTGTATTTGTATGAGCCAGGCAAAAATGCAATTCAACAAACGGGCACTAAAATTTCAGGGTTGAACAATCCAGAGCTCGATTCTATTTTAGGCGATATGGCCGCTGAAATTCGGGCCAATATTGAATTAGTGAAAGGAGCCAGTCATCTTTTTGATAAAGCGGAATTTTTAGCGGGGAAATTAACCCCCGTTTTTTTTGGTTCTGCTTTGAATAACTTTGGCGTACGTGAATTATTAGATGCGTTTGCCGAATATGCCCCTGCACCGCAGCCGCGCGAAACTAAAACGCGGGAAATATTGCCGACGGAAAAAACATTTTCAGGTTTTGTCTTTAAAATCCAAGCCAACATGGATCCTGCTCATCGGGACCGTATTGCATTTTTACGTGTTTGCTCGGGCAAATATACGCAGGGCATGAAAGTGTTTCAAGTCAGTTTGGGACGTGAAGTAAAAATTCCCCAAGCACTTACTTTTATGGCCTCTGATCGTGAACATATTGAAGAAGCTTGGCCTGGTGATATTATTGGGTTATACAATCACGGTACCATTCAAATCGGCGATACGTTTACCGAAGGTGAGACGTTAAAATTTACTGGAATTCCTTATTTTGCGCCTGAATTGTTTCGTTTAGTGCGGTTGAAAGATCCGCTTAAATTAAAAGCGCTGCAAAAAGGATTGAAACAATTATGCGAAGAAGGCGCAACGCAGTTGTTTCGTCCGTTAAATAGTAATAATCTCATTTTAGGCGCAGTCGGCATGCTGCAATTTGATGTAGTAGCGTATCGATTAAAGCATGAATATAATGTTGACTGCGTGTATGAGTCCGTGTCGGTTGTTACAGCACGTTGGATCCAATGTGATGATGCTAAAATATTGGAGGAATTTAAAAATAAAGCCTTTGATAATCTAGCATTAGATGGCAGCGATAATTTAACTTATTTAGCGCCCACCCGCGTTAATCTGAATTTAACTATAGAACGCTGGCCGAAAATACAATTTAATACTACACGGGAACATTAAGATGCCGCATTTGATTTTAGAACATAGTGCTAATGTATTAGAGAAAGAAACATTCCCAACTTTGTTTGAAAAATGTCATCATTT
>JAHFSI010000140.1 GCA_023265835.1 Legionellales bacterium
AACTATGTAGTGTATCGCGCATCGTTTTTTCTACAAATTGCCATAAAGCAGTGTCTGCAGGCAGAAGATCATTCATGCCGCGAATGGCGGTGATGGGGTTGCTGGTCATATGTCCTCTTTATAATTTTTATAACGTTTTAAATTCTTGCCTTTATTGGTATCTTCAAAAGTTTGTTGAGTTACTTTATTTGGGATACGAATATCAAATGGAATGCCATTGTTTAGTTTTACTTGCATTAAAAATAACTCAATTGCTTCAGAAAAAGACAAGCCAAGTTGAGTCAGGACAGATTCAACATCGTGTTTTAACTTTGGCTCAATTCTTGCTCTCACTGTGGCAGTTTTCATAGTTCACCTTTTGGATTATCTTAATTGTAGCCTATATAGGCTACAAAATCAATTATCAAAAATGCCTTAATCAGCGTCAACATCGGGCTCTGGCAACGCCATTTTTAAGTTAGAGAGAGTTGATTTTTTTGTCTCTGTTGCGGGAACAGCGGGCGGCGGTGTTGCAGGAGCGGTAGTTGCTATGGGTACAGCCGTAGGCGTAGCAGGGGCTGCTGGTGTTGTTATTGATCCTGGTGCTGCTTGTAAAGGAGCGGTTGGTTGTACGGCTGCTTCAGGTTTTGCAGGAGGTGCTGTAGTTGTAACTGTCGCTGCTGCAGGGGCAGGACTTGCTGCAGTTGAATTAGGTACTGTCGGAGTAGGCGCAGCAGCAGGTGCTGGAGCGGGAGTTGCAACAGCGGTTGGTTGGGGCGTCGTTGGAACGTCTGCAATGTTGTAACGTGAGTGTGAGCTCCACCAAACACTGACTAGGACGATCAGTACGACCACAATGACATACGTTAACCAATGCAGATAACGTTCATTATCTTTGGGTGGTTTTACTTGAGCCATCGGTATGGGAGTTGTACTGGAAGGCATGGCGGCCTCCAATTCTTTTAGGGTCGATTTGATTTCACTTTCAGGTAAATTAAGCAGTTTTGCATAAGAACGTAAATAGCCTCGCATGAAAGTAGCGGGCGGGCCTTCCGCAAAATCTTCACTTTCTATCAGCGACACAACAGTGACATTGAGATGTAAACGCAAAGCAACTTCCTTTTCAGTAAGCTGTAAGGCTTCTCTTGCTGACTTTAAACGCTCGCCCAGGCCAGTTTTTTTAAAGGGTTCCAGTTTATTCATGATGGAGTTATTGTTTTCAGAGACGGTAATCGTTGAGTCCATGTTATTTCCTTAATTTCTCTGTCCTTGAGCTACTACTATAATGATAAGCGTATATTAATCTATCGCCAAGCAGATGCTACGATTTTTTGGGCCTAATTTTAAAAAACACCTTTTTTGCATACAAAATACTCAGATTTTCTCGGTGGTTGCTCGGGCGGATTTTTTTTGTAAGCGTTCTATTCTACGCGTACGGTCTTTGACTTGTCCGACAAGCTGGCCGCAGGCGGCATCGATTTCTTGACCTCGTGTTTTGCGTGTAATGCAATTGATATGGGCGGCCATTAACATGTTGCGAAAATGGTCGATGGTGTCTTGGTCGGAGCGTCGATAAATTGTATTAGGAAACGGATTGAACGGGATAAGATTGACCTTTGCAGGGACGTCTTTTAACAGGGCAATTAATTGTTTGGCATGTTCAGGTTGGTCGTTAATGCCCGCGAGCATGACATATTCCATTGTGACATAGCGCCGTGGTTGGTCTTTAAAATACTCTTTGCAGGTTTGCATCAATTCCTTAAGCGGATATTTTTTATTAATGGGAACCAAGACATTTCGCAATTCATCATTGGGTGCATGCAAAGAAACAGCTAGCGCGACATCACTGATTTCGCGTAGTTGGTTCATGGCGGGCACCAGGCCCGCTGTGCTTAAAGTCACACGGCGTTTAGACAGTCCGTAACAAAAATCATCTAGCATGATATTCATTGAATTGACAACATTATCAAAATTCAGCAACGGTTCACCCATGCCCATCATGACGACATTCGTCACGGCGTGATCGTGCATGCCATTGTTTTCAGAAAGGCTGCGGACAGCAATCCAAACTTGACCGATGATTTCTGCGCTTTCTAAATTACGACTAAAACCTTGTTTGCCTGTGGAACAAAAATCGCAATTTAAAATACAGCCCACTTGAGAGGAAACACACAGTGTGCCGCGTGTTTTTTCTGGAATGTATACTGTTTCGACGCAATTGCCATCACTGAGTTTGATGACCCATTTGTGCGTACCATCGGGTGCGGTGCTTTCAAACGCTATTTCAGGCGGACGAATTTCTGCAATGCTGGAAATTTTTTCGCGTAGTGTTTTACTGAAGTTGGTCATGGCATGAATATCATTCACGCCATGAAAATGTATCCATTTGAGCGCTTGCTCTGCTCGATAAGATTTCTCACCCAGCTCGGTAAAAAAGTTTTGCATTGCTGCGCGGTTTAAACCGAGCAGATTCATTTTACTGTTCTGGGTGGTGATCATACACTAAGCCAATTCTGTAGAGTTGACATAGGTAACAATTTCTTCTGGTTTGAAAAAGAAATTAATTTCTTGTTTTGCATTTTCTAAACTATCCGATCCGTGTACTGCATTGTGATCAATGGATTCAGCGAAATCAGCGCGTATGGTGCCAATGGCCGCTTCTTTGGGGTTGGTTGCTCCCATGATTTGGCGATTGAGTGCGACGGCATTTGGGCCTTCTAAGACTTGTAACATGACAGGGCCTGAACTCATGAAAGTAACCAGTGCATTAAAGAAAGGTCGGTCTTTATGGATGGCATAAAAATCTTCGGCTTGCTTTTTGGTTAAACGCACCATTTTTGCAGCGACGATACGCAGCCCTTCGCGTTCAAAACGACGGTTGATTTCACCCATCACGCACTTTGCGACGGCGTCTGGCTTGATGATAGATAACGTTTTTTCTTGTTGCATAGGGGTTCCTATTTTTTAATCAATGGATTGAGGGAGGCA
>JAHFSI010000012.1 GCA_023265835.1 Legionellales bacterium
ACAAAAATAAAACAAAAATTAATTGGCGATTTACAAAATCTAAAGCAAGAAAAAGTTTGGGTTATACACCACTGAAACATTCGGAAAAACTTATTTGACGGGGTACTAGCATGGTTATTACCCGCAAAAAAAACATCGGCAGATTCCACACAGTTAGTAATGCAGGAAATGGAAGCAAGAAAGAAACAAGGAGTAAAAGAAAAGAAAACGCAATATGAGCAACAAAAACAAATGAGGCAACAAAAAGATGCAATTCATAAAAGTCTCGAAGGAATGAAAAAGAACAACAAAATGAATGATGAAAAAATGCGGGAAGATTTAGAAAGACAAGCAGAAGAAAAAACAAAGGAGCGTTACAAGCAGCTACAGGAAAGGGAAAGGGATAGAAAAACACAATTGCAAACAATACAAGAAGAAGCAGAAAAAAGACAAAAAAAACAAGAAGAAATTAAAAAGCTTGAACAAAAAGAAAAAATATGCAAAGAAGAAGTAAAGGGGGCAGTTGAATGGATAGTTACAACAGTTGAACGAGGAGAAACAATACGCCAAAAAAAAGCAAATGAAACAGTTGAACAGACAGTTGCAATGGAAGAACGATCAAAAAGAGAACAATCAGAAAGGGAAGGGTCAGACAAAGAAAAAGCAATTGAACAAAGAGAAAAAAAAGAAGCAAAGGAAACAGTTGAACAGGCAGTTGCAACGGAAAAACTCTCAAAAAAAGAGCAATCAGAAAGGGAAGGGTTAGACAAAGGAAAAGCAATAGAAGAGTTATCGAAAAAATTCAATCGCTATCAGAGCAACTCAAGCTCAGATAGTTGTTGTTTGTTACCTTTTTCATGTTTATTTTCCTGGATGTTTTTTGAAAGTAAAAAAGAAAAAGAAGATATATTAAATACTTTGTCTAACAAGCTGCGAGAACAAAAAGTGTCCGATGAAGAAAGATTAAAAAATTTTAAACAAGAATTTACTCCAGCAACGCAAGAAAAATTAGCCCACAAACGAGCTAGATTATCGCCAATATATCGTTTCGCTACTTGGCTTGTAGGGCAAGACTCTGGAAAATCTAATGGAGGCGAGCTTGTTGATGATATCAATGCAATTTTGAATCGTCCTGAAATAAAAAACATATCTTAATTTGTTACTTAAAAAATCAATTCAAAGAGGAGTATATATGCAGCGTCAAGTAGAAAACAAAGAATATTTTGTTCAGAAAAAAAAATTTGATGACGATCAATATGCTAAAAGATATTCTCGAGAATTGCCTAAAAGCTCAGATATGCAGCCCTTTTGTTTAACCTATCACGAAAGTAGGACATATTATTATCGCAGCAGTGATATGGAGGAAGAGCAAACATGGTATGACATTTGTCTGATGCCAGAATTTAATCTTTGTTTAAAAACTCCCGGAGTCAAGATGGCAGCGGGCCATATTTATTTAGAGAAAGAAGGAGATTATTTTGCGTATTCAGTCATGAATGCCAAGGGAGAAATAGAGAGGAGAATAACCCAATTACAAGCGCCCGATCCTTTTGATGAGAGTTCTATTAAAAAATCATATGATGACATAATAGATATCGTATTAGCAGCAGGTTATACCTCTTTACCGGATTTTCAAGTATTGGGCATGACACTTTACTTAGATAAAGCAAGGGATGGTACCATTCAATACACCGTTAAGATTTCCAAAGGAACAATAGTGCGAAATCAACCGACTCCATTTGAGGTTCCAGAATTTTTTACAATAGATGATATGTTGCACTATGAAAAAGGAATCTTGCGTATTGCCTCAGAGAAAGGCCATGTGAAGTCCTTTCCCGGGCAATGTTATTATGCAAGAATTCCCTGTTTAACCACCACATTAGTGGATGCAAATAATTCTCAAGGTTCATCTACTGGTACTGATGATTCTGATCTCGAGTTTGACGTACTTGAAGGTTATATTGGTAAAATTAAATATAATGGCAAACCAGAATTTATTCCGCCAGGACGACATAGGCTGGGCCCTGGCATAACATTTCATGGAGTAGAATCTGTGACAGCTGAGCATATTCAACATAGCGAACTCCATGTTTTCAATGTTTCTAGCGAAATATTCTGGCAAGTGAATGCTCCTTTAACGCAAGATGATGAGTCTGAGATAGATACAATAAGAATTCTACTTCCAGGAAGACATATTTTTAAATTAAAAGATGGCATATTTAAACGAGTTCTTAATCCTTATGGTTTGGATGTGATGGTGGAAAAAACAAAACAGGAGCTAGAGCACAAGACAATGTTGGAACAAAAAAACAAGGAAATAACGCCATACCAACAACTTTTTGTGAGAGTTCCCGAGGGAAAATTCGTGAGTATTCGTGATAAGGATAGTCAGTTGCGCATTGTACAGGGACCTGGATGTTCTTATCTTGCATGTACAGATAAACTGTTAAATCGAATTTCTTCTAAAGAAGATTTTTTAGATATTACATTATCGACTAAGACTCATTTTGCAAATGAAGACGTGAATATTACTGCAATGATTTATTTTCAGATTACAAATCCCTATTGGGCCATGCAGTATTTTGGTGATAGAATAATACAAAAGGAAGTCGAGAATTATGCAAAAGAAGAAATAATAAAACAGGTTGGTCTTATTACATGCGATAGTACTCAACCTCCGCAGCCTGAAATTCCTCCCGTTTATGCTCATGAAGCACATGCTAAAATAATAGCAGCTCAGTTAAATAACAGACCTGAATTTCAAGCAAGATATGATTTTATTTTTATATTGTCAGACAATCCTCATTTACAACTTCAACCAGGCGAAGTACATATAAAGGAAAAAAGCGGCCAGTTTTATTATACTATGGTACGCCCTAATGGCTTTCCTGCTGAAAATGTTCCTTTAAATCTATCTGGTGACAAACAAGAGATAATCCGTGCAGGGGACCAAATGAAACGACAAATAGCACATATGATCAAGCTATTTGATAACGATGTAGACCTCTTGGAGTTTGCTTTAGTCGTAATATCAGATTCAAAAGATCTCCTTTCTACACAGCCAGCACCTGGCAGGGTATACATAAAAAATGATCAATTTGTTTTTCTTGCTAAACAATCTGTTCCCATATACATGGATCTTAGCACTGATTTTCCTAGTATTGGGTATCTTGAGAGTAAACAAAAAAAAGGTATAACAGATATGCCTAAAGAATGTGACACTCTGCTATTTGCGTTCAGGCCGAACCTGAATATATTTAGAGAGGAAATATCAAATAACAAGCCGTTTGATGCTTTAAAAAAGGCAATAATGGATATCACATCGATCACATCGCAAGCAGGTCACATGCTGCAAGAAGCACTCATTACTATACCTAGAGTTATTATTAAAACTATGGAACCTTCTTCCAAAACGACTAAAGAACTCTTAGAAAACAAGGTGGTATTAGATGTCTATAACAAAAATAGAGAAAAACAAGAGAAACAAGGGAAGAAACAAGGAAAGGAATACAGACGAAGTAAACTTGATTTACAGGAGAAAGAAGAAATTTTCAAAGGAGAAAGCGATATGGCTCAAATAAAATTAGAAGTAGAAAAAAAAGAAATGGAGGAGGCAAGGGAAGCGCACAAAATAAAAATGGAATCTATTTTGAGCGATCCTTTTGTTCGTGAAGTTTATAATATAATCTCACAGAAAGGCATGCAGCAGCCTTTTTTGAGCCAGTTGGATGCTGGGCCTCAAGGTGTGCTTTCATCGCGAAGTGCAAGCAGTAGTAGAAAAGCAATGCGTTAAGTTTTTTAAAGATTTTTATTTATCATTTATTATTTCAAAGAGGAGTGTACATATGGTATTAGGCGTACTTGAAGAAAGCAAGCAACAAAATCCCCAGGGGCAAGCTGAGGCTCTGAAGCAAAGTAAAAAATTTGATGATGATCAATTTTCTCGAAGGCATCAAAGATATTTGCCTTTTGAAATGAAAGCTGTTGCTTTGTCAACTGAGCGAAGCAGGACACACTTTGGTATTGATGAACCACAAACATGGTATGATTTTCGCCTGTTTCCAGCAGAATATGATTATTTTATTTTGAAGTCAGAGAAACATCGGAAGATAGAAAAAGGAATTATCTATTATGAAGAAAAAAATGGCAAACTGGCCTATTCGTATAGAACGCCTAATGGAACTGTAATTAACAGAACTTCTAATTTTACAATGGATCAATTTAATGTATTCCGAGAGGAAATATTAAATAACATCTCTCGTAATTTTAATGAGTTCTTATCGGATGACAAGGTGGCAGCTAATACAGTTTATTTTACTGAAGATGAGCAAGGTACTATTAAATGCACATTCAAGATTGGTCAAAAAGTATTTCGAGATGAGCCTGTTGAGTTAGACGACATATCGTTTTCTAACCCTTTGACAATTGAGCAACTCATTCCTTATAAACAAAAAATATTAAAGATGATCAAAGAAAAACATCAGGATTTTAACGACTATCCTCAGCAATCCTATTATGCATCGATTCCAGTAGTAGCACATACCTTGATGAAAGAGGAAGCAGATGGCCCGGAGACTAAAGAAACATCGCCAGATTCGTTTGAAATTTGTAACATACCCGATGGATTTATTGGTTTAATTGATAATGAAGGCAAGAAGGAAATTATCCCACCAGGGAAACATAAATTACGTGTTGGGAAACAATGTCTGGAAGATTTTAAAGACGTGACTACTGACTATTTTAAACATGGCACAACACATGTTGTTAATGTACCCAATAGAGGACTTTCTTGTGTTGAAATAGGTAGTTCAGGTAGGTTTTACTTTTTACTTCCAGGAAGACATGTTTTCAAATCACCTGATGTTACAAGAGTGGTACCGGTTATTGATCCCTATGGTCTAGACGTCAAAATAAGGAAAACAGAAAACGAGATAGCTTTAGAACGCGAGTATTTACGTGCAACGCAGAAAAAAGGCGAAGAACCTAAAGAAGTAGAGTTATATAGACAACTATTCGCCAGGGTTCCTGAGGGAAAATTTGCAGTATGTTATGATGCTGAGAGCCAACTTGTTATACTAGGCCCCGGAGTCTACTATATTCCACCGACATGGAAGTTTTTCAATCGAATTTCTTCTAAAGAAGATATCTTGGAAGATATTAAATTAGTCGCTGGAGTAGATAGTGGTGTCAATATGGATGTTATTGCGAATGTTGGTTTTCAAATTATTGATCCACATGCAGCAATTAGTCTGTCTGGACCAAATAAAATACAGCCTAATATTAAGAGCAGTGCAATAGCAGCAGTCAAATCTACTTTGATGCATTCAACTGCTTATCCTAAAGACCACAGCCTCATGTTTGTTCAGCAGCAGAGTGCTAAAGATGTTCTTCGAGGGCGGCAAGATGAGGCCAAAGATGAAGCACAGGGTCCCGTTCCTCCTTCTGTTTTTGATGAAGAGCAACACGGTGCATCAGTGGTACGCATGCTGAATGATCAAAGTAGTCAAGTTTTTCTGGGAGCACATATAAAGGCAACTCATGTGACTCTAAAAAAAGTGTCGCCTGTCAATCCTGGGATTGCACAAGCAATTGATGTGGCTACCAAAACTACCGTCGAATTGCACAATGCGGCCATAAAGCAAAAAACGGAAATACAGCAACAACGAGAAGCTCAACAAGCAAGACATACTTTGGCGATGGAAAGGATGGCTAATGAATCCAAAGAGCTAAAGAGCCAACAGACATTGGATTCAGAAAGAGCAGCATTAGAGATTGCACGGGCTCTGGAAGCAGTAAAAGTAGCCCAAGCGTTGGCAGGTAATTCACAAGCGCTTGAGGTTTATAAAACGCAATGCAAGATTGATGCGAAGAGAAAGTATAAGTATCCGTTTTTTAAACCAAAAACAGATGGAAGTGAGACTGTAGCAGGTGAAGTGAATCTTCATGTAGTAGGTGGAGATGGCCGTGCTAATGTAAGCTCGTCGTCATCTACTTCTAGCTCATCTGTATCAACAATGAATAACGGTAGTAGAAAGTAACATTATTTTTGAATAATGAATGATATTTATCCCCCCTTCCTGACCTTCCCCCTGAGGGGGAAGGAATGTTCTAACTGGTGCTGCTAGATACTTTCCTTCCCCCTCAGGGGGAAGGTCAGGAAGGGGGAGATAAATAAATATTCATTATTTTTCCATTATAGGTGAGCTACAACAAGAGAGGTAACCTTATTAATCTTCAAACCCCGATGTAACCGGATACCGCCTATCTTTCCCAAACGCCTTATAATTAACCCTTATCCCAATCGAAGCCTGTCGTCGCTTGTATTCACTTTTATGAATCAGCCCGATCACACGCTCAACCATTTCCCGGTCAAAACCTTGGGCGATGATATCATCTAAGCCTTGTTCTTGATCCAGATAAAGCTCCAAGATTTTATCTAATATCGGATAAGCCGGTAATGTATCTTCATCTTTTTGGTTTGGTGCTAATTCAGCAGTCGGGGCGCGGTCGATAATGCGTTGTGGAATAACAGGATTAATTTGATTTCGATAGGCGGCAAGGCGATAGACCATGGTTTTGGGGACGTCTTTTAGGACAGCTAGGCCGCCGACCATGTCACCATATAACGTGGCATAACCGACGGCAAGTTCGCTGCGGTTGCTGGTGGAAAGGACCATGCTGCCGGTTTGGTTGGAAATGGCCATTAAGATGATACCGCGGCAGCGGGCTTGGAGGTTTTGTTGGGTGATGTCGGTTTCTTCGGTGGTCAAGTGAGATTGTAAGGTGTTTTGTAGGGCGGTGTAGGTGGGTTCGATGGAAATAATTTCGTGAGATACGTTGAGCGCATTCACTAAGGCTATAGCATCTTCCATGCTGATTTCTGCAGTATAGCGTGATGGCATTATGATGGCTTTGACGTGTTCTTTGCCGAGTGCGTCTACCGCTAATGCCAGTGTTAGTGCCGAATCAATCCCACCGGACACACCGACTAGCACACTTTCAAAATGATTTTTATGCACATAATCACGCAGCCCTGTTATCAAGGCTCGATAAATTTGTTCGTCTTTGCTTGGTAAAACGATAGCAGCAGAGTTGATTTTCGCTTCACTTTTTTCTATTTCAATATCAACAGGCAGTAAGGTTTCATTGAAAAATCCGGCATGCTGGCAAATAGTTCCGGATGCGTCCACGATCATAGAACCGCCATCAAAGACCAATTCATCTTGGCCGCCCACGCAATTGGTATAAACAATAGGGACTTGAGAGGACAGGGCGTTTTTTTTGAGCATGGTTTGCCGGCGTTCGTGTTTGTAGATTTCGAAAGGGGAGGCATTGGGCGCTAAGATAAGGCGTGCGCCTTCTTGCACTGCCCGTTTGATGGGTGGGTCGAACCAGAGGTCTTCGCAGATCATAATACCTACAGGTATATCTAAAATAGGAACAACGCAGGTTTCAGTGCCGGAGATAAAATAGCGGTCTTCATCAAATACGCCGTAATTGGGTAGGTATTGTTTGGCGCAACGACCTAAGAAGGTGCCGTTATAGATAACAGAACAGGCGTTAAAGAGGCCTTGTTCGGTGGAGTAGGGGTGTCCTACTACGCAGTAGATGTCTTGGACTTTTTCTTTAAACTCATACAGGCTTTCGGTGGCGGCGTTGAGGAAGGACTGGCGGAGCAATAAGTCTTCAGGGGGGTAGCCGGTGATGCTGAGTTCAGGGAAGACGATGACATCTGCGGACAGTTCATCGCGGGCTGTTTTGGCGGCGCCGATGAGTTTGTCTAAGTTGCCGGAGATGTCGCCTACTAGGAGGTTTAGTTGGGCTAGGATGATGCGGAGTTTTTTGGGCATATGTGGTACCTAGT
The DNA here is from genome assembly GCA_023265835.1 of Legionellales bacterium. Lineage (GTDB taxonomy): Bacteria > Pseudomonadota > Gammaproteobacteria > DSM-16500 > DSM-16500 > UBA4722. The sequence goes on from JAHFSI010000012.1 coordinate 7,844, forward strand.
CAGAAGGCATTGCTTAGGAGTTTGAATAATGAATTTTATTTACCCTAGGTATTTTATGCCAATTTGAAGGTGTTTGCTATGGGGCATTGCTTGTTTGGGCCAAGAAGGTGTATTAGAATACACATCTGGAGGTGTATTTTATGCGAACAAATATTGTTTTAAATGATGATTTGGTTAAAGAAGCTTTCCGCTATACTGCAGCATCCACTAAAAGGGAGCTTATCGAGTTAGCGTTAACGGAATTTGTAGAACACCATCGTCGACGTGATATTCGTGAGTTAAAAGGCAAGGTCGCTATCAATACAAATTATGATTATAAGAAATTAAGGGCAAACCAAGGTAAGAGTAAAAAAGGCAAGGGTAAAAATGTATCTGATTGATACTTCAGTTTGGATTGACTATTTTCGTGGTATAGAAAATGAGGCATCTCGACATTTTTCAGCTATTTTAGATAACAAAATGTCTTTTGGAATAAGCGGGCTTATTTATCAAGAAATTTTGCAAGGCGCAAAATCAAGAAAGGATTTTGATAAATTAACAGCATATCTAAGTACTCAATGTTTTTTTCATCCTACAGATGAAGTTATGACATATGAGTTGGCTGCACAACTTTATTTTTCTTGTCGTCGTGCGGGCATTACGCTTCGTAGTTCAATCGATTGCTTGATTGCTCAAATAGCAATAGAGCATAATTTAATTTTGCTACATAATGATAAGGATTATGAGTTGATTAAACAAGTTTCGCCTCAGCTTACTTTATATTCATAGAAGCTTGGCTTTAGCCATTTTTACCTATCATTTGCTATGGGGTATTGCTTGTTCTGGTCTAGAAAGAGGCCATCTGCTTGGGATGACATGATTTGCAAGATATAGGCATTCTCAGCTGTTTTATAATAATCAACCAGCACGCCCGCGATATTCGTCTGATCATAAATATCAGCGCCTCGTTGGGGAACCTGTTCTGTTTTCACCGAAACACACCAAAGGCGGTTTTTAATTTTAGCTCGATATTGCATACGAGCAATAATTTCTTGCCCTGTATAACAACCCTTGTCAAAACTCACTGCATTTAACTGCGGTAATTGAAGATCATGTGGCAGAAATTTTTCGCTGGTTTCAGGATAAATGGTAGGAACATTTTCTTCAAAATTAAGTTGCTTCCACACTTCTGCAGAGCCAGGTTGATTGTCGACTATCATTTTTTTCCATAACAATGCAGTAGTTTGTCCTACAATTTGATAACGCCTCGACAATTTTAAAATCAATAGTCCATTTGATTCTGCTATTTCATCCGTTTTCTCTGGTATTTTGTCAAGATAATATTGTAATTGATCGCCGCAATAGCCCATGGTATTAAAATCATTAACAGGCTCCAGGGTCACTTTAAAAAAAACAGCATATTTTTTTAAAGCGGCCAATGCCAGAGGGAGCATGTCGGCTTGCATTTGTAGATAATAACGTCCTTGATAATAAAACAAACGGAAAAAAGAAATAATACGGCCTTGCGGATTGCAATGGGCGCCTAGCGAGGTTTGTGTGCTTGAGATTGTTTCTAGATTACAAGTGAGCTGCCCTTGCAAGAATTTTTTTGCGTCCGGGCCTTCTATGCAAAGCAGGCCTAGTTCAGTTAAATCCAAAATGAGATTTTTAGGCTGGTATTTCATAATTCACACATGCGGAACAGAACAATTTTTAAAAAGATAATCCACCCATAAATTGCTGAGTTGCTCTTGTAGACGATTTTGGATTTGTCTTTCTTCGATATTATTAAAGTCAATTAACTCTAACGGTTGTTCTGGCCAAGAGCAGGCAAAGACAGCTTTGGTGCGTTGACCTGTTTCCGGGTTGATTTGCCATTGCAAACACTGGGCGCAGACACCTTTTAGCATACATTGCATGGTGCTGTATACCGATCCTGAAATGCGTGGATTTTTTATTAAAATTTCTTTTAAGGTTGTTTTGCGGGCTTCTTGAAAGCGGCGTAGTAAGGTGGTGTTACCGATGATATAAATACGGTCCACATTGCTCAGTGGAATTTCCAAGTTTTCTTTATGGGCGTAACGTAATAATACATCTAACGCATCACCTTGCATGGAATAGTCCTGCTGCCTCCGTGCGACAATGGGCTTGCCATCGATAACAGACCAAATAATAACATTAGCAGCTTCTTCCAATTCATCTTGGCAATACACTTCTTCTTTTGTTTTAAAATTCCCAAGATAAATCACTTTATTGCCCGCATGACGTAAAGCAGTACCATAACTTTTTAATAAAGACATACTGAGTTGATTGCCCATGATGAGCACGGTTTCATGTTCATGCGATACTTTTGCACGTATGCCAGTTGGGCCCATTAACGAGATGGGATCACCGACACGGAAAGTCGAGCACAGTTTAGCGCTAGCACCTGTTTCAATAATCATAAATTTTAACGTGCCGGATGCTTTAAAGACTTCCGATGCAATTAAGGCCAGCGGTTCTATTTGTAGTGACGTGTTATCAATCAACGGAGCATGGGTTTCATAATTTTGTAAACGATAGAATTGGCCGGGTTGAAAATGTTTTGCTGCAAGTGGTGCGTGTATCGTGAGTTCGATCACATTAGACAAACGGCGTTCAATGTGGGTGATATGGGCTTGAAAAGAATGGGCAATGTGTTGCGCGAAGGTCTGGTATTCTTCATCGCGGCCTGGCTTGCCAAGCTGGGTCTTTAATGCAGCAAGGACCTTAGGATAAGTACGCATCCCTGAGGCAATGGCTTTGACCACACTGCCATGAAAAACGGGATGGGTGTCACCAATTAAACTCACACGATAATGGTCTTTATGATACGAGGTGAAGGGCCCGAAATGAGGCTCTTTGACATGAGTGACGCCCTCTGCAACAGTGAGTTCACCGTCTACATCTTCATAATGTTGATATTGCAAGCCCAACCGTTTAAAGGTACCTCGGTGTTCGAACTCATAAGCAATATTAGGCTGTGTTCCCGTTGCAACAAAAATAGCGCGCGCAGGAATACGGACTTCTTCTTGTGTTGCTTCCCATTCGGTTTTATTTTTGCGTAAACGGCGGTGACAGATCAGTGTTTCGACATGTCCATGTTGGTTTAAGTCTACGGCAGTCGGTTCAAGTGCTTCTAAATAATAAACGCCTTCTTCCAGTGCTTTTGCTAATTCCTCATGATTATTGATATAAGCAGGCGATTCTTGCATAGAGCGGCGATACACGATCGTGACACCGCCCCATTGATGGATGAGTTTAATAAAATTAGGTTTCTCATGTGCTTTTTCGGCACGTTCGCGTTCATGGCGTACGGCTTTGCCGTGGACGATAAATTCTTCTAAAATTTCTAATGAAGCGACATCGAATTGGTCCAATAAATCTTCTTCGGAATGGTGCTCGATTAATTTTTCATAGCGGAACAATATTTTTTCGACTTGGGTAATATAGTAAGCTTGCACTTCAGTGGCGGTATCCACACCTGTCAACCCGCCGCCAATAATTACGGCGGGCAAGCGTATTTGTAAATTGGTCAGGCTTTCTTTTTTAGCGGCATTGCCCAGTTGTAATGCCATTAAAAAGTCATTGGCTTGACGCATGCCGGGCGCCAAGCTGCCTGGGATGGCCAATGCTTTAGGCAAGCCGGCACCGACGGCAATGACAAAATGATCAAAACCCATGGCCCAGGCATCATCAATCGTGATGGTACCGCCAAAACGGGTATTGCCGAACACCTGAAAACAAGGTTTACGTAGTAAGCTTAAGTAGATTAATTTTAAAAAGTTTTTGTCCCAGCGTACGGTAATACCATATTCTGCTACGCCGCCAAAACCTGCCATTAAACGTTCGTCTAAGGATTCGCGTAATTCATCAAAGTGATAGACAGGTGTCTTAATTAATTGTTCGGGCAAAGGCTCAATCTTGAGTCCATCAAAGCCAACGACAGCAAATCCTTCGAGCAGGAGATGATGCGCTAGCGTAAAACCAGCAGGTCCCATGCCGGCGATCATGACTTTTAAGCCATTATAGGGTTGCATGGCCCATTGTTTTTTACGTAAGGGGTTCCAACGGGTGAGTAAATCATAGATTTCTACGCCCCATGGTAAATTTAACACATCGGTTAAAATACCTGTCTCAGCTTGCGGAATATTAACGGGTTCTTGTTTTTGATAAATACACGCTTTCATGCAGTCATTGCAGATACGATGGCCGGTTGCGGGGCACATGGGGTTGTCTACCATGATCATGGCCAAGGCGGCAATTGTCTGGCCATCGCGTTTTAAACTGTGCATTTCAGAAATTTTTTCTTCTAAGGGGCAGCCGGTCAAAATGGTATCTAATGGGTTTTTCTTTAGGCCTTGGCTGGGGTCGCCTTTTTTGACAGGAAAACCTTTAGAACAAAAATCGCCGTCATGGTCGTGGCAGTAAATACAATAGTTCACCTCGTCTTGGACTTCGCGTGCGTTCATACGGGGGTCGGTGAGTTTAAACCCATCACGTAGACGCAAACGAGTTTCGGGCGCGGTGTAACGTTCAAGTTTATCATGGGCTGCAGGAACACGGGCCACGAGGTTTTCATAATCCAGGCGTTCGGGGATGCGAAAACTCGTCCAGTTTTTTACGATTGCTTTGGCCTCAGGCGTAATCAACGCATGGATGCACCATTGAGTGAGTTTTTCGATGTCATCGGTAAATTGTTCAGGCGTGGTGATGTATTGGTTGGCCAGCAAGCTGATGGCCATTTCTAAATCGTCGGTTTGCAAGGGGGATTTTTTTAATTGTTCATTTAACCAGCGAGTTAACGTAGCAAAGTCAGGTAAATTCTCGGTATTCAATAATTGTTTTTTTGCTCGGCGCAAGACGAAAAATTTTTTGAAGGCAGCGATAGGGTTTTGGGCGACTGTTTTGGCTTGGGCGAGGGCGGCGGCTTCTTCGATATTAAATAAATCAACGAGAAAGGTGTCTAAAAAAGTTGCACAAGCGATTAATAGTTCGCTGGTTGTTTGAGGAGTTAGTGAAGCATTGTCTTGCCTATAAGCGAGCAGAGCATCATGCAATAGGGGATTAAATTGCTGTAATGCAGATAAAAAGCATTGATCAAGGCGTAATAGGCCTTGAGGCAGAAATAATTCTGGGAAAGAAAAACCGGTCAATTGCAGTGTTGGTTTGAGCATGATGGGAAAGATTATAGGTGATTTGATGGGCCGCGTCATCCATCTCAGGCCCAATCGTGAACGCGCCCGCGTGCGGTTTTTTTCAATTAACCTGATACCTTTGTTCTTGAATATTCCTATTTCGCCCCTATAATCCCTATACTATTTAATCAAGCGTTCCAGGAGATATTCAGTCATGTCAACCACTCATCCGTCCGAAAAGTTACATTTCCAGGCAGAAGTCACCCAGTTATTAGATATTGTTGTTCATTCGCTATACAGCAATAAAGAAATTTTCCTTCGTGAATTGATTTCCAACGCCTCAGATGCGGCAGACAAATTACGTTTTGAAGCCCTGGCTGATCCTGCTTTGTATGAAACAGATGCTGAACTTGCTATCCGTATCAGCTTTGATGAAAAAGCCCGGACGATTACGATTAGCGATAATGGAATAGGCATGAGGCGGGATGAAGTGGTTGACAATTTAGGTACCATTGCTAAATCGGGTACGCGTGAGTTTTTAGCGCGTTTGACGGGGGACCAAAAGAAAGATGCTCATTTGGTTGGTCAGTTCGGTGTAGGTTTCTATTCTTCTTTTATTGTGGCAGACAAAGTGACAGTAAATACACGTCGTGCGGGATTGACTAAAGAGCATGGCGTATCGTGGGAATCAGCTGGAAAAGGCGATTATACGATTGCTAACATCGAAAAATTAACTCGCGGTACCGACATTATTTTACATATTAAAGAAGGCGAAGATGAATTTTTAAATGACTGGCGTTTACGTAACATTGTTACTAAATACTCTGATCATATTAACCTGCCTATTTTAATGAAAAAAATGGTCACTGTTGATGAAAAAGAAACGGCTCCCAAAGCAGTAGAATGGGAAGCAGCAAACCGTGCCACTGCCTTATGGACACTGCCTAAAAATTCGATTACTGAGGAGCAATATAAAGAACATTACAAACATATTGCGCATGATTTTGAAGATCCTTTGCTTTGGGCGCACAATCAAGTGGAAGGCGGCAATCTGGATTATATTAGTTTGCTTTACATTCCATCCAAAGCACCTTTTGATCTTTGGCAGCACCAGCATCAACGCGGTTTGAAATTGTATGTGCAGCGTGTATTTATCATGGACAAAGTAGAGCAATTCATGCCGAATTACTTGCGATTTGTGCGGGGCATTGTGGATACCAATGCGTTGCCGCTGAATATTTCTCGTGAAATATTACAAGATAATGCAACGATGACTAAATTGCGTAGCGCATTAGTCAAGCGTGTGTTAGATATGTTAGACAAGCTGGCCAAAGACGATCCTGAAAAATACGCGGTTTTCTGGGGCCAATTTGGTAATGCATTAAAAGAAGGGCCGGCAGAGGATTTTGCCAATCGTGAACGCATTGCTAAACTGCTGCGTTTTGCTTCGACGCACTTGGATTCTTCCGCACAAACGGTTTCTTTAGAAGCCTATGCGGGCCGTATGAAGCCAGGACAAAAGAAAATATATTACATGACTGCAGAAACGTTTAATGCGGCAAAAGCCAGCCCGCATTTGGAGATTTTCCGTAAGAACAATATAGAAGTCTTGTTATTGTCAGACCGTATCGATGAATGGGTTGTTGGGCATTTGTCTGAATTTGATGGGAAACCATTGCAATCGGTTGCTAAAGGGGATGTAAACTTAGATGAGTTAGTCGGAGAAGAAGACAAGGCAGTTAAAGAAGAGCACAAAAAGCAAGAAGAACAGATCAAGGAAGAATTTGGCGATATTATTAAGCGTGTCAAAGAAGTATTAGGCGAACAAGTGAAAGAAGCACGTATTTCACATCGCTTGACGAGCTCGCCGGCTTGCTTAGTTGCGGATGAAAATGATATGGGAATGCAGTTGCAAAGATTGTTAAAAGCAGCGGGACAAGAGATAGGCGATATCAAACCGATTTTTGAATTGAACCCAACCCATCCATTGGTCTCTTTGCTGCGGGATGAAAAAAATACGGAACGCTTTAAAGAATGGACGCAAATTTTATTTGATCAAGCGCTCTTGGCTGAAGGGGGGCAATTGAAAGAACCAGGGCTGTTTGTGCAGAGGATGAATAAATTGCTGTTGGAGTTGGTAAAATAAAAGGAGCAGATAAATGCTAGCTTGTTTTGTGAAGTCGTCGCTTAAAAAAAGTGTGGTCCCTATTTTTTTTGTTAAGAAAGAAGACTTTTCTGCATGGCTTGGCAAACAAAATATAATTATTAAAAATTGGCTCACGACGACGGGGTTTCGTGGGGAGTTGGGGCAAGTTAGATTGATACCGAACCAGCAGGGCCAGCTTGCGCAAGTTGTTTGTATTATTTCAGATTCAAAAGACTTCTGGGCAGCGGGTGCTCTGCCTTTGAGTTTGCCAGAAGGGCTTTATCGTTTTGAATTGTCTGCATCCGATTATCTTTCTTTTGCTATCGGGTGGGGGTTGGGGGCTTATCAATTTGTTCGTTATAAAAAACCGAATCGTTTGCCGGCGCAGGTTGTATTACCTAAAGAAATAGATCAGCAGCATATTCATAATATCGTTGAGTCGATTTATCTGGTGCGTACTTTGATTAATGTGCCTACCGATGATATGGGGCCTTCGGAATTGGCGGCGGCTGCGGCGCATTTAGCTAAACAATATAAGGCGGCTTTTAAGCAAATCGTGGGCAAAGAACTGCTTAAGCAGGGCCTTGCTTCTATTTATACCGTGGGTCGGGCAAGTGATGATGCGCCGCGTTTGCTAGATATGCGTTGGGGCAAGAAAAAACATCCGAAAGTGACGTTAGTAGGCAAAGGGGTTTGTTTTGATACGGGCGGTTTAGATATAAAAACGGCTGCGGGTATGCAGCTCATGAAAAAAGATATGGGCGGCGCGGCGCATGTATTGGGGTTAGCACGCATGATTATGGAGGCAAAGTTGCCTGTTTGTTTACATGTGTTAATTCCGGCGGTAGAAAATTCAGTAGGTGGTAATGCTTATCGGCCGGGGGACATTATTACTAGTCACAAAGGTATTACGATTGAGGTAGGCAATACGGATGCAGAAGGCCGGGTGGTGTTGGCGGATGCGTTAAGTGTCGCGGTGAATGAAAAACCGGACTTGCTTATTGATATGGCGACGTTAACCGGTGCTGCACGGGTGGCGTTGGGGACGGAATTGCCGGCGGTGTTTTCTAATCAAGACCGTGTTGTGGAAGATTTAACGGCCCATGCGAATCAATTAATAGATCCTATTTGGCGTTTGCCTTTGTTTGGTCTTTATCGGGATTCTTTGAATAGTTCTATTGCGGATATTAATAATAATTCTGCAGATGGGTATGCAGGGGCTATTACGGCTGGGTTATTTTTAAAAGAATTTGTGCCGAATGAAATACCTTGGCTGCATTTTGATTTGATGGCGTGGAACTTGAAGGCGCGTCCTGGGAGGCCGCAAGGAGGTGAGGCGATGGCGTTGCGGGCGTTGTTTGGGTATTTGGCGGCGCGGTTTGGGTAGCTTGTCATTTTGATAACAACTCATTTCTCCACTCGTCATTGCGAGCGAAGCGAAGCAAAGCAACCCAGTCTTTTCGGCGCTGCTTTTGGTATTAGCTCAGGTACCCAACATTGTCATCCCCGCGCAGGCGGGGACCTATTCATCCAAAGCACCTTTCCTGCCATAAGCCGAATGGGTCCCCGCCTGCGCGGGGATGACAGTGTTGGGTGGCTTGATCTGTTACTGCTTTTGAACGTAAAAGATACTAATCAACGCTCAAAAGACTGGGTTGCTTCGCTTCGCTCGCAATGACGGTGAACTATTGCCTACCTTCCTCTTAATCCCAATTCAAAATCACTTTCCCGCTCTTGCCTGACCGCATCACTTCAAATGCTTTCTCATATTCCCGAATAGAAAACTCATGCGTGATCACTGGCGAAACATCCAACCCACTCTGCAACATCGCAATCATCTTATACCATGTTTCAAACATTTCTCGTCCATAAATACCTTTGACTTCCAGCCCTTTCAAAATGAAATGGTTCCAATTGATTTGCGTGCTTTGCGGCAAAAAACCCAGTAGTGCAATTTTGCCGCCATGGTTCATGCTATCTAACATACCATTGAATCCGATAGGGCTGCCTGATACTTCCAGGCCGACATCAAATCCTTCACGCATGCCTAAGATGTCCATGGTTTCTTTCAAACTTGTTTTGGTTGTGTTGATGGCAAGCGATGCTCCCATTTTTTTGGCCATGTCTAAACGGTAATCATTAATGTCGGTGATAACAATATGTCTAGCTCCCGCATGACGCGCTACCGCAGCAGCCATCAAACCGATAGGGCCTGCCCCTGTAATGACTACATCTTCCCCGGGCAAACTAAAAGACAAAGCCGTATGCACTGAGTTACCTAATGGATTTAAAATAGCAGCGATTGTGTCAGAAATATCGGGTGGCACGCGATAGACATTGACCGAAGGAATTAATAAGTAGTCTGCTAAAGAACCCTGACGGGTGACACCAATGGTTTCATTTTTACGACAAATATGGCGCCGGCCTGCGCGGCAATTACGACAAAATTCACAAGCCACATGGTTTTCACCAGAGACCCGGTCTCCTATCTTAAAACTATGAACTTCATGCCCTAACTCAACAATCTCGCCGACAAACTCATGGCCAATGACCAAAGGCACAGGAATAACTTCCTGCGCCCATTCGTCCCAATTATAAATATGGATGTCGGTACCACAAATAGATGCTTTGGTTATTTTAATTAATACATCATTCGGACCCACTTTAGGCATGGGCACTTCGGTCAGCCAAATGCCTGGTTCCGCTTTTAATTTAACTAAGGCTTTCATGTTGTTTGATGACTCCTAATTGTTGTCCTACTTTTTTAAATGCAGCTAATGCTTTGTCTAACTGCTGTTGTGTATGTGCTGCGGACAGTTGCGTACGAATGCGAGCCTTATCTTGAGGTACCACAGGATAAGAAAAACCAATAACATAAATGCCTTGTTTCAATAATTCATCCGCCATGGTTTTTGCCAGCATCGCATCGCCTAACATCACGGGGATGATAGGATGTTCGCCCGGAATAAGATGAAAACCCAGTTGTGTAAGGCCTTTACGAAAATAAGCGCTATTTTCATGGACTTTTTTAATAAGATCATGACTGGTTTCGAGCAAATCAAGCACTTTAATTGAAGTGGCTGCAATGACGGGTGCCAAGGCATTGGAAAATAAATAAGGACGTGAACGTTGTCGTAACCAGGTAATGATTTCACGCTTGGCGCTGGTATAACCACCGGAAGCACCGCCTAAGGCTTTGCCTAATGTGCCAGTGATGATATCCACACGCCCCATCACATGATGATATTCGTGTGTGCCGCGGCCGTTTTTGCCCATAAAGCCAACCGCATGAGAATCATCTACCATCACCATTGCATCATAACGATCCGCTAAATCACAGATAGCCGGCAAATTGGCAACGATACCATCCATAGAAAAAACACCGTCGGTTGCAATTAAACGAAAACGGCAATTTTTAGCTTCTTGTAGTGCTTTTTCAAGATCGGCCATATCATTATTTTGGTAGCGAAAACGTTTTGCTTTGCAAAGACGAATACCATCGATGATGCTGGCGTGGTTTAAGGCATCACTAATGATTGCATCCTCTTCATTCAGCAATGTTTCAAACAAACCACCATTGGCATCAAAACAAGAAGAATAAAGAATCGTATCTTCCATACCTAGAAATTGACTAATACGTGCTTCAAGTTCTTGATGGATATTTTGCGTGCCGCAAATAAAACGCACAGATGACATGCCAAAACCATGGTGATCAATGGCTTTTTTAGCAGCCTCTCGGAGAGCAGGATGATTGGATAAACCTAAATAATTATTCGCGCAAAGGTTCAGGACTTCTTGGCCTTCTTTGATGGTAATCATGGCTTGTTGTGGCGAAGTAATAGTACGCTCAGTTTTATACAGTCCAGATTGATGAAGTATTTCAGTTTCATGTGCCAGATGCGCTAAAAATGTTTTTTTCATGTCAATTCCTTGCGTTATTTGTCATCCTGAACGAAGTGAAGGATGACAGCGTTATATTAAACAGCTTCCATCTAAATTTCCGCCTTGTAGAGTAACAGTGGCGTGGTCAGTTAATTTTTGTAAGGCACTAAAATTAATGTGGCAGACGGGAACAAGTTTGGTACCATTATCATCGTCATAATAGGATATTAATAAACTTTTGTAAATTGTACCGCTAGTATCAATTAAAATATTTCTGACACTATTTGCTTTTATATCAGCACTATCATTTGATAAATAAGCAACGGGCCCCGCTATACCATAAAGAGGATAACAGTCATCTTGCCATTTGATTTGGGAATTCCAATCATCAGGACAGGCATATAGTGAGGCAGCGCGGGGGATTGAGTAGCTGATTATTTGATTATGAAAGCTTATAATTAAATGACCTTTTGTTTTATCAAAAGGCTTGTTGAGATCATCGACTATGCTCGATGTTCTATCAGCAGCAAATATGCCCCAATAACTTTCTATGTTCTGGTCTGGAAGTTGACGTGCTTCATTTGCGCTGGGAAGCCTATCGAAGAGTTCAAAGAAATAAGACATGGGCACTAAGTTGAGACGTTTGATCCAATAATAAAGATAACTCTTGAATTGATAGGGCTGTGGTGCTTTAATCGAATCGTCTTTGAATATACCGCCGCTGGGCCATCCTTCTTCTGTCACAATTAAAGGCAATGCTTGTTTGCTGGGTGTATAGGCTGCTTGCCTGTCTGCTGCACGAGCAAGGTCTGTCCATGAGGTTTCAAAAGCGATAGTTGCATCGTTAGAACTTGTGCCTGCCCAAAAAGAATAAATATTAGCACCAATAAAATCCACGTTTTTTGTGATTTCTTGATATTTGGCATAAGCAGCACTGCTTGGATCCAGCATTTGGGCAACTTCGCCATATTCTTGGGCCGTACCGACAGGTATCGTGAATCCAGCTTGAGCCAATGCGGTTTTAATGAGGGCAATATCTTTACTCAGACGGCCGCGTATTTCATCATTTTTAATATCTTCATTACCTACAATAATTCGATTAATTAAATTACTATGGGTTTTGGCAGCATCGATAGCGGCACTAATAGCAGCATTGACTTCTATTTGCGTCAAGTTTTTGCAGTTATCACCGCAACCGTTCCAAGGCGATTCAAATTCGCGCACGCCCAATGCTAATGAAATTTGATAATCTGCATTTTCTTTTTTTGCATTCCATTCAGCGACTACTTTTGCGATATCTAATTGTACTTGCGGTCTGGATGTGAGGTGTGAAGAAAAATAGATAGAATCAAACGTTTTAATCTGATTAATGTTCTTAAAATCAGGACTGGTACGGCGCAGTAGAGCTAAACGGTCAAGATCCATAAAAATGGCAGCTTTCATTATGTCATAATTATCAAGCCCCATCCCTTTGGCAAATTCTAAGGAGTGTATTGGGTCATAATTGACCCCCTTAATGATATCTGTCGAGTTAGCAAAAGCAATGCTTGAAATGAAACTTAAAGTAATGGCTTTTGCCAGCCAATGTATATGTGATTTCATAGGACCTCCCGTTTTATTGGCGTCACTATTTTCAAATGAAGGAGTAAGGAGGATGATTGTGCATTAACATGAGGTTAGGATCAATCCTAAAACTGTTAAAGAGCGAATCAATGGTGATAATCAGGGTTTCTTTTTATTGATCAGCTCATTGAATTTTTTATTGACAAGCGGAGCATCTTTTTTAGGCACTCGTTTGGCGTATTCACGCGTGTATTCTCTTAATGCTTTACCATTTTTCATGAGGGCGGAATGACTGTCTGTAAATAAACTATAAGAAATGGATAGTCCTAATATGAATGTTTCCGTATTGGCGTTCTTACCACTAGGCATTTTAGTTTTGGGATTTGTTAGAATTTTTGCAAGGGATTGAGCCAAGGGGGCTTTTATAGGACGTAATGCGCTATAAAGTTTTTCTTTGGCGGAATTGTTTGCTTGCTTTTTGTTTAGTGTGGCCATAATGTAATCTCATTATTGGTTGATATTAGTTTTATCTGAAGTATAGCAGCGATTTTAGGTTTTTCATGAATAAAATATCTCAGAAGCGATTGGAGTGGGCGTGCAGGCGGGGCATGCTTGAACTTGATGTATTATTAGGCAATTTTTTGCGGGAGGCTTATCCTAAGTTGTCTAGTGATGACCAGGAATTATTTGTTCATTTATTAGAAGAAAATGATCAAGACTTGTTTTTATGGTTGACAGGAAAGGAAATACACGAAAACTTCGAGATGAATAAAATAATCGAGATGGTGCGTTATCATGCAAAGAACAGACATGTTACTTAAAACTTCAAGGCTTTTTATCGGTTTGATTGGATTGATGTCGGGCATCTCTTTGTGTTTGATTGCTTTTTGTTTGCAAATGGGTTGGTGGGTAAAAATAGTTTTGATTATTAGTGTGTTAGGTTATGGTGGGTGGATAGTGTGGTCAATTGGATTGATGAAGAGTGCTAGGTCTATTATAGGATTGCAGTTGTTGGGGGATGGGACTTGTTATTTGCAGTATCCCTCGGGCACGATGGAGGCAAAGATGATGGGGGACAGTACGGTGACATCAATGATATGTGTACTGCGGTTTAAGGTGCCGGATAGGCGATGGAAAACGTCTTGTGTTGTTTTTAGGGATTCGCTTTCGCGGGAGATGTATTGGAAGTTGTTGGTGTGGTTGAGGTGTTTTGGGGCAACTCAGCTCGCAATACCATCAAAAATACGCTAAGATTCCCTGTTTTATTTGGTAGCCAATAATCTATGCAATCTATTCGTAATTTTTCCATCATTGCTCATATCGACCATGGTAAATCGACCCTCGCTGATCGGCTTATTCAACTCTGTGGTGGATTACAAGCACGGGAAATGGCAGAGCAAGTATTAGATTCAATGGACCTGGAGCGTGAGCGGGGCATTACGATCAAAGCGCATAGTGTTACGTTAAATTATAAAGCGCGTAACGGACAGTCTTATCAATTAAATTTTATTGATACACCTGGCCATGTCGATTTTTCTTATGAAGTTTCACGCTCATTGGCTGCTTGTGAGGGCGCTTTATTGGTTGTGGATGCGGGGCAGGGGGTGGAAGCACAAACGGTAGCGGTTTGTTATACAGCGTTAGAACAAGGGCTAGAAGTCATTCCTGTGCTCAATAAAATTGATTTGCCGCAATCGGATCCTGATCGTGTGATTAATGAAATTGAAGAAATTATTGGGTTAGGAGCAAAAGATGCGTTGCGTGTGAGCGCTAAGCAAGGGATTGGCATTGAAGATTTGCTGGAAAAAATTATTGCGGCTATTCCGGCGCCCGTAGGTGATCCTGCGGCACCTTTACAAGCGTTAATTATTGATTCGTGGTTTGATAGCTATTTAGGTGTTGTTTCTTTGGTGCGGGTTAAAAATGGCACTTTGAAAGTGGGCGAGAAAATGCAATTGATGTCGATAGGCCGCAACCATGAAGTCATGGGCATTGGCATATTCACCCCAAAACGTGAACCGACCGGTATTTTGCGCGCGGGCGAAGTGGGTTATGTGGTAGCAGGCATCAAAGAAATTGATGGGGCACCTGTGGGCGATACCATTACGCATGCAGTGAAAGCAGCCACGGAACCTTTGCCTGGATTCAAGCAATTAAAACCACAAGTATATGCGGGTTTGTTCCCAGTAAGTGCAGATGATTTTCCCGCTTTTCGTGAAGCGTTATCAAAATTGCGTTTAAATGATGCGGCCTTGTTTTTTGAACCCGAATCTTCCGAAGCGTTGGGGTTTGGTTTTCGCTGTGGTTTTCTCGGTATGTTACATATGGAAATTGTGCAGGAGCGTCTTGAGCGGGAATATCATCTTAACTTGATTACCACTGCACCGACGGTTGTCTATGAAGTATTGACGACTAAAGGTGAAGTATTATTGATTGATAATCCAGCGAAATTGCCTGTGCCTAATTTAATCGCTGAAATACGTGAACCGATTGTGAAGGCCAGCATTTTGGTGCCGCAACAATATTTAGGTAATGTGATGACGTTATGTGTAGAAAAACGCGGTGTACAAAAAAATATGTTGTATTTGGGAAACCAGGTGTCGTTGACTTATGAAATACCGATGAATGAAGTCGTATTAGATTTTTTTGATCGATTAAAATCAGTGAGTCGAGGATATGCATCATTGGATTATAGTTTTTCTTATTTTCAAGCGGCTGATTTAGTGAAATTGGATTTATTGATTAATGGCGATAAACTGGATGCGCTGGCTTTTATTGTGCACCGTGACCAAGCGCACTCGAAAGGCCGGCAATTAGCAGAAAAAATGCAAGAATTAGTGCCTAGGCAGATGTATGATGTTGCGATCCAAGCGGCGATTGGAGCGCATGTGATTGCTAGGACGACGGTCAAGGCGTTAAGGAAGAACGTGACGGCCAAGTGTTATGGGGGTGATATCACTCGGAAACGGAAGTTGTTGGAGAAGCAAAAAGAAGGCAAAAAACGCATGAAGCAGGTGGGGAACGTGGAGATACCGCAGGAGGCGTTTTTGGCGATATTGAAGGTGGATAAGAAGTAGGGGGTTGGTTTGGTGTAATCAGAACTGATCTCTAAATTGTCATTCCCGCTCTCCATTTTGTCATTCCCGCGAAGGCGGGAACCCATTATCACTTGCCCTCATCGTAAACATTGCTTGATAATTCAATTGTCATGATGTTGTTTTATCTTTAGTGATACTTGCGGAATAGGTTCCCGCCTTCGCGGGAATGACAAAATGGAGAGCGGGAATGACAAAATGGAGAGTGGGAATGACAAAGTGGAAAGCGAGGATGACAATTTAGAATGCAGGAATTTAATATTTTAAGAGCGAGTAATTAACATGAATTTTAACTTCGAATTAATTTTATTTTATGCGGTAATCATCAGCGGTGTCGTTGCACTGTTTGACATTCTTTTCCTAGCAAAAAAACGCAAGCCCAGCAAAAAAATGCCGGTCATCGTTGACTATGCCCGCTCATTTTTTCCTGTATTGCTGCTAGTCTTTTTACTGCGTTCTTTTTTATTTGAGCCTTTTCGTATTCCATCGGGCTCGTTAAAACCCACTTTAGATGTCGGTGATTTGATTCTAGTGAATAAATTTGATTACGGCATTCGCTTACCCGTTATTCATAAAAAAATCTTTGCAATACACGAGCCAAAACGCGGTGATATTATGATTTTTCGTAATCCTTATCATCCTGAGGTGGATTTTATTAAACGTGTCATTGGTCTGCCGGGTGATCATATTCGTTATGTTAATAAAACACTTTATATCAATGGACAAAAAGCTTCGCAGCAATTTGTACAAGCGAAGACAGACCGTGATGATAGCGGCATGAATGTTGATGTCATCGAAAAACAAGAAGATTTATTAGGGGTGAAACATGCTATCTATCAAATGCAAGACCATCCGAATGACGATCAGAAAGAGATTGTTGTTCCTAAAGGAATGTATTTTATGATGGGCGATAATCGAGATGGCAGCGCTGATAGCCGTTATTGGGGATTTGTGCCGGATGAAAACATTGTGGGCAAAGCGACATTGATCTGGATGAGTTGGGACGGATATAAACATAATATTCGTTGGAACAGGATCGGAAAATCAATTATATGAGTGAAGAACTGTGTCGTCTACTCGGTTATCAATTTAACGATGCAAAATTGCTAAAACTCGCATTGACACATCGGAGTAAGCATACAAAAAATAATGAACGACTTGAATTTCTTGGTGATTCCATTGTGAATTTCATTATTGCAGAAGCGTTATATACGCAAATGCCACATGCATCAGAAGGCGATTTAAGCCGTTCACGCGCTAGTTTAGTCAATCGCGATGCGTTGGGAAATTTAGCGCGGGAATTAAAAATTGGGCGCTTTGTCCTTTTAGGGCCTGGTGAAATCAGAAGTGGCGGCAATGAACGTTTGTCTATTTTATCTTGTACGATGGAAGCACTGATAGGCGCTATTTATTTAGATGGCGGATTTACGGTGACGCGTGACTGTATATTGCGATGGTATGCCCCTTGGCTAGGCACGTTTAAAAAAACGGCCAGTCGTAAAGACCCTAAAACACAATTACAGGAACAGATGCAGCGTTCACATCGGGCGCTGCCTGTTTATAGAGTGTTATCGTTAGAGGGAGAGTCCCATCAACAATTATTTGTCGTCAGTTGTACTTTATCTAAAATGGGAAAAGAAACGATAGGTAAAGGCACAAGTCGGCGGCGCGCGGAACAATCGGCTGCGGAGCTCATGTTAGGAATGCTAAAAAATGAAAACAAATGAAAAATGTGGTCATGTGGCGATTGTCGGACGTCCTAATGTGGGCAAGTCGACATTAGTCAATGATCTGGTAGGGCAAAAAGTCAGTATTGTGACGCCAAAACCGCAAACTACGCGTAGTCAAATTTTAGGCATTAAAACAGTAGGACCTATGCAAGCGATTTACATAGATACGCCTGGATTGCATCAAACAGAACAGCGTGCCATGAACCGTTATATGAACCGTTTGGCCAGTGCGGTCATTATGGATGCGGACGTGGTTGTGTTTATGATTGAGGCCACGCGTTGGCATGAGGATGATGAAACGGTACTCGAAAAACTAAAGCATGTGACAGTACCTATTATAGCCGTTATTAATAAAATAGATTTATTGAAAGACAAAAGTCGGTTATTGCCTTTGATGAATCGCTTGGCTGAACGCGAACTTTTTGCAAAAATTGTGCCGATTTCTGCCAAAAAGCACGAGCAGGTGGCTGAGCTAGAAAAAATTATTATGAATTTTTTACCAGAAGGGCCGCATTTGTTTTCAGATGAGCAGGTGACAGACAGGGACGAGCGTTTTCAGGTCGCGGAATTAATACGAGAAAAACTGATTCAACTGACGGAACAAGAGCTCCCTTATAGTACGACTGTTGTGGTAGAGTCTTTGAAGCTTGAAGATACTCTTTTGAAGATTAGTGCTATTATTTGGGTTGAGCGTGAGGGGCAAAAACCGATTGTGATTGGGAAAGACGGTGCGCTGTTAAAAAAAATCGGGACGTTGGCGCGCAAGGACATTGAAAAATTGTTTAATGTAAAAGTTTTTTTGAGGTTGTGGGTCAAAGTGAAGGATGATTGGACGAACAACGAACGGTTGTTGCAGGGGTTTGTTAACTGATTAAAAAAATAATGAATATTTATCCCCCCTTCCTGACCTTTCCCCTGAGGGGGAAGGAAAATATCTGGCAGCACCTGTTAGAACATTCCTTCCCCCTCAGGGGGAAGGTCAGGAAGGGGGGGGGGTAAATAAAAATATTCATTATTTTTTTTAAGTTGAAACCATTAGGCGAGCTATTACGACTAGGGTTTGTTTGATATATGGATTGATACAATTATGGATGAACCAATACGGATTTTAGTAGTTGATGCCAACCCAGCTATTCATGAAGATTTTCATAAAATATTTGAGGATGCTACGTCAGTCACATCTTCTATTCAAATTGATTCAGCCTATGAAGCAGACCAGGCTTTGCGTTTTGTTCAGCAAGCAATCTCCAGCCAATATGCTTATACAGTAGTATTTTTTGATTTATATGCGAATGCAGGATTAGATGCGCTTGCCATCATTCAACGTATGTGGGAAGTAGATCCTGATTTGCAAGTTGTTTTGAGTATTAATTTTTCTGCTTACACAGCGCAGGACATTGCAGAAAAATTACAACATTCGGACCATGTTATCATATTAAATAAACCTTTTGATGTGAGCGAGGTCCGCCAATTAGTTAGCTTTTTTTTAAGAAAACACGCTAACGATAATCTTGTGCAAGAAAAAATACATGCGTTAGAAGAAAAGATACAATATCAATTAACACATGATTATGTGACTGGATTAAGTAATCGTTTTATATTGGCAATATCCATTTCACAAGCGATTTTGCAAGCAGAGCAGCATAGAACACAAGTGGGTATCGTATTGCTTGGCATTGATTATTTGCAAGCGATCCATAGTGTTTTTGGTTATGTTGTTTCTGATCAATTAATTAAGCAAATCACAGAAAAGCTAAAAAAGATGATTTCAAAAAGCGATAGTTTAATCCGACTTTCTGATGATAAATTTATCATGGTTCTAACGGATTCAATCAATGAAAGAAATATTGTTGAGAGAATAGACCGCTATCTTGCGGAAATTTCCAGGTCTTTTGAAGTTGATAATCATGTCATCCCCATTTCAGCGCATAGCGGTGCGAGTCTCTATCCTTATGATGGCAAAGATGCCGATACACTATTGAAAAAAGCAGAGGCTGCATTGCAATGTTCTAAAAAAATAGGCAAGAAAGCCATACAAATTTTTAATAACAATGAGCATGCTGCTGTTTTACAGCGTGCAGAGATCATGCTGGCCTTGCCTCAGGCATTGAAAAAAAATCAGTTTATTTTACATTATCAACCTTTAGTGAAAGCAGATTCGAGCCAAATCTTAGGGGTAGAAGTTTTAGTGCGTTGGCAGCATCCGGAGTGGGGCCTATTGTATCCGCCTGCATTTATTGCATTAGCGGAGGAAACAGGGTGGATCTCTGCTATTGGTGAATGGGTGCTGAAAACAGCTTGCGCTAAAGTTAAAAAATGGCAGCAAACAATTTGTCCTGAATTAATAGCTGAGGTGAACATATCTAGCTTTCAACTTTGTCAATCCAACTTTGAATGGTTGGTGCAGAAAACGTTGAACAAGATAGAGCTTAAACCGCAGTATTTAGAACTTGAAATCATTGCGGCGCCTTTGTTAATGGAAGATCAGGACATATTGCAGAAAATGTATCGATTAAAAGAGCTCGGCGTTCGTTTTTCTTTGAATAATTTTGGCGTTGGTTACGCTAATTTAGATTGCTTGCAATTTTTTCCTTTTGATAAAGTAAAAATTGATAAGAGCTTTATTAAAAATATTCAGCTGCAAACGACAGAGAATAAAGTCATTGAGGCAATAATTTATTTTGCAAAAAAAATGGGAACTAAAGTCGTTGCTAGCGGGGTGGAAACGCCTGAACAAATTGCATTTTTATTTGATCATCATGGCGAAGAAATGCAGGGATTTTATTTTAGTCCACCTGTCAGCGAAGAGGCATTTGCTATTTTATTGAAAACACAAAAATATACTGTTCAGGAAGAGGGTTAAAGATGCGTTTACGGTCTCAGATGATAGTATTGGGAACATTATGGATAATTGTGTTGGGATTGGTATCTATCGGTGTTTATTATTTTCTGCTTCCAGATTTATTACATCTTGAAAGCCAAGGAGGTCAAGAGATAGTGGTTAATCAGTATGCTTATAAGCAAATGTTTAAGCATTATTTGGTGCTATTTGTTTTTGTGTGGCTCATTGCGGGTGCATTGACAACGTATTTGCTGCGAAGGATTTCTACAAACCACGAAAAAACATTGCAGCGTTTGCATCATGCCATGGCAGAAGAAGTCAATAAAGAGGAGGGACTTGCTGCAGAAATACAATTGTTACAAAAACGTGCGGAAAAGGCCGATAAAGTGAATGAAGTATTGCATGCTTTAAACGATCACTTAAATACGATGGGGACAAGTTTATCGCTTTTGAAGGAAAAATCGAAAAGTGAAAACACTGAAAAAACACGCGAGTTTTTACTGAAAGAACTTGTTGTGCTAGATAACCATTTTAATGCTGTTTATCAGCTTATCAAAACGATGCAGGCTTAGGTAATGAATATTTATCCCCCCTTCCTGACCTTCCCCCTGAGGGGGAAGGAAAATTCTAACTTTCTTCAGTGATAATTAGAACATTCCTTCCCCCTCAGGGGGAAGGTCAGGAAGGGGGGGTAAATATTCATCCACTAAAAACTTTCAAAAACATTCCGCTCCAATAATTTTGCCCCCCCAGCAAAAACTTTTTCACCCAATGATTTTTTAATTTGATAGCTTATTTCATAAAGGTTTGCTTGATTATGCAAAGAGGAGAAATAATCATCGCTAGTGGTGAGAGCATCGACTAATTGCAGGGACAGGGCCTCAGTGCCTGACCAAATTTCGCCGGTCGAAACTTTTTCAATGTCCAGTTCCGGGCGGTATTTTTTAATGAGGGCTTTAAATAATTGATGAATTTTATCGATTTCTTCGCGCAATTTTTCTCGTCCTTCAGGGGTGTTTTCACCAAATATACTAATGGTGCGTTTGTAGTTGCCTGCAGTAATTTGTTCGAAATCAATGTTCTTTTCTTTTAGCAAACGATTAAAATTAGGCAATTGGGCGATGACACCAATCGAGCCAATGATAGCAAAGGGAGCGGCTAAGATTTTATTGGCGACACAGGCCATTAAATACCCGCCGCTGGCAGCGACTTTATCAACGATAACAGTCAAGGGAATATTTTTTTCTCTTACTCGAGACAATTGCGCTGCAGCGAGTCCATAAGCATGCACCATACCGCCTGGGCTTTCTACACAGACGACCACTTCATCGCTAGGTGTTGCTACTTCTAATATGGCGGTTATTTCTTCGCGTAAAGAGGAGACAGCAGACGCTTTCATATCACCATGAAAATAGACTACATAGATATTTTTTTGTGATGATTTTTCTAGGCCCTGTGCTTTTTCCCTTTCTTTTTCAGCCGCGGTCATTTCTTTAAGGTATTTTTTAAATGCTTTTTTAGGCAGTATTTCTTCCAGCAACACTTCTTTTATTTTTTTATATTTTTCATTAAGGTTTTTGATTGAGATTTTACCGTTCTGTTTTTTTTCTCTCCCGCGTCCAAATAAAGCTAAAATACCGGCAAATAACAGTAGAATTAAAACCACAATTAAAATGGCTTTAGCGGCAAAGAATGTTAACTGAATGAAAGAATCTGACATGGGTGGTTCTCCACTTAGGATTTAATTAATATGATGGGTTGAGTGAGTGTTTTTTTGTTTTCAATAATAGTCACAATAGTTTCTTTAATTTCATAATGGGCCGGAACCGTCTTGAATAGCAAGGCAGGCGTTAATGCGACTTCGCTGGTATGCCTATGCTTAAATAACCAACTATACGTGCTGGGGGCATATTCCAATGATCCCATCCAAAGCGGATTTTTAGCATGAATGATAGATAAATAAGAATGCCAAAAACGGAGCACGAGCAATTTATTATTGGCGCGTTTGGTAAACACGAGTACCGGTGCTTTATCTAAATAGGTAGGAGAGACTAGGGGCAAATGTTCTGTGCTATTGACGGCGGTAATGCGGTATAACACTCTCAGCCAATCGTGTTTGGGTACAATTTCCCAACCATTTTTTAATAATACTGTTTTAATGGTATCTGTATCATCGTTCCATTGAACATTAAATATTTTAACCGGTAAACCAAGACGGTTCACTCGACGCAGAGGAAAATGATTGCCTTGTTGTGACCACCATTCATTATAAGTAACACGATAGGTTGGCCATTCTAACATTTTGTAAGAAGATTGAAATTTGTCGAAAGTAAAATAAACGGAAATGCCATAAGTAACTAATAACGTCAACAGGGCCGTAAGAACAAATCCTTTTCCTTCTAACTGTTTTTCTGGGTGACGATTATAAGATAACACCACTAAGATGAGTAATGCAGTGCCCAATAAAGCGCTGCTTATCACATCGGACAACCAATGTACGCCAAAATATAAGCGGGATATGCTAATGCTAATCACTAGCACGCTTGCGATACCATATAGTAGATGTCGATACCGTTTTATTTTATATGTTTTTATCAATAATAAAGCGAGGGAGAAATAATACATGACAGCCAGGACAGTATGGCCGCTAGGAAATGAAAAACGACTTCCAAAATCCCCATCCACTGTTCCCCACGGACGCATAGAATGAATAAAAAGTTTAGTGCCTTCAATGCCGCATGCAGCCACTAAGCCCAAAGCAAGCGCATGCCATGCCGTATTCATGCGTTTTTTCCATGCGAACCAAACAAAAAGTGTCAATGAGAGCGGCAATAAGACATATTTTTCTCCCAAGAATGAGATAGATAGCATGACAGTATCTGCAGTGGGCGTACGCCAACTGCGGAACAGATGAAATATCACATTATTGATAAAAATATTTTGCGGCCCGTGATAGAGCGTAATACTCAGTAAATATAACAGGGCAATACTGGTTAAAATAAAATAAAAACCTAAGGTCAATTGACCATGGGTCTTGTTATTATCATGATGTTTTAATGCAGCAGTGACAATATGAAAATAACGCGATCCTTTAAGCGTGTCCCAGAGTCCTGTTAAAAATTGGTCTACTTCATTGTGAATGAGATCAAATGTTTTTTTAATAAGCCAAAGGCATAAAATGATGAATAGCCCTGTCAAAACTAACATTAAGATGACGCGGCCAGCAACTTCAGAAGGCAGCTCGACAGAGGCTGCGCCCAATAAAATCCCCGGTAATAAATAGGCAGGTGCCCAGCCTATGGCTGATACGACATTGGCAATTGTAAAACGCAGAGGCTTGACCCCTAACATGCCTGCCACCAATGGTACGAGTGCGCGCACAGGGCCTACAAAACGGCCGATGAAGACGCTTTTTGCCCCGTGTGCATCAAAAAACATTTTTCCGCGTGCCAATATATTAGGATGTTTTCTAAACGGCCATACTTGATGTAAACGGCTTTTGAAATGATGTCCTATCCAATAACTAATACCATCACCGACAATGGCGCCTAAAATGGCCCACATTAAAGTAGACCAAAAGGGAATAATGCTTGCGCCCACAAGCGCGCCAATGGCAGTCATCATCACGGAGCCTGGCACAATAGTGCCGATGATTGCCACTGATTCTGCAGCAGAAATGAGAAAAGTGGCGAGGCCAGCTAATTCCGGGTTGTTGTTTAACCATTGAAGTATTGGGCTTGCGACATCAATCATAGTGTTTTTATATTTCCTGTAACCTCATGTAACAGTTTCTCCCGCCGCTTGTTTATCTGCATGATAAGAAGAGCGTACCATAGGGCCGCTTGCGACATTGATAAAGCCCAATTGCTCCGCAAATTTTGCAAAAGCTTGGAACTGCTCGGGTGTCACATATCTTGTTACAGGCATATGATAAGGGCTGGGCTGTAAGTATTGTCCAATAGTCAGCATGTCTACGTCATGAGCACGTAAGTCCATGAGTGTTTGTTTGATTTCATCATCTGTTTCACCTAGTCCCAGCATAATGCCTGATTTAGTTGGAATAGATTGAAATTGGCGTTTGAATTCTTTTAATAACTGCAGTGAATGCGCATAATCAGAACCCGGCCTGGCTTGTTTGTAGAGCCGTGGCACTGTTTCAATGTTATGGTTAAATACATCAGGCAACTCTTGTGAGGTTGCTGCGAGCGCAACATCCATGCGGCCACGATAATCCGGTACCAACGTTTCAATTTTAATAGCAGGATTTTTTGCACGGATGGCTTTTAGGCAAGCAACAAAATGACTGGCGCCGCCATCGAGCAAATCATCTCGGTCTACGGAGGTAATAACGACAAAACGCAGCCCCATCTGCGCAATCGTGTTGGCTAAATGAATGGGTTCTTCAGGATCCAATGGGTCAGGCCGGCCATGTGCAACATCGCAAAAGCTACAGCGTCTAGTACATTTGTCTCCCATGATCATAAAAGTAGCGATACCATGGCTGAAACATTCATTGAGATTGGGGCAAGAAGCTTCTTCACAAACAGTGACTAAACGATTTTCTCTCAGGACATTCTTTAATTGCGAGACGGCATTGGAAGTCGGGACACGAATACGGATCCACTCTGGTTTGCGCAATGGGTTAGTGGTAGGTACGACTTTGACCGGAATACGTGCCAATTTTTCAGCACCACGTTGTTTGTGGGTGTTAAGGTTCTTTTGGTCCATAAGGGCCCTTTGCAATAAGTTTGTTAGTATAACCTAAATTTATCCTGAGATGTTCAACAAGTTTTGCGGCGACTGATTTGATGTTGGCTGTTTTATTGATTTCTGTCAGCTGGGCCATTTTGAGGCCAGGAAAGCCGCAAGGATCAATCGACAAAAAAGGGCGCAAATCCATTGCAACATTCAGTGCAAGCCCATGAAAAGAACAACCTCGACGGATACGTAATCCGATGGAGCAGATTTTTTTGTCTGCGATATAAACGCCGGGTGCTTCACATTTTGCTTTGGCTGACACATGGTAAGTTGCCAAGAGCTGTACCACAGATTGTTCTAATAAAGTGACGAATTGGCGTGTCGTAAATTTTTTACGCCTGAGATCAATGAGGGTATAAATAATCAATTGACCAGGCCCGTGATAAGTCACTTGGCCGCCGCGGTCTGTTTGAACAACAGGAAGAGTACCAGGCGAGTGCACATGCTCGGATTTTCCGTTTTGACCTTGGGTAAAAACAGGCGGGTGTTCTAACACCCAAATTTCATCCAGAGTGTCTTGATCACGTTGATTAGTAAATTGCTGCATAGCGAGCCAGGTCACAAGATATTCTTGTGATCCAAGTGTGCGGACAATAACGGTATTCGAGTTCATAACACCATCAGGACAGTAGGATCAGAGGTTAGTTCACGATAAATTGCATCAAGTTGTGCTTGGTTTGTGACATTCACCGTAATACTTAGCGCGAGATATTTCCCATCTTTGCTAGGCCTGTTTTGTATGGCCTTGCCTGATAAATCAGGCAGATGCTTTCTGACAAGTTGCAGGACGTTGTTTTCAAATTCATCGGATGTCAAACCAAACACTTTAATCACAAACTCGCAAGGAAAGGTAAGCCCTCTTTTTTCATCTGTAGAAGAGGGCTTTGATGAGTTAGACATTATTTGCTTTTTCATTGGAGCGAGAAAACATTTTTTTACAACCATAGCTTACTACATCAGCCATGCCGCGCCAGAGACCTCCTTTCACATTGTTCTCCAATGCAATGAGCGGTCGCGAAGCAACGACTTGATTATTGAGCACAATGTTTATAGTACCATAGGATTGGCCTTTGATAATCGGCGCTTTGATTGATGGATTTAACTCTATATTCGCTTGAATATTTTTTATTTGCCCTACAGGCACAGTCACATAAAAATCTTTAGCTAAGCCCAAGGCAGTTTCTTTATTGACGCCTTTCCATACGCGAACACGAGCCAATGGGGTGGCGGCACCATACAATTTATGCGTTTCAAAGAAACGGTAACCGTATGTTAATAATCGAATGGAATCTTCAGTGCGAACTTGATCGCTGGGTGCGCCCATCACAACGCTAATGAGACGTACACCCTCTTTGACAGCAGATGCCACCAAACAATAGCCCGCATCATCAGTATGCCCTGTTTTTAAGCCATCTGCGTATTGAAAGTGCCAGAGCAAGCGGTTGCGGTTTGACTGATGAATATTATTGTAGGTAAACGATTTTTCAGAAAATAGCTTGTAATCTTCAGGATAGGTTTGCGTGATGGCTTGCGCTAGGGTGGCCAGGTCGCGTGCTGTGGAATAATGATCGGGATTAGGTAATCCTGTGCTATCTAAGAAATGGCTGTTATTCATGCCTAAGTTTTTGGCTTGGGCATTCATAACGCTGGTAAATGCTTCCTCTGTGCCCGCTACGTATTCAGCCATAGCAACGGTTGCATCATTGCCGGAAGCGACAATAATGCCTTGCATCAAATCTTTTACTGGAACTTCATCACCCGCCTTGACAAACATGCGTGAACCGCCGGTTTTCCATGCTTTGGTACTAATGCGTACTTTATCATCCACATGGATGGTGCCGCTTTTCAGGGCGCTGGATATCACATACAAAGACATGAGTTTAGTCAGGCTGGCCGGCGCCAAATGAGTGTCTGCATTTTTTTCAGCGAGTATTTTGCCGCTGTTTGCATCGATTAAAATGTAGCTTTTTGCATCAATGCTAGGAGCACCTGGCGTGATGATGGCTTGTTGCGGCTGAGTTGGGATGGGGATAATAGTATTCGTTGAAGCAGCTAAAATAGCCGTGCTTGTTAACAATGTCATCATTAAACAAAGTGTTCTGGATAAGGTTGCCTTGTACCGCATGATTATGTCCTTAAAAATATCAGTGTTTCTGAAAAAAGATAGTGAATGAGTCTACCATAAAAAAAGGGCGGGGAAAGAGGGTTATATGTAGAATTAATCGTATTAACTGCTTGATAAGCTCACTATGATAGGTATACTTCTCTACTTTGCCAATGTCCCTTAGGTACCACTATTAGCGGCGCATTAGGGGAAAATTTATCACTTTTATTTAAGTTTTAAGGAGTTTGAGATGTCTTTTTATCGTACACTAATCGCTACCGTTGCTGCATTAGGTTTAGCTACCTCTGTCTTTGCTGCTGATGAAGCTTCTACACAAAAATTAGCTGATGCAACCCCTGCAGCTACAACGACAACAACTACCACTACCACAACCACTGATACAAAATCTACAACGACCCAGGTTAATCTTAACACCGCGTCCGCTGAAGATTTGGCAAAAGTTAAAGGCTTAAACAAAAAGAAAGCAGAAATGATTGTTAAGTACCGCACAGCAAATGGTAACTTTACAAGTATTGATGATTTAAGCAAAGTGAAAGGGTTAGGTTTGAATCCTAAACAAATGAAGAAAGTTAAGAGCCAGTTGATGATTGCTTAATTTATTGTATTAGCTCAGGTACCCAATATTGTCATCCCCGCGCAGGCGGGGACCTATTCATCCAAAGCACCTTTCCTGCCATAAGCAGAATGGGTCCCCGCCTGCGCGGGGATGACAATATTGGGAGGCTTGATCTGTTAGTGTGCGTTTGTTTATCCCCCACCAACCCCCCGATAAACCCGCAGCGTCTCCTCCGCACATTTTTTCAAAGTAAACTGTTTCACCCTCTCATTTCCGCGCCTTACGAGTTCCGCACACAAAGCAGGATTGTCTAAAAAAACCATAATACTATCCCTAATTTCCTCCACACTGCATGGATCGACAAAATACGCCGCATCACCCGCAATTTCCGGCAATGAAGTGGTATTAGAAGTAATGACTGGAATACCAGAAGCAAAAGCCTCCAAAATAGGGTTACCAAATCCTTCTGAAAGAGAAGGAAACAATAATAATTGTGCGCTTTGATATAACGCCCGCAATTCTTCTTGAGTGACATACTGTAACCATGCTATTTTATTTTCAGCACTCATACGCATCATTTTTTGACGAATGTCCGTGGATTGCCATCCATCTTTTCCGACTAAAACCAGTTTATGTTCTTGTTGTATTTCCTTAGGCAGTAATTCATAAGCTTGAATAATGCGAAGGAAATTTTTTCGCGGCTGCAAGGTGCCGACAGAA
>JAHFSI010000087.1 GCA_023265835.1 Legionellales bacterium
CAGGATGACAGCGTGGCAAAAACGAATTTCGCGCCAGCGACTAATTAATTTTTATTCTACAAACATCGCATCCCCATAACTAAAAAAGCGATATTTTTCTTGTATTGCTATGTGATAGGCAGCCAATACTGCTTCTCGTCCGCCTAGGGCACATACTAACATTAATAACGTAGAGCAAGGTAAATGAAAATTTGTAATTAATGAATCAATACATTGAAAAGTATAACCCGGATAAATAAAAATGTCCGTCTCGCCAATAAAGGGTTGAATCGAACCAGAACGACAGGCGGTTTCCAAACTGCGAGCAGTAGTCGTTCCTACAGCAATGATACGTTTGCCGCGCGCATGGGTTGCTTTGATTTGCTCGCAAAGTACAGCGGGCACTTCGATATATTCTTTATGCATGCGATGTTGAGTAATGTCTGTTACACGTACTGATGCAAATGTGCCGGCACCCACATGCAAAGTAACAAACTCTATCTCAACTCCTTTGCGGCGCAACTGCTCTAAAAGATCTTCATCAAAATGTAATCCTGCAGTTGGCGCTGCCACAGAACCTTTTTGTTCTGCATACACTGTTTGATATCGTTCCTTGTCACTCGCCTGCGGCGCACGCAAAAAATAAGGGGGAATAGGCACCTGGCCAATCGCTTCAATCACTTCAAGTACATGCCTTTCATCTTCACATTGCAGCTCAAATAAATCATCGTGTCGTTGCAACACGGCAAAACGAACTGTTTCTGCAAAGATAAGAACATTATCCAGTTTCGGTGTTTTGCTTGCCCTGAGTTGCGCGAGGATACGTTTTGCATCCAACACACGCTCGACCAACATCTCAACGCGACCGCCGCTGGTTTTCTGGCCGATTAAACGCGCAGCAATCACACGACTATTGTTACAAACCAGCAAATCACCCGGCGTTAATAATTCAAGCAAATCTGTGAATTGCCTATGCGTCACCTTGCCCGTTTTGGCATCCAAACACAGCAATCGGCTTGCGCTGCGTTTTTCTAAAGGGAAACGGGCAATCAATTCGTCGGGCAAATCATAGTGAAAATCGGTTAGTTGCATAACTAACCAAGCGACAATCGACACATATCAATTAATGCGCTGGGCAATAAACCCAACGCTAAGGCTGCAATGCCATTTAACGTCACCGCAGCCATAATGCCGGGTGCAATCGTAATACGGTGCTCCATGAGTGTCTCGTGTGGTTCTTCAAAATACATGAGCATGACAATGCGTAAATAGTAGTAAGCGCCAATGATGGCAAATAACAGCGCTAGGGCAGCTAGCCAAACATAATGGGCTTCGACTAGTGCCTCAAGCAAGCCCAGTTTTGCAAAAAATCCAACGGTGGGCGGGATGCCGGCCATGGAAAACATCAGCAGCAACATCATAAATGCAAGCCAAGGATTACGAGCGTTCAAGCCGCGATAATCTTCTAATTGGTCTAATTCAATGCCTTGTTTGCTTAATAATGCAATGATAGCAAAAGCACCGGCTGCTACGATGACATAGGTCGTGATGTAAAACATCGCGGCGGAATAACCTGTCGTAGAAGCGGGGCCTGCAAGTACGCCCAATAAAGCATAACCCATATGTGCGATAGAAGAATAAGCTAACATGCGCTTAATATTGGTTTGCGCGATGGCAAGTAAGTTGCCGGCAAACATGGATAAAATAGCCGCGGCCGCTAAAACAAGGCTCCAGGTTGCATTCATCATCGGCATGGCTTGCACGAGTACACGCATTAAAATACAAAAAGAAGCAATCTTAGGCGCACTGGCAATAAATAATGTCACGCTGGTCGGCGCACCGTCATACACATCGGGCACCCACATATGAAAAGGCACCGCACCTAGTTTGAAAAGCAATCCAGACAAAATAAAAATAAGCGCAAGCATCACCACTTTATCTTGATGCAATCCACTCTGCAATACCGTGCCAAGCGTAGAAATTTCAATACTGCCTGTTATGCCATAAAGCATTGAAATCCCATAGAGCAATAATCCGGAAGCCAATGCCCCTGTAACAAAATATTTCATCGCCGCTTCTGAAGCAACGCCGGAGTTTTTTTGTAACGCTACCATGGCATAAAGTGATAACGACAATAATTCCAGCCCTAAATAAATAGTCAAAAAACTAGATGCCGACGCCATAATTAACATGCCCATGACCGCAAACAAACCGAGCGTATAATATTCGCCCCGTGCAATATGGCGTTCTTTAATATATTGCCGCGCATAAACAAAAGCGAAAAAGCTTGCCACCAACACAAATAATTTAGTTAATATCGCCAGCTTATCGACAACATAATGGCCGCTAAAAGTAATAATCGAGCTAGGATAGTCATGATATTGCGACATCACTAACAAAAAAGCGGCAACCAATGACAATTGTACGAATATATAAGTAATAATTTGATAACGCTCTTTCAAGCAAACATCAATCAAAAGGGCCGCACTTGCCATGCACAGCAAAAAAATCTCTGGTAAAGCAGCGGAATAAAGAGGGGGAGTAAAATTCATCATCATAACCTCAAGCAGGCATACTCAGCGATAGCAGATGCCCAATCGTTGCATGCAATACATTCAAGACCGGTGCGGGATAAAGCCCAAGTAAAAATACACCGATCGCCAATAAAACATAATTCGTGGTTTCCAACCAATTGAGATCCTGCATAGTTGTGACTTCTTGATTCATAATAGGACCAAAGAAAACGCGTTTATACATCCACAAAGTGTAAGAGGATGCTAAGATCAGTGTTAAAGATGCAACCAAGGCCACACTAAAATGCGTTTGAAAAGCACTCATGATGACCATAAATTCGCCGACAAATCCTGCCGTACCTGGCAACCCCACGTTGGACATGGCGAAAAGCATAAAAAACGCGGCAAAAATAGGCATACGCGCTGCCACGCCGCTGTAATCTTTAATTAAACGGCTATGACTCACCATACGGTCTGCCAAAATACCTACGCCTAGAAACATCGCGCCTGAACCAAACGCATGAGAAACCATTTGCACTACGGCCCCTTCAAGGCTCATATACGCATCTTGATGTGCTGATGCGTGATGAAGAATGTCGTACACCATAAAACAACCTAATGTCGCAAACCCCATGTGTGCAATGGAAGAATAAGCAATGAGTTTTTTCATATCTGTTTGCACAATAGCAACTAACCCAATGTAGACAATCGCTATCAAGGATAAAACAATCATGAGCCCAGCTAAATGTGCGCACGCTTCCGGTACAATAGGCATGCTAAAGCGTAAAAATCCATAAATCCCTAATTTTAACATCAGTGCCGCTAACACGACTGATCCTCCTGCCGGAGCTTCAGTGTGTGCATCAGGAAGCCAGGTATGCACCGGCCACATCGGCACTTTGACTGCAAAAGCAAGCAGGAAGGCAAAAAAGATCGCTTTCTGAATAGGCATAGATAAATGCAGCCCATAATAATGTTGAATATCAAACGATCCCGTTTGATTATATAAATATAGCAAGGCGATCAACATTAAAATGGAACCCAAAAAAGTATATAAGAAAAACTTGACCGCTGCATAGTTACGGTTCGAACTGCCCCACATGCCTATACTCAGATACATGGGAATTAACATACCTTCCCAAAAAACATAAAATAAAATAGCGTCAGTCGCCGCAAATACACCAATCATCATGCCTTGCATCACCAAAAAGGCCGCCATGTATTGTGCAACACGTAGTTTGATCGCTTGGCAGCCGGCTAAAATGACTAATAAGCCCGTAAAATTAGTCAATATAATCATGGTCAGTGAAATACCATCCACGCCTACTGCATAATAAATTTGATAGGCACTGATCCATAAGCGCTTTTCATGAAACTGTAGAGCAAAACTGGAAGAATCAAATCCGAGATAAAGCGGAACACATAACAACAAATTAACAATCGCAAAACTTGATGCAACCAAACGTGCTGTCCTATCACTGTTTGTCAGCAATGTTGTAATAGCGCCCAGCACAGGCAGCCAAATTAATATACTGAGTATGTTCTGTTGAAACCACATATACTAAAGTCCTAACACAAACCAACCTAAAAGAATGGCCAAGCCTATCAGCATAGCCAATGCATAATGATAGAGATATCCTGTTTGCAGTCGTCTTCCCTTGTTCGCAAAGAAACGAATGAATCTGCCTGAGCCATTCACAAATAGGCCGTCAATCATCAGCAAATCACAGACTTTATAAAAAAATTCACCTAAGCGGCGACTGCCGTGCACTAAAACAATTTGGTTAAATTTATCAAACCCATATTTTTCAACTAAGATGTGATAGAGGTACGACCATCGTTTTTTCAAACTATCAGCCCATTGGGGACGTGCAAGATTAAATAACCATGCTGTTAGAATACCTAGCAGTGCCAACCAAAATGTCATCGTCTGCGAGGCATGGATCGCCATCATTTGCGCGCCTTGATAATCCTCTGCAAGCGTTGCTAACACATTATGCTGAGGCAAAACAAAAATACTGCTGCCTAACAGGCGGGGCGTTGCAAACAACATGGGGCCAATCAATAGTCCCCCCGCAATCATGCTTGGAATGGCCAGCGCAATCAGTGGTATTAACACGACCCAAGGCGATTCATAAACAGTCCCTTCATAGTGTTTCTTGCCATGAAAAGTTAAAAACAAGGCACGGAAAATATAAAGAGGCGTCACAAATGCACCCGCTAACACACAGAAATAAGCATAGTGAGCGCCGGGCGTTGTTGATAAATGTACGGCTTCAATAATAGCGTCTTTCGAATAAAAACCCGCAAAAGGCGGAATGGCAGCGAGTGCTAACGCGCCGATCGCAAAAGTTAAATAAGTAATCGGCATATACGGAGCAAGCCCGCCCATTTTTCGCATGTCTTGTTCATGATGTAAAGCAATAATGACAGAGCCTGCGGCCAAAAACAGTAATGCTTTAAAAAATGCGTGGGTGATTAAATGAAAAATAGCCGCATCATAAGCCGATGCACCGAGTGCTACCGCCATATAACCTAATTGTGAAATAGTGGAGTAAGCAATAACACGTTTAATATCTTGCTGAACAACAGCCAAAAACCCCATGAATAAACAAGTCGTCGCGCCCAGTATTAACACTAAACTCAATGCTGCGGGCGAATACTCAAACAACGGTGACATACGTGCCACCATATAAATACCTGCCGTGACCATAGTCGCTGCGTGGATCAATGCGGAAATGGGCGTGGGGCCTTCCATGGATTCCGGCAGCCACACATGTAATGGAATTTGTGCAGATTTAGCCATAGCACCGATAAAAAGCAATACACAAATGACGGTAATGACTGACGCATGGATGCCTGGAAATAACGGCATGGTTGTGTCTAAAAGATGAGTGGCTTGGCTAAATACAGTATGATAATCCAAGCTGTTAAAATAAGTGAGTACCGCCGCAATCCCTAAAATAAATCCAACATCGCCGACCCGATTGGCAATAAACGCTTTTAAACCACCGTCTACCGCTGATTCGCGCTTAAACCAAAAACCGATTAGTAAATAAGAGACCAAGCCTACGCCTTCCCAACCAAAAAATAGCAGTAAGAAGTTATTGGCCAACACTAAAATCAGCATCGCAAAAGTAAATAATGAAACATAACTAAAAAATCGCTCATAACCCGGATCATCCGCCATATAACCAATGGTGTAGATATGCACCATGAAAGAAATAAAACTAACAATGAACAACATCGTTGCGCTCAAGTGATCAAGCAAAATGGCTACATCAAAATTAAATGGGCCTGATACTACCCAATGATAAAGCACACCTTCCACAGGCGGATGTCCCAGTAAAACGATGACGGCAAATAAATAACAAGAAAGCAAAAAAGCCGCGCCCACTAAAACAATGGTGACCCAATGTGTCGCACTGCGCCCTATTTTTTTGCCAAACAAGCCCGCAATCAGCGCACCTGCCAGCGGCAGCAGCGCAACTGCAGCCGCAATGGCCATTAAATTCATTTCCACGTACGTTACCCTTTTAATAGATCAAGCTTATCCACTTCGATAGTGCCTGATTTGCGAAATAATACCATCATAATCGCTAACCCAATGGCTGCCTCTGCGGCGGCGACCGCTAAAATAAAGAAAACAAACAGTTCACCTACGGTATTGCCTTGAAAATAACTAAATGCGATAAAATTCGTATTGACTGCCAGCAACATCAATTCAATCGACATTAATAACACGATAATATTTTTGCGGTTGATAATGATCCCTGCAATGCTGATACCAAATAAAATCGCTGCGACGATGAGAAAATCTGAAAGTGATATCATGAGGTCTCTCCGGATGGCTTGTCTGACACATTCATTTTCTTTACCGACGGCATGGCTATCAATCTCACGCGGTCTGCTCGTTTCACCGTAATTTGTTTGCCGATATTTTGAATTTTTCGTTGATGCGGTTTGCGATGAGTCAAACTAATGGCTGCGACAATGGCGGCCAAGAGTAAAACCGCGGCAATTTCAAAAGGATACGCATATTGTGTATAAAGAACCATACCTAACTCAGCCAAATTATTGTAATTAATATCTTTAGTGGGAGGGATAGGCATACTGGTCAAACCAAATTGCTTAGGCCCTATAGCAACAACGATAAGTCCTACAATAACGAGTGATAAAACAATTCCAAAAGGCAGGTAACGCACGAACCCTTCACGCATGGAGGCGACATTCACTCGCAACATCATGACGACAAACAAAAATAACGTCATCACAGCGCCGACATAGACCAATACTAAAATCAAAGCTAAGAATTCAGCATGCAATAATAACCAGATGCCTGCCATGGCGAAAAAGGTCAGCACGAGAGACAACACGCCGCGAACGGGGTTAGTTGAAGCGACAACCATCAGTGCTGAAAGGATAGCGATGGTTGAGAATAAGTAAAATAGTATTTGTATTGCTGTCATAGATGACCTTTTCAATCATTCAATTTATATCGCTTAGCCGCTTAGTACAACCTCTTAAAATTTTAAAAATAAAATTAACGTGAAATAGCGTCAGTTACAATCGCAATCTCATCATGTTCTTAAATAGGTTATCTTTCCCCCTCACCCGCCGCGCTTCGCGCGTCGACCTCTCCCGCAATAACGTTCAGAGTTCTTGTTAAAGACTCGTGGCGGGAGAGGTTGTACTAAGCAAGAGTCGTTATATCATCTATCTATATTTTTCCTCTTCCGCCCTATCCGCCGCGATCTGCTTTTCATATTTATCACCAATCGCCAACAACTTCTCCTTAGTCAAAATGTTCTCCCCGCGATTTTCAAAGTGATAATCATGATTACGTGTCAAGACAATCGCATCCACCGGACAGGCTTCTTCACACAATCCGCAATAAACACACTTAAATAAATCAATATCATATAAAGTGGTACGCCGCGAGCCATCTTCTCTAGGCGCAGCATCAATCGTAATCGCCAAAGCAGGACAAACCGCTTCACATAATTTACAGGCAATACAACGTTCCTCTCCATTCGAATATCGCCGCAACGCATGAATACCGCGAAAACGCGGCGACATAGGTGTCTTCTCTTCAGGGTATTGCACCGTTACTTTTCGCTTAAAGAAATAACGGCCAGTCAGACCAAGCCCCGTCAGCAAGTCCCAAAACGAAAAATCCTTAATATACTGAAATAAACGCCGCATTTTATACCTCAAGCAAACCAAGGGCCTATATTAAAATGTACTGCCATCGCAACGGCACCAATCCAAACAATAGTGACTGGTAATAATACTTTCCAACCCAGCCGCATGATCTGATCATACCGATAACGCGGAAAAGTCGCCCTAAACCATAAATAACAAAATAAAAAGAAACTTAATTTTATTAATAACCACACAAATCCCGGCACAAAAGCAAAGAACGACTCTAGATAAGGCACTCCCTGAAAAGGAGAAAGCCATCCGCCTAAAAACATCACCGCTATCAAAGCAGAAATCAATACCATATTGGCATATTCCGCCAAGAAAAATAAAGCAAACATGGCTCCGGAATATTCTACATGAAATCCTGCAACTAATTCAGATTCGCCTTCTGCCACATCAAACGGTGCGCGATTTGTTTCAGCGACCCCCGAGATCCAATACACCATAAACAGCGGAAATAAGGGCAGCCAATACCAATGTAAAATACCGCCGGCTTGAGCCTGGACTATGGTTTGAAAATTCAAAGAACCCGCCGCCATCATCACACCCACTAACGCAAACCCCATTGAAATTTCATACGAAATGGATTGGGCTGCTGCGCGTAATGCACCAAACATGGCATACTTGGAATTCGAGGCCCAGCCTGCAATTAAAATACCGTAAACGCCCAAAGAAGAAAGTGCCAGCACAAATAAGACACCCGCATTGATATTTGCCAATACTGCGGTTTTATCGAATGGAATCACTGCCCAGGCCGCCAATGCGGTGCCTAAACTAATAATAGGTGCAACGATAAATAAATAACGATTAGAGGCTTCTGGAAAAATGATTTCTTTGTTTAATAATTTAATGACGTCAGCTATCGGCTGCAATAACCCCAAAGGGCCGATACGGTTAGGGCCGATACGGGATTGCATATAGCTCATCACTTTACGTTCAAGAAAAGTGATGTAGGCAACCGATAACAATAGCACGAGAATGATCGCGATGATCTTTACGATAATTGTACCGATTAGTAGTAGTCCTTCCATACGCTATAGCCTCTTTACTCTGTCATCCCCGCGAAAGCGGGGACCCATTAATCCTAATCTCTAGCTTTTATTTTATTCTTTGTAATTCAATTTCATAGAATTCTTTCATAGCTTGGTGTTTGCCCTGAATGGGTCCCCGCCTTCGCGGGGATGACACATGGTAGGCGGGGATGACACATGGTAGGCGGGGATGACACATGGTAGTTAGCAACCCAAAATCTCAACTGCACCAAACAACTCACTCAACCCCATCGTCGCCATTATCCCACCCGCAACATACACCGCCTGTAAAGGCACCTGCTCATCTATCACCACCGGCAAACCTATCTCACCTTGCTGCTGCTTCACCCTCACTATCTCCAACTCTTTCACCCCTAACTCCCTCGCCGTCTGCGAATTCATACGCACCGCAGCCAGCTCACCTTCCATAATAGCTTGTGCCACTTGCAATGCTCCCGCACGCCGCACTAAACCATCCACCGCATAAATGGGTATCTCCCCCACTCGAGATAATAATTTCTCACTTTTTTTAATCCGCGGCCCCTTTGTTTCTTTCC
This sequence comes from Legionellales bacterium, assembly GCA_023265835.1. GTDB lineage: Bacteria > Pseudomonadota > Gammaproteobacteria > DSM-16500 > DSM-16500 > UBA4722. The sequence goes on from JAHFSI010000087.1 coordinate 9,286, forward strand.
CCATCACCGGATTGTGCTTCAATAGTAATTTCAACTCCTGCAACACCTCATCCGCTGATTCATAATCAAACCCTGGCAAATGCAACAAATTACCCAACACCCGCAGCACTTTCCATGCA
>JAHFSI010000013.1 GCA_023265835.1 Legionellales bacterium
TCCCCAGTTTAATCAATATAAAATCTTTGAGAGTCAAAATAGGCGGAAAATGATATTTGCAATGACTTCCCAATGAAGTATTGAGTTCAACTGCAGTAATACGGCCCTTTTTTCCCAAAAATTGCCGCATCACATCCACGGGCAAATTATTCAATAAACCACCATCTAAATGTAACTCACCCTCAATGACCATCGGTGGGATCAGTCCTGGGATCGAAGCACTGCAGCGTGTTTTTTGCCATAAAAGACCGCTGCGATGCACTTCTTCATTAGAAGTAGACATGTTACTTGAAACACAAAAATAGGGTATCCATAAATCTTCAATTCGCAAGTCATCAAAAACGTGCTGCAAGGATTCAGTAAATGCTTTTGCATTAAATAAAGAGACATAAGGCCAAGTTAAATTTTTCCAAGAAGTTGAACCTCGTGATGATTCGACGATAGTGTGGAACCGATTGTTCGCATCTTTATAGGATTCTTGAACAGCATAACAAGCCGCAATAATTGCGCCTACGCTGGAGCCGCCTATCATATCAATAGGAATTTTATGTTCACGCAATGCCTTGATGGCACCTATATGTGCCCAACCACGCGTACCGCCTCCGCTTAAAACAAGCCCCGCTGCTTTGCCGCGCATAAAACGCAGTAATCGTTGATAATGCTTAATCGAGCTGATTTTAATATGATGGTGCATGCTGAACTGAGTTTGCTTCAACCAATGCATCGTATTACTTGGCATAACCGTATTATCAGGATGTAGCAAAATAAGCACAGGATCAGCAAAAAAATGCGATGTATTGTCTTTAATATTATCGAGTATGGCTGGGTCTATGGGTTCTGTTATTTTTGCATCCGACACCAGGTAAAGCAGCTCAATTTTTTTTAAACAAATTTTTGCAAGCGATGTATCAAATGATTTGAGAAAATAAACTATTTTCTGTGAACGCTTTTTCGTATCTTCGATTAATCGAATTTTTTCTTTGATAGCGGCAGGCCCTGTGAAATGCTCACTAAATTCAGGATCCAACTCTGAGATAATGATAAGGCTGGAATAGGATTTGGAGTGCAATTGTAAGTTATTAATGAATTTTTCATAAGATATGAAATCAGCCATCGGCGCTATGGCGATAGATTTATTACTTTGTTCGGTGGTAAAAGTCGAAATCAGATGCTGAGTGCGCTCAATGATAGGATGCACTGTTGCAAACATGACAGCCGGGTAATGATAACAAAGTTCGACAAAATCTTTGCTGTTTAATTTTAACAATATGCTATTTCTAATGGCCTTGACTGTTAAAGAGCGCGGCTCGCCCGACAAGGCCCCCAGTTCGCCCACTGTTTCTCCTGCGTCAATATGGCCTATGCTTTTCAGTTGATTTTTGTCATCCGCGACTAGCGCAGAAAGCCTGCCGCTGGCTAATATAAACACACAGTTCGATGGTGCTCCTTGATAAAATAAGACGCTACCCTGTTTGAGTTCTATTTTGGTAAATTTAGGGAGTAATTGTTCGAGCACATTTTTACTTAACGAAGAAAACAAGTTATGTGAGCTGAGTAGTTCTAATAAGTCGCTATCCATTGCTTTGGTCCAAGTATAAAATTCAGTCAAAATAGTTTAACTGATATATTCATGACATATCAACCTACCTAAGGTGCTTTTTACATATACCATGTTATAATTGCCACTTTGAGCAATCGTAAAATAGGTGTATGGCATGGATCAATGGAATGGGTTTGATTTTTTTGTATTTCTCATTTTTGCAGTCAATACATTATTAGGCATGTCGCGTGCGGCAGCCAAAGAAATTATTTCAATGATGTGTTTATGTGTCGCTTTAGTATGCACGATTAAATTTACTATTCCGTTAGCGACATTGCTTAATAAATCACCCTTAATTGTGGATGCCATAGGCAGTAAATATGTGCAAAATTTTATGACTGCCATAGGGCTGCCTCCTTTGAATGAAAATACCATTTATCAATTATTTTATTGCGTTGCTTTCTTAATTTGTTTTGTGGGTGTGTTTTCAATTTGTGAAGCGGTGCTTGCAGCGTCTGGTATTCTGGAAGTGTATTCTTTTCCTTATGCGTGGCTGAATCGCAAGCTGGGCGCAGTGTTAGGCGGTATTCGCGGCTATGTCCTCACTCTTATTTTGATTTCGCTTACCGTATTACATTTGTTTAAAGACAGCGATAATTCTATGTTTACAAAATCTATGTTTGTAAAACTTTTCTATACCTCAGCCGAAAGGTTAGACAGCATTGTCAGCGGGCAAAAACCCGAACAATACCAAAATATATTTAAAGATAAATATTTATTTAATCCACTGAATGCATTGCAAGAGCTATCTAAGCCTGCTCTAAAAGATGTTGTTCCATCCAATATGATAACCCCCCAAACTCAACCATCTGAGAAACCACAATAATGTGAGGTCATGACATGATACTTAGTAATTTTAATTGGCTTGATTATCTATTTTCCGGTATTTTTTTACTGTTTATATTGCTTTCCTTATGGCGTGGATTGATCAAAGAAATTATTTCAATTCTTGCATGGGTAGCGGGACTATTTATTGGTTTTACTTTTGCGCCTAAGCTTGCCGCACTTTTTTCAAGTAATCCTGCTGTACAGTCAACATTGAGTTCCACAAGCGAGACCATGGCAGGACAGAGCTCTGTTATGATCGGTGTCTGCTTTGCTGTTCTGTTGATCGGTACTTTAATCATAGGAGCGATTATTAATTATTTTATGAGTGCAGTTGTTCAAGCTTCCGGCTTAAGTATTTTTAATCGATTACTAGGTGGTATTTTCGGTTTTCTAAAGGCCTTTATTATTGAAGTAGTGATTGTCTTTTTTGTGCAGATGACTGCCTATGCTGAATCACCTATATGGAAAAATTCTGAATTCGTAAAGGCTTATCAACCTGTTATTGCATCGCTAGAAAATAAATTTGGCTCGAATGTTGATGATCTAAAAACAAAAATTAAGGAGATGGGTGTATCACAAATTCATTCGTAACTTATTTATTCCTGAATAATCTTTGTAGATAACGTAGTTGATTACGTATTTCGGGGAAAAATAAATTCTTTTTAACAGTGCAAAGGAAGATTGCAACGATAGTTAAAGTAATAATGTTTATTACAAGAATAATAAACAATGAAAAAAGCGGCGTCCAAGAAAGGGACTGGAAATAGATAAATAACATTGCCAATACACCCACCCATGTGGCTGTTAAAAGTGTGCCAAAGACAATAGAAAGCACAATGAGTTGTACTAAACTTTTCCCTGCTAGCTGGGCTTCTAATTCAATGAAGGTGATGACGTTGCCTAACACACTAAAAAATGTAGGAACAATCGCGACGAGGTTTAGAATGGATTTCACTAAACTAGGCTTTCTCTTTGCATTCCCCATGTCTAAACCTCATGCTATTGTTTATTCGCGATGACGTGAGCTAATTCGTCTCCCTCTACGCATAAAAGCGCCTAGAAAGGCTCCTGATAGCATAGCGAGTAATAATGATTTAAAAGGTTTTTCAGCAACAAAAGCTTCGATGTTGTCTTTGAAATCAGTTGACTTGTCTTTCACGTCTTCTACTGATTGAGAAAACGCTTCTGATGCTTTATTTTTTACGTCTATCGCAGTTTCTGCAAATGCGTCGCGAATTTTTGCTAAATCATTTGATAAATCAACTAAATGTTTTTTACTGGAATGCTTAGTCATGGCGCGCCTCCTTTTGTGGTTACACTCTGCACATCACCCATTATACTCTTTTTAAATTACGCAAAAGCTTATTTTGTAATTACTAGTTGTTTTAAAACAAAATTTACCTTGGCTCGCAAGTAAAATCAGTTGTGAAGCGGGTCACCTTGCCTTCTGCATCAGTATAGATCATAAGTTTACCTTCTCCTTGTTTTTGTGAGAATACATGCACACCGCCAATAACTTTGCCGGGATTATTTGTTGCTTTTTGCACATCGGCGAGGGTAAATTTCAAATCTTTTGCATTGTCTAAATTAGATGGCAGAGGGCCTTTTACATCTAATATTGCATTGTCTAAAAAGGTGATGATGAGGTCGGGCTGCCCTGTATCAATTGACCAGCTATAGGTTTTACCGGAATCTGTTTCATCATATTTGCGTAGATTTTGTTGTACGACTTCATACGGCATAGTGATAGGAATGAAGGGTTGACAACTCTTGTACCGCGATTCTGGTGTAGAGGGGGCCTTATCAGTAGAAGAAGCATTAGCGGCCGCAGCGCCGGCCATATTCATTTTTTGTAGTGCTTCTTGGGCCAAGGGAGAATTTGTAGCTGCAGAAGAGGGCAAGGGTTGGGGCGGAGAATAGCCTGGAATGACAACTTCCTCTGCTGCAAACGTTCCTATCGATGTTACTGCTAAAAATAAACAGACAATTCCTATGGTCAATTTAGTCATGGTGGCTTCCTATCATTATTTCCTCTTTTATTATCTATCCGAGTACAGTGAGAGAGCAAGCTTTGATAACTGTAATTTTATTGGGTTTCTCGTATATAATGGATATTCGATAGGATGACAGAGAAATTTTATGAAAATTTGGCAAACAGAAATCAATGTGGAGCTAATCAATGCGCGTTGTCGGAATACCATGGTAGATCATCTGGGCATTGAGTTCATTGAGTTAGGAGATGATTATTTAGTGGCGCGTATGCCGGTTGATGCACGTACTAAACAACCGTTAGGCATCATGCACGGCGGGGCATCGTGTGTATTAGCAGAAACGGTGGGGAGCACGGCAGGAAATTTTTGTGTTGATTCAAGTCAATTTTATTGTGTTGGGCTTGATATTAATACGAACCATATCCGCTCTATGCGTGAAGGGTATGTGATAGGGACGGCGCGGCCTTATCATTTAGGCAAGTCTACACAGGTATGGAGCATTGACATTGTGAATGAGCAGCAAAAACTTGTTTCAGTGAATCGATTGACTATGGCAGTATTAGCGCGTCGAGCTTTATCTGGGTAACAGCTTACTCCTCCACTCGTCATTGCGAGCGAAGCGAAGCAACCCAGTCTTTTCGGCGCTGCTTTTGAACGTAAAGGGTACTAATCAATGCTGAAAAGACTGGGTTGCTTCGCTTCGCTCGCAATGACGGGGAGCTGTTACTTATCTGGTGCAAGTTAGTGTCATTTCATTGCCTAATTGCAAGGTGCTTGCGGTTCCTAACGGTAAAGGAAAATTCGTATATCCATGACCTACGCCTTGTATCTGCACCACAGGAACAGTGGTGCTTTGTGCGAAGCGCTGGAGTGCATGTGTGATTAGTGAGGTGCCATTAGGTTCATTTCCCTCAATAAAATCACCTAGCAAAATGGCCGCGGCTTCTTTGAAAATACCGGCTTGAGTTAAATGTTGTAACATGCGGTCAATACGGTAGCCTCGCTCGCAGGTGTCTTCTAGTAAAATGATTTTACCTCGCGCATCCAGTTGCCAAGCGGTTCCTGTTCCTGCTTGGATCAATGATAAATTGCCGCCTGCTATATAACTTTTAATCGTGCCGCTTTTTTTTGCTGCATCATTTAAAGGTGATAAGCCGGTAAATTTAATTTGTTGCACATCACCGAATAGAATAGATTTAAGTGAAGCAATGGATTCAGGTGAAAACCGGTCAGGTGCAGATGCGCCGTGGAGGGTGGGCCATTGCCACTGTTGCTGTAGATAGAGTTGTAACGCGGTGGTATCGCTCATGCCAACAAAGAGCTTGGGGGAGGCGGGCGGGGCGATTTTGGTTAAGTCGGGGATTAACCGCATAGACCCATAGCCGCCGCGGGCACAAATGACAGCCTTGGTTTGGGAGTTTTTTAAAGCGTTTACTAAGTGGGTAAAGCGGATTTCATCCGTATTGGCGCAAAACACATCGTCACCAAAAATAGTATCGGCGATCATACAGGTCAATTGCCACGATTCGAATAAATTTTTCAATAATATTAATTGGTTATCTGTGCAGCGGGAAGCAGGGGCGATGATGTCGATGCTGTCGCCCGGCTTTAGTGTGGGAAGTTTTAGCATAATCGTTATCAAATTATATAGGTGCTTTAAGGTTAAAGAGATTTAACTAAAAACTCAACTTGAAAAAATGATATTAATAATCAAAAGGTTGTTGTGTGAATATCAGAAAAGCATAACATGTTTACTTTTAGTACAATTTTTTATATAATATTTCAACTTCAACTTAAATGAGAAGGGTAGTCATGTCCGGTCCCCGATCCTTCACAGCTGTCGCACAAGATGCTAGGGCACAAGAGGTTGCTTGTGCAACAACGAAATTAGCTAAAGCAGATGCAGCGGTTCGATCTTTAGAAGCCGAGTTACAACAGTGCATCGACATATCTGCATCATCTGCATCACCTAATGCGTCGTTTGATCAATTAGAAAAGGCACAGAAAACAGTACCAGAAATAGAAGCACAACTAGAAAATGCGCGGCGAGAGAAAGCTAATGCAGACACACAATATGAACAGGCAAGAAAACGAGAAGACATTCAAAGTACATTTGGAATACGTGGTGCCTTAAATGGTTTAGGATATGCAATACAACGAGAAAAAAACCTATCACAAAAACCAAACCGAGAACAAAATCAAAAACCAAAGCCAGAACCAAAGCCAGAACCAAAACCAAAACCAAAACCAAAACCAAAACCAGAGCCGAAGCAAGAACAAAAGCAAGACGATAGAGTAGATGAAAAAAAACTCGAGGCATTCAAGAAAATTTACCGTGCATTACACGATAGTCAATGGGGCATCCGTATGAGAAGTAATTTTTTAAAGGATAATGAAGACGAACTTACGATAAAAAAAATTAATACAGATATTGATAAAAACAAAAAGGGATGTACTGCAAAAGCATGGGAATTGGCAGAAAAGTATTTTGATGACATTAATCTAAATACTAGGAACCGTGATACATTATTGAAAGCAATTCATCAATATTCTTTTGAACAACAGTTTTTTAGCATCTCACATTTGTACGGCTCATGGTGTAGGACTATATTTTGCAAGGAAACGCTACAAGAAAAACATAACTCATTCACTACAGTGTCCATAGAAGAATATGCAAAAAATAATCCGAATACCCGCACAGGGATCATTTATCGTAGCTTAAAAAAATAATCCGATTTACACAAGATTTTACTATTTATTTGTTGATCTATATAGAAAAAATGTTAGAATTGCTCGTCTTTTAAAGCATTATAAAAATAAACTTTACTACGAGGAGCAATACCATGTTACGTCCATCAGAACTATCTTTTGATCCCGCTGCTGATCCAGATTTAAATACATTGGTTGATGGAATCCTATCTGAAGAAAATAGAATGAGCAATGATAATATTGAGATGCCGGGCCATTTTCTTTTAAAAATGCAAGTTGAAGATATGTTGCAAACATGTTTTGGAGTGAGTGAACTTCCAACAATAGACGAACTTGAACTTGGCAATTGTGAAGAAGAAAAACAAGCGAGACCATCCTCTCGTTATATTGTTGCTTTTCCTCTACGCACTGAAAGGCTAAGAGCAATTGTTGAATTTTATAAAGGTGAGCTGTTTCAATTGGGTGCAATGACAAATAAAGAATCTCTCAAATCGATTGCTGAAATCACTCATTCTTTAGGGAGGATTTGTTTTTACCTTGGTGACTATAATCTTGGGTTAAATTATTTTTTAATTGAATTAAAGATAAGAACGTTATTTTTAATTAAAACAAAAATTAAAGATAAACATATTGTTTCTGCATGTTTTTATCTGGGAGAAACCTATTTTCAGCTGAAAAATTATGAGGAAGCAATTAAGCTATATTCTTCTGCATTGATAATTATGCGGGATCATTTTGATGCTGCAGATAAATTAATAGGAGATATTTTGTATGCATTAGGAGAAATCCATTTGTCTAAGGGTAAGGAAATTTTAGTGGCAACGGAAGAAGCGATAATTGATAAAAATATGAGTGGAGCAGGGAATAATATCAAAAATGCGACTTGTATTTTTAATATAGCAGGAGATTATCTTAGCAAAGTGGGGAAATTTTACTCTGATAATAAATTTTATGACAATAATCAAGAACTGAAAGCGTTAATCCTTCAATTGCAGGCCGCGCGAAGCAAGTTAGTCGCTCTTAAAAAAACATATCTGCAGAAAAAAGAGCAGCAAGTTTCTGAAGAAAAATGTCGTGTAGCAGCTTCTGCTCATTGCCAATCTGTTGATGATGCTGTTTTTAGACAAGCTCCACCGTTCGCTCCGTTGTCTAGGCCTAATAGCTATGCTCCTCAAGGAACGATGGCACCATTTTCTGCTTGTCATTCACCGGTTCCTTCGCAGGCTGCCTTTCCTCAGTCTGTACCTCAACCTAATGGCCATTCTACTCAAAGAGCGACGATATCATCTTCGGCGTTTCAGGCTCCTGTGCCAGTCCAACCGATGGCAAGTAGACCCAGCCAATCTTTTCAAACATTGCCTGTTGTTCAAGATGCGTTGGCCTTGCCGTTTTTTCAGCCTAGCAGCAATCCACTTGATTCAGTCTGTCCTTTTAATCAGCATCAAAAAAAAGCGATGCCAACAACATCAAAGCCTCCTCAGGTTGCATCTCCCACGTTTTTGTTTTGGCCTAATAATAATGCTCGAGGAGCCACAACAGCTTCAGCTTCTCAGCGGGCTGTTTCCTTACCAATGCAACCAATGGTACGCAGACCAAACCAGTTTTTTTCTGTTCCTGCGTCTGTACCTGCGCCACATACAGTTCCTGTCTTGCGCTCACCTGTTTCTGCTCAGCAGGCTGCACCTTTGCCCGCTGGTTATGTCAAAAATGCGATGACTCAGCCGTTTTTTCAACCAAGAGTGATTGTACCGAACGCGACCCGCCGTCTTCCTCCTGTGCCTCAAAATAAATTTGGTCAATAGTATTCACCATACACGATAGCCCTGCTAAGATAGGTACCAATCGTTCATATAATCACGGAGAAAATCATATGGAACAGGTCATTGTTCCTCGCTGGATAGTAAAGACGTTGGGAATACTCTTAATTGTGTTATTGGCTGTGATGATTATCAATCAACTTAAGGCCATCAATGGTAATCGTCAGACGATGAATATTACTGCGCAAGGAAAAGTGACCAGCGTTCCGGACTTGGCAACAATAAGAATAGGCGTGCTCACGGAAGGGGTGAATATCGTTGATGTTAAAAATAAAAATAACCAAAAAATAAATCAATTAATTGATTTTATTACGCAGCAAAAAATAGATAAAAATGATATTCAAACGACAGAATTTTATGCCTCTCCTAAATACCGTTATGACAATGGTCAAAGCAGTATTATAGGTTATTCAGCGAACCAAATGATGACTGTCAAATTTCGTGATATTGACAAGTCGCGCCAGCAATTGGAAAAAGTGCTGGAGGGCGCAGTGAATAATGGGGCAAATCAAATTCAAGATATTAATTTTAGTTTTAGCCAGCCTGACAATTTGAAAAAACAAGCACGGAAGCAAGCAATCGACAAAGCGAAAGAAAGAGCGCGGGAACTCACAGGCCAAGCTGGATTACGTTTAGGTAAGGTCATTAATATAGTAGAAACGTCTGATTATTCTAATCAGCCTTCTTTTTCTGTTGCGATCAGCAGCAACGCAAAATCAATTGCTCCTGATATTCAACCAGGCACGCAAGATATTGTTGAAAATGTTACGTTGGTGTTTGAAGTCAATTAACGTATGTAGCGTTAGGCCAATTTGCATGTATTTGTCATCATTGTTGATAGATTTTTCAACGTACTGATATGCTCTGGCGTTAATAACAATCTTTCCAGGTTTTTTACATCATGTTCCCACAATTGCGATAAATCTTTTTTCTTGAGATAGATTAGTAAAGCACGCATAACAATGCCGTGGGTGATGACACAAACATTTTTTGATGTATCGGCGAATTCGATACATATATTGGAAAAAGCGTTTAATACACGTTCTTGAAAAGCAAGCGATGTTTCGCCTTGTGGAAATCCTGGGAATGCCGCTGGATTTTTTAACCATGACTTCCAAAGCGCATCATGGGTTAATTCATCAAGATAACGGTGTTCAAAAATACCTGCATTAATTTCTTTCAAATCAGGGACCAATTTTTTGGAGATGGAAATGTTTTCAAAATCGGAACCAAACCATATTTCCGCTGTTTGCTTGCATCGGAGCAGTGGACTGCAAATCAGCACATCGGGCTTTGGAACGTTTTTTAACAGGGCATGAATAGATTGGATGCCATAGGGTGAAAGTACAATACCTGGATCGGTTGAAGCGCCTTGAACACGTCTTCTGCCAGCGTTCCAGGTTGATTCTGCATGGCGCATAATGCAAATACTAGGTGGTTTTTTTGTAGAAGTTTGAAAAAATCTCAGGATACGACTATTCATGTTATTTCTCTCTTTTATTTAATAGCAGAGAGAAATAAAAGCAAAAATTTTTTTGCCTTCACACTCCCTCCGCTGGTATTAGCCAGATCAGGTCATTAGGGTATTTCTCAGCTTTGAATTTGTCATTTATCCAAAGCACCCCTGGTGAACGAGGTGGATCATAGCGTATTGGGTTGGGGTGGGGCAAGTTTATTTTGAAAAGTAGCTTTTTTCGGTCTCTCCTAAAGCAAATTCCCAATGAATATATCTAGCCCAGAAGTTCTTGACCCTCGTTCTGTTTAGCATTATTGTAAGCGTTGAGTGCCTCAAAGCACTTATACAGCGGATAACCGTGCCCGAAAGTTAAACGGTTTTTTTATGCTCGTTTATTTTAAGGGTCGGGTGTGGACTAATACAATACCTGAAAAGGGAATATGTCCGCCGTCTGTATACGGCTTTGAGTCACCCGACCGCCTCTAAAAAGAGGCCAAATCAAAGCAATATACAGGAGCTGTCATATGAATATTCAATCTGCTTCATCAAATAACATCTATCTTCTAAAAGAAGGGCTGAGTCAACAAGAATTGTCTGCCGCACTTAATCGCTGTCTTTGTCAAGCAGAAGCATTGGCAATCATTGCAACGATTATTGATACAGATGCAGTTGGAGTTGATGCGGTAAATAATTATCTTTGGACTCTGAGTGACATTGTACAAGAAGCAAAATGGTTGTATGGGTATTTGATTAATCAATATTAAAGTGAGTGCTCGCTAACTTTTTAGGATATAAAGTTGGCGAGTATTTTTTATTAAAAAACAAGGAAACATTAATTGAGGAAAGTAGCTCGGATGATATTTTCGAAAAATATGCTATAGATTTTCTTAATCAATATGTTCAAGTAAAATAATTTTTCTTAGAATTTGTTGAAGCTTACTTTGAATCTTTCCCTGATCTTTTTCCTAAAGCATACCCTCCCAAACCGCCAGAAGTTATAAAAATAATTGCTTTCACAATTTCCAATGCTACTTGGTCTTTATTTAAATAAAGTGCTAGAGAAAGAAATAGAGCCAATATTAGAATTATACAAAATGCAAAAATTAAAACATATCTAACTATGCTCTTGAGATGTTTCCTTTGTTCTTCTCTGTCCTTGGCATTTGCAGTAAGCGAAACTTTCGCAAATTCAAAACTATTTGAATCAGCTTGTTTTCTAAGCTCGTTTTAATGCAATGTCTTTTTCTTGTACTGCTAATAGCTTGCTAACTAACTCAGGGGAAAGTGGGTTTTGATTATTTGGCAGGCTATTATTCATTAGAAACCTTATATACAGGAGATTTATAATCTACTTGAATTTTACCAAAATCTTTTTCCCCTAAGGCAGGAGGTATAATTTTAACCTGTAAAATATTAGCTTTTTCTTTGGCGGACAACGCTAAATATTTTTCAGACGATAAAACTTCAGTAGTTGTTGATCTAAGTTCTATAAGCATTTTCAATGTCCTCATAAACGGGTTGCTTATTTGCATTATTGTGAAGTATAGAGCCAATATCTACATAGATGCTACAGTTGAATCTCTCGAGTTCTAACTTATTGAATATTGGCGTCCCCAACGAGATTCGAACTCGTGTTACCGCCGTGAAAGGGCGATGTCCTAGGCCTCTAGACGATGGGGACATTTTTGATTTAAATGTCGATTTGGTGGAGCTAGGCGGGATCGAACCGCCGACCTTTTGCATGCCATGCAAACGCTCTCCCAGCTGAGCTATAGCCCCGCCGCTCTACCAAAATGAGAGCTGCGATTCTAGCAGCCCCGGATGGTTTGTCAATCAAAAATGGATAAAAAACAAAAAGATCCTATCTGCATAATAGTAAAGCATTATTAAGTCGGGAAAGTGTTGTTTCACGGCCCAATAATGCTAGGGTTATATCGATAGGGGGCGATACTGTATCGCCAGTGAGGGCGACCCGTAAGGGCTGGGCTATTTTGCCCATTTTTACACCTAATTTTTCGGATACCTGTTGAATCGTTTGATGTAGTGGTTCTTTGCTCCATGTGGTCAAACGGCCCAACTCTTCTTGTAGGATAGTTAAAGCGGGAACTTCTTCAACGGTCAAATGTTTTTTTACGGCTTCTTCATTAAAATGGACAGTGCCGTAGAAATAACGGCTTTTTTCTGCCATTTCTTTTAATGTCTTGGAGCGTTCCGCTTGGGCTTGGACAATGTCTGTTAAAGGCGGCCCTTGTGATACGTCTATGTCTAAGCGCTGCATGTGCCATGCCAATTCTTTGGCAACATGATCAGGCGGACTGGTCTTTAAATAATGCTGGTTTAACCAAAGCAATTTTTCCATATTAAACGCAGCAGGAGCTTTATTAATCCCTTTGATATCGAATAGAGCGATTAATTCTTCTCTTGAAAAAATTTCTTGGTCACCATGCGACCAACCCAAACGTACTAAATAATTCAACAATGCTTCGGGTAGAAAACCTTCTTCTCGATATTGCATCACACTCACTGCGCCATGACGTTTTGAAAGACGCTTGCCATCACTGCCTAATATCATAGAAACATGTGCATAGAGGGGAGGGGTGACGCCTAGCGCTTTTAAAATATTAATCTGACGGGGTGTATTATTGATATGATCATCACCACGAATGACATGCGTGATTTTCATGTCTAAATCATCGACGACTACCGTGAAATTATAGGTAGGAGTTCCGTCACTGCGAAGAATAATTAAATCGTCTAATTCAGTATTATTAAAAGTCAGTTTGCCGCGAATGATGTCATCAAATTCAACGACACCCGAAGCAGGATTGCGGAAACGTATCACATAATTTCCTTCTTGTGCTGTCTTTAAATCACGGCAGTGTCCATCATAACGTGGTTTTTCTTTATTTTCTATTTGGCTATTGCGTAATTTTTCTAAACGTTCTTTTGAGCAATAACAACGATAGGCCTTGCCTTCTTGTAGTAATTGTTCGCTGATAGCGCGATAGCGGTCAAAGCGTTGTGTTTGATAATAGGGGCCTTCATCGTAATGCAAATCTAACCATTGCATTGCATTAAGTATCGCATCCACTGATTCTTGGGTAGAGCGTTCGGTATCGGTGTCTTCGATACGTAAGATAAATTTGCCTTTTGTTTTTTTGGCATATAACCAGCAATATAAAGCGGTACGAGCTCCGCCTACATGTAAATAGCCGGTAGGGCTGGGGGCAAAACGAGTCACGACTGTCATAAATAACCTTTCATTTTAGGGATAATTTTAAACGGGTAGGGCGGTATTGTAGCAGTGAATGAGGGAAGTCTCAAATTTGAATAATAATCTAGCGTTTCATTTTAGGTATATCTTGACTATCTATTTGCTGGAGTTTATGTGCTAATTTTTCTTTCTTCCCTAGATTAGATTTAGCTTGACTTGTTAAGGAACTCACTACACGAACCGTTTTATGTTTTAAAAATAAAGAAGTTGATGGTGGAGGAGACTCGAGTAATTTTTTTTGCAAGCTCTCTAGCTCAGTATATAATGTATAGGCAGTTAGCGTTTTTTGTTGATAATTATTTTCAAGTTTGTATATCATATTGTGTAATGCGTTTATAGAGCTAGGATTTTGGTCAGGCTGTTGTTCAGCCTTACTTAATCGGTTTATTTCATTGAAAAGTATTTTTTGTATTCTACGCAGTTCTTCATCAGTAATATCAAAAACCATGTTTTTTTGATGGCGATCCGAAATTTCTCTTCTGTAGTGTGGGGTGCTACAGGTGTTAGCCTTTACTTTGAGAAATTGCATCTCATGTAACGATCCGGGCTTTTCTTTTTCGGAAATATAGCAGACATATGGAATTACAACATTGTCTTTGTTCTTTCTATCTAATGCATACACTGTTGATATAAGTGTCATAGGGTTCTTATCAACAAGCATTTCATCTCTAACAACAATGCCTTCTGCTTCTAATTCTTTTTTTACTGTGCTATATCTAATAAGGTCTTCTGTTGTTTCATTTTCACGATTCTCTGGTAAAGCAGGGATTGTTAAGACAACTGTATCGACTGCCTTCAATGCATGAATAAACACCTGCTTATTTTCGGCCCCTAAATATTCATTTACATCAATAATCCCTGTTGTTCTTGGGATAATCGGTAATAATTGCTTGCGAAAATCTTCTAATTTTTTTATAACGGTTCCAAACTGCGGGCGGCGGGATGGATTTTCATGAGTCATCGCTTCTATCATTTTTTTCATTTTTTTATCGTTAGAAAAAGGGCATGTTGTTCTTGTAGAGAAACTGAATAACATTTCCAATGTTTTTCCAAAAGCATACATATCTGATGCAGTAGAATAAGGCGCCGGCTCTAAAGGCTGACGGAGAAGATCAAGCTCAGGTGCCATATAGCCCTCAGTCCTTGGTGTTGTAACGCGTTTTGCATCTTGCCTTAAAGCAAAACCTAAATCAATAGCGCCCACTTTATTATTAAGCAAGTCACACATTATATTTTCAAGCTTAATGTCACAATGCAAATAACCTTGTTTATGAAGTGCCTGAATGCTTTGTGCAGCTTTTAAAGCAATATCAAGCCACTGAATAGCGGATAAACGCAGCGGGTTGGGATTGTTTATTTGTACTTCCGCTGCCTGAGCAATATCACACAGATCCTTTCCTTTAATATAATCCATCACAAAGTGATATTTTTTTACTCCACCTACTGCTGCTTTTCGTTCTATTAACTCGCCATGACCGGCTTTTGTCGCGCTAAGAGCTTTATGTTCATTCTCAACAAGCTCTCTTAGCACTTTCTTTTCCATTTTTTTTTGAAGTTCTTCAGATATAACTTTAAGTGCACACCATCCACCTTTTCTCATGTCTTGCACTAACTTTACTTTGCCAAATCCACCTTCTCCTGCATCTTTTCTCTTTTTACGTCCTTTGTATACAACATATAAAGTACCATCTGGTTCTTTAATAATGCCGCGGGTAGCAGGTGTATTGGCAGGCCAGTTACCATCGCCTAGTGCTGCCATTTTTTCCCCTAATTCTTTTTTTGAATAGCGTCCAAGAGGCAGACCTTCCATCACCCTTTCTAATAGTTTTGCTTCTGTTTCATCTAATAATCTCCATTCTTTTTGATCTTTTAAGTCTGCCAAATCAACCTGCGGCGGTACATCAATTAGTTTAATTATTTTTGCACGTTTTGCGATTTTCTCATCTTCTGATTTTTTTTGATCGTTAGAATGCATCATAGACGCCTCTCTTTTAATCCAGTGATTTGCTTTAAGTATAGACGTTAAATTATTTATTTTTGGTTGTGTTAAGCATTCGGGTTAGGGGGCAATAAAATCAACGAGTTGGGCAGACTTTTTCGTAATATACGCAAAATATGCAATATCATATTCTACGTAGTGTTTGCAATTCTAATAAAAATACGTAGAAGATGAAAATTATTTTACAGAAATTATTGATTTTGGAGATATTTTAAAATAAAAAATTTTAGTGAAAATGGTGATTTTCGTAGTTGTAAAAAATAATATAGCATTAGCCTGGTGAAAAATTCAAATAGAATAGATTTGACTTTGCTGCCACCGTTTAGCATCTATCTCAACACATTCGTAAGTATATCCGAAACAACATTTGTTGTTGAATTAACTAAGAGCACATCTTTTCCGGCGACGAGATATTCATAACCGGGGTACGCTGGCAATTGCGACATTAAATCAGATGGCAAAAATACTTTTGCGATTCCCGGCGGTAACGGTTTTCCACGTAACAAATTTTTTGCTATTCCTGGCGGCAGTGTAGTTACTGGGAATTGATTTGCAGAATAATATTTTTTAATCACTAAAACATCTTTATTAGAAAATCGTTTATTACGGGCATTAGCAGCGTTTTTAACGTTTTTATTAATGGAATTTTTTTGGTTATGAGCTTTTTTATTATTTGTTATTGCTGCAGAATGGCCTTTACCATGCCCGTGACCTTGCCCGTTTCCATGGCCTTGCCCTTGTCCATGGCCTTGCCCTTGTCCATGGCCTTGATTTCCGCCACCTGCATAAGCATCACTCATGACATTAATATCTGCATAACAAACTGGATTAAAAAAAACTAAAACCGAAATTATCAAAGAAAAACTATAAAAATCCTTTAATTTAAACATATCTCACCTATAAGTCCATTATGAAGTCAAAAAATCATTTAAACTTTTATAAATAATTTTCTCAGCTAATCATACATGAAAAAATCCAGTATGCAATAAAATATAAATAATAAATTTGCAAATAGTGGTAGTTGGAGTTAAATTTTACTTCTTAACCCGGAGCACTTTGGATGAAAAATATTTTTAGATTATTGCCCATTTTTATCATTTTCTGTGGGACCAGTATTAGTTTTGCTGATTCATCAGTTAATAATACTGAAAATATCGGCAAATACAGCTTATATCAATCTTCGAGCCAAGCTCATTCATCTAATCCGGTTGTAAATCGAGAAAAACAAGAAAATAAAATCCCTCCCAATTTTTTTTCAATTACTTTATATAAACCTACGTACCTATTACCTTACTATTATACAGCTTCACCCGATAATGCGGTTTATCAAAATAATACTCCCAATAATGAACAGCTTAAAAGTGCGGAAGTGAAATATCAATTCAGTTTTAAGGTCCCTGTTTGGAAAAATATTTTAAATCATCGTTCCTCTTTGTATCTTGCCTATACCCAGTTGTCCTATTGGCAAGTTTATAATCATAATGCTTTTTTTAGAGAGTCTGATTATGAGCCTGAATTATTTCTTACAAATGAAGTTAACTTTCATCTAGTCAAAAATTGGCGTATTAATTTATTTAATATAGGTGCTTCTCATCAATCTAATGGTTATGGTAATGCGCTGGAAAGGAGTTGGAACCGTCTTTATATTGATGTCACTGCTTCATCAGACAATTGGATGGTCAGTATCAAACCCTGGTATATTATTTCAACCAATAATAATAACAATAATATTGCACAATTCTTAGGTTACGGTCGAATACTGCTTGCCTATAAACATCAAAAGCAAGTCTTTGCATTGTCAGCACATAATATTTTAGAAAGTGGTGGTAAACGAGCAACGGCTGAATTGACCTGGAGTTTTCCTCTGACCCCTTATATTAAAGGCTATATACAATTATTTAGCGGTTATGGGCAGAGCTTGATTGAATACAATCATCGCACAAATAGTGCTGGTATTGGTATTGCATTAAGCGATTGGATTTAAAAACACAAAGCTGGCTGTAGATTGAAGCGCCTAATACCAAAAAGTATTAGGCGATCATAATGACGTGAGCAAAAAAATATGTCTAACTTTACTCAATGCATTCAGTGATAGACTCTACTCTGTTTTTTTCCAGTAACCTGGAACTAATGTCCAATTAGTACAGTTTCCATCGGCGGTGGATGTGGTGCATGACCAATAAGAATTGACCCATGTGATACCTTCTGGTCTACCCTCATATTTACATATTTCTTGCTTATCAATCCAGACATTTCCCTCCCAATGGGCAGAAATTGTTGTACAAGTGGCCTTAGGAGCTGGGGATACGACAACGTATTTTTCAACTACTGTAGGTTGATCGGCCTGTGCCCCGAGGGACATTGCTGAAGATAATAAACCTAGACCGAGAATACATAAACGAAAACGTAACATATAAAACCTCCTTGGTTAATAACTCACAGTTAAACAAAAAAACTATCATCCCATTAATAGCCATTCATTAAGGTAATTTTGATTTATCAATTAAATGTAGTACAAGTGACACAATAAACAATACGATGAAAATTAAAAATAAAACCCTGGCGATTTCTGAAGCCGCAATTGCAATACCTGTAAAACCAAGCACGCCGGCAATGATAGAAATAACCAGAAATGTTAACACCCACGTCAACATAGCGAGTGTCGCGCCTGACACATATATTAATAATGAGACAACGAACATGATTAAGAAAATAAGGAAAACAACTTTAGCAATTTCTGCAGCTGCAAGAGCAACTCCGGTGAAGCCCAGTATCGCTGCAATAATAGATATCACCAGAAATGTTAAGACCCATCCTAGCATAGACAACCTCCCTGATTCTGCTCAATTTCTAAGCTAAAACAATTTTAAACAAAATGATAGTGAACTGAATACACTACTCTTTTCCTAATAAAAGCACAACTCTCAATTTTAGCTTTCTATGCCATCTCTAAGATTACTTAATCTAAAGGGCTAGGCGCGTGAAAGGAAGGTATACTATGAAAGATTCGCAGGCGAAAGATTTATTTCAATTGCAAACTGAATTGATTGATATGAGGGTAGATATGGCAGTCAGCAAAACAATAGATCGCGCAATTGCACAACTGAGTGACTTGATTCACAATGAAGTACAGGTAAAAGTACTTCGTAAAGAGGCTGCATTATCTGCATCGACAACAAGTAGAAATAGCAATCGTAGGTAGAATATGCACCATCTCAAATTCAACAAACTGTTTTTTCGTGATACATGGCAGTTATTAAAACCTTATTGGACCTCTAATGAAAAAAAATCAGCATGGAGTTTGTTATTTCTGAATATAGCCTGTGTAGTGGGAGAGGTGCGTGCTAACGTTGGATTTAACCATTTTCATAAAATATTTTACGATGCGCTACAAAATTTTGATAAAAACGGGATCATAGCTGCACTAGAGTATGTATTAATGATGAGTATATTATTGGCATTAACCACCAGTGGCATGATTTATTTTAATGGATTGCTGAGCATTCGTTGGCGCAGATGGTTGACTCATCATTACTTACATCAATGGCTAGAAAACCGTTCACGTATGCATGTGTTAAACCCCCATATTGATAACCCTGATCAACGTGTTAGTGAAGATTTGGATAAATTTCCAGCTATGACGCTTTCTTTATTTCTTGGCCGTAATCAATTGTTGCATTCTATATTAATGCTATTCTCTTTTAGCTATATTTTGTGGGGGATATCCCATTATTTTTCTTTTCATGTTCATCACGCTGTATGGACCATTCCCGGTTTATTGATATGGATTGCGTTGATTTATGCAATAGTAGGTACGCGTATGATGACTTGGATTGGAAAAAAATTAGCGGCGTTGGATTATCAGCAACAGCATTATAACGCGGATTTTCGTTTTAATTTGATTCAATTACGTGAAGAAAAAGAAAATGATCAGCCTAAGCTTGACAATGAAAAATTTTCTAATTTATTTAGTTTAGTTTTCAATAACTATGTCTCCATCGTTTCATTAAAGACTCGATTAGCTTTATTTAATAAAATATACGGGGTACTTTCTTATATTATTGGCTTTGCTGTTTCCATGCCGCTTTATTTAGCCAAGGCATTTGCATTAGGTACGGTGACACAAATATCGAGTGCATACAATTCTGTTAGCGCAGCATTTTCTATTTTAATGGATTCCTTTAATGATTTAGCTGAATGGCGCGCAGTGATTCACCGCTTAGCAGAACTGAGCCGATCTATGGAAGAGGTGGGCGAAACTGATGCAAAGAAGTTGGAGTGTTGTGCTTATAGGAGAAATGCCTCCTAAAGTGGGAAAGACCCATTCTAAATAATCCGGTTTTGGATATTACGCCCTTAGAAGGTGAGCCATATTATCGATTACGTGTTGGCAAATGGCGCATTATTTTTGACAGGGATGATGAGGTAAAAGTTATTGCTATTGAAAAAATAAAGCCGCGTGGAGGGGTTCGATAACTGCTAGTTGAAATCTATCTAAATATATGTAAATATACTCTTTATGGATAGATATATTTCGATAGGCAAAGCAGCAAAGGCACTCGGTGTCTCAATTAGCACATTAAGGCGATGGGAGCGTGAGGGAAAAATAAAACCCGTTCCTCGTCGCAATGATGTTGAGCATCGACGATATGATTTATCAAAAATCAAACCTGAGCTTGTCCGTAAGTTTTCTGATAATCAGAAAACGATTGCCTATGCGCGTGTGAGTAGCCGCGATCAGTCTTCCGATTTAAAACGTCAAATGGAATTGCTTGAATTATATTGCGCCTCTCAGGGTTGGACGTATGAAATCATGTCTGATTTAGGCTCCGGCATGAATTATTATAAAAAAGGATTAAAGCGTTTATTAAACGAAATATTAGCAGGAAACGTTCATCGATTAGTTCTCACACACAAAGATCGTTTACTTCGTTTTGGTGCAGAGTTAGTATTTGCTATCTGCGAAGCGAAAGAAGTAGAAGTGATTATTCTAAATAAAGGAGAGGAAGGACGATTTGAGGAAGAATTAGCGAAAGATGTTTTAGAGATTATAACCGTTTTTTCAGCACGGTTATATGGCAGTCGCTCTCGAAAAAATCAAAAGCTACTGGAAAATATGAAACGGGCCGTCGAAAATGCTGCTAGCACATAAAATTGAATTGAACTGCAATAATAAAGAAGCAACCTATTTTGCGAAAGCATCGGGTGTTGCGCGTCAAGCATATAACTGGGCGCTCAATGAATGGCAAAAAGAATATGAATCAGGTGGACGTCCAAGTGAAACAGCATTGCGCCGTAAACTCAATAGCATTAAGCGTGAGCAATTCCCCTGGATGCTAGAAGTCACCAAAAATGCGCCACAAATGGCGATTATTCAGTTAGGTCAAGCATTCAAGAATTTTTTTGCGAAACAAGCAGATTATCCAAGATTTCGTAAAAAATGGATAGATGATCGATTTACATTAACGAATGATCAGTTTAGTGTGAACGACTCACGCATACGTATTCCGCATTTAGGTTGGGTGCGTATGCGTGAGTCGTTGCGATTTATCGGAAAAATTATTTCAGCAACGATATCAAGAGTGGCGCACAAGTGGTTTGTGAGTGTTACAGTCGATACATCAGTCAATCCTATGCCAACAACGAGCGAAAACCAAGCAGTTGTTGGAGTTGATTTAGGTGTATCAGATTTTGCAACGTTATCGACGGGTGAGGTTATTCGAGGTCCAAAACCTTATAAAAAACTACTGAGTCGAGTCAAGCGATTATCAAAAGGATTGAGCCGAAAACAAAAAGGATCTAAAAATCGTAACAAGGCAAAGTTACTATTGTCGCGTTTACATTACCGCATTGCCAATATTCGTCGAAATGCAATTCATCAATTAACGCATCACTTAGTTAAACGATATAATGTCATTGTCATTGAAGATTTGCATGTAAAAGGCATGATGAAAAATCATCGGCTAAGTCGTTCATTAGCAGATATGGGTTTTGCAGAATGTCGACGACAATTGACATACAAAACAGCAATCAACGATAAAAAACTGATTGTTGCTAATCGTTGGTTTGCTAGCAGTAAAATTTGTTCGCATTGTGGATATCAATTAGAAACATTGTTGTTGTCTGAGCGTCAATGGCTATGTCCCGATTGTCATACCATGCATCATCGCGATGTCAATGCAGCAAAAAATTTAGAGAAATTGGCGGTGAGTTCCACCGTGACAGCTTGTGGAACGTCCTCTAGCGGGGCAGCTGCAATTGCAGCTGTTAGCTATGGCGTGATGAAGCAAGAATTCAACGCTAAATCGGTGTGAATAGATTTAGGTAGGTTTGAAGGAACGGCTTATAAATGACCTTACAAATTATCAAATCAATCGATGGTAAAGCAGAATATGTTTTGCTGCCTGTTAACATCTACAATGTGTTACGAGGTGAAATTGAAGAAGCCTTAAAGAAAAAATACAGCAGTGAGGATTATGTTCCATTTAATTTGACAGATTACGTAGATAATCCTGTTGCTTTAGCCCGTATCAACGCTGGCATAACCCAAGAAACTTTGGCAAAACGCATGAATGTGACTCAAGCCTATATTAGTAAAATTGAGGCACAGAGCAAGGTAACAGCAAAAGTTTTAAAGAAGGTGAAAGCAGCAATAGAAGGCAAAAAATAACAAAAGTTGGCATGAATTGAGTCTTACCAGATGCCGGATACAATAACCTTATAAAGGGCAATATAAAGATTGCAATTCAACCAAATGTTTGATATTTTGCCCTCAAATTAATCACATAATCAAACCAAAAAGATAAAATCCCCTATGCATAGAATGTCTTCCACAGGTGCGAATGAAGTCGCAACACAAGCCTATACGGATGATGAGAAAAAAACATCTTCTGTCAATACAGTTAGCCAGTATGAACTGGATTTTAGGAAGCTTCTTGACGCTTGTTATATAAAACAATCCGTTTTGAACTTCATCGATGATACATCCAATGTCTTATATGAACAGTATCAGCAGCATAAATCCAAAATAACTTTTGGGCTGCGAACGTTGAAACAAGCTGAATTACTCACTCGTGAAAATCAAGCTGCTGTCATTGTTGCTTGCGAGCATGGATGGAGCGTTGCTAATGCACTGGAAATTCTGGATGATGCCAATATCGAAATATCAAATGAAATCCGTTTGGCTCTTGTTAAAGCAGGTAAAGATGCAACAAAAGTTGCTGAGACACTTAAATTTTTAAATGCTGAAGGGATACTTAATATTAAGCAACCATCCATTTTTTCTCGGGCTGGTTATAGGCCGCCTTATACTGAGAGATTTTTATCTTTAAATGTTAATCAACTACAAGCACTTCAAAAAGTGATTTCAATAATTCTTCCTAAGGTTGGCTCTGATAGATCAATTATCACTAATATATTCCGGAGGCTCAATGAAGAGGGGATATTATTAACAGAAGAAATTGCACGGGCCATTATTGGAGTTGGTATATATGAAGTAGCGATTTTGAGTCGTAATCATGTGGCAGATACACTAATAAGATTAAATAATGAAAAAATATCACTGACACCTGAAATTTGTGAAGTTGTTAGAAAAGCTGGATATTATGCATCACAGCTCATTGATCCATTTATTATGTTACAGACTGCTGGAATACCACTGACAGATGAATTTGTGACAATACTTGTTAAGTATGTTCTTCGTAGTAGCAATCGGTACGATAGAACACGAGACGAAGTGCGCGCTGCTGAAGGTCTTGTACAATTATGTAATAATAAAATACCACTCACAAACAAGATGCGAGAAATACTTGCTAGATTTAATTTTTTTCCATCAGAAATTATTTCTGCACTTGTATCATTAAAAACTGCTGAGATAGAATTAACCGATTTAATGCTGGCTAGGATAGATGAGACTTATAGTTGTACTTATAACAATGGAAATGTAATACATGCAATTACAAGCGTTGCTAAAGCGCTCATTACTTTAAAAAAAGCTGGCATACAACTAACAGATAAAATTATTTCCTCCATGATCTTCAATACTCGATCTTTTAGCGATGGTCAATGTTATGCAGCCACAGCTGCCAATGCGCTAGTGTCTTTTAAAAATGCTCATCTACCATTAACAGATAATACTATTGCTGTTATAATTGGAGCTTACGGAAAAAACATAAATATAATTATTGAAGCGCTGCTAAATTTAAAAAATCAATCTATAGAACTCACAGATACGATCCTAGCCATTATCATCGAGCATGATTATCCTAAGGATATTGTCGCTACCATTCTGTTATTACACACGGCAAAAGTGCCACTAACAGATCACACCTTACCAGTAATTCTAGGAGGGACTCGGCATCAGATACTCCGCGAAGGCCACTACGAATACATTGCACCATTAGTTGCTGGTGCACTTTTATTCTTAACCTCACAGAATATCAAAATTACAGATGAGATCCTAAATATTTTAACGAACAATCTTTACTTGCGGAAATATGCGCAAGAAGTTGCTAATATCATTGTGTCATTACACACTGCGGGTATTCCACTGAGTAAATGTATACTGAAAAATGCCATGAAGAATAATGGTTATCTTGCATTATCCTTTAACCCAAAACTTCCTGATTTGCTTATCACTCTAAAAAAGACTCATGGTGCTTCACTGACAGATGATATCTTAAATGCTGTAGCCCAAGCTGGTTATGAAAACGCAAAAAGTGTTTCTGAAGCACTTTTATCTTTAAAATCAGCTAATCTTCTTACAAAAAATATCATGGAGATTTTCGCTAAAAACAAATACCGAGGACCAGTAAAACAAATTGCTGTTGCACTGCTACTATTAGATTCTTATAAAGTTCAACTCCAAAATGATTCTATATTAGCTCTTTCTAATATGACACCGATGAATATTTCCCATGTAATCGATGCACTAGCGTCTTTGTCTAAAGCTGATATTTCACTTACAGATGACATTATTCAGCGTGTCATAAGAGGCCAAGCTAACGCATTAAATGTTGCTATGGGATTTATGGCTTTAAAAAAACTCAGGCTCCCACTAACAGATGAAACAATAAATACCGTTTCTTTTCCATTTGAACGTGGATCTGATATCGTTCCTAGTATCACTGACTGTATCAAACGTGAAGATAAAGAAAATGCAAAAACAGCAACTTTATTATCTATGTTTATAGCATTAGGTGATATTTTAAAATTACCATTACCATTATCTCTCCTCAAGATCATTCATACTTATTTCCAACCCACTGTACTGGAAAGGATAGAAATACAGATTGCTAGTTTTTTCACGATACCTGATGAGACCCCTAAATGCCCAGTAGTAACCCCAACTCTTACTTGTCATGCAGATCCTCCAATCGCGAGTCTGGATGAGCCCGCATCCAAAACAGAACCAGTTGAGAGTTTAGGACAATCTCTTACAAATACAGCGACTGAATCCAAAGATTCATCGATAAGATATCCAATAGGAAGTTTTCGTCTTCTTTTGCAACAAAAACGATTGTTTTTTCAAGTTGGATCGCCTCTGCAGCGTGCTATTCAGGCTACAGAAGAAAAGCCTGATGATGGTTCTGATCATGAGTGGGCCGACGATATACCAAGCATACTTCAAAATGCGAAGCCGTCATCCTGAGCATAGCGAAGGATCACTCGAATTTTAGCTGATCCTTCACTTCGTTCAGGATGACAACTTCGCATTATGAGGTGTAATGGGTATATGCTGCTTTTTCAAAATCCCATTTTCATGCTGATCCAAAGAATTGCTTAAGCTCAATGCCAATTTCATTAATAACAATTTTAATATCAGGTAAGTTAGCTAATTGTTTTCCAAGCCTTATCTTCCAATTTTTTTCCATAGTAATATTTTTTAAGCGGGATTGCAGTATTGATAAAGTAGGGGAGAATGAAAATTTATCTTTAAATATCTTACATATTTGATGAAAATCAAAGTTAAATTTATCAGTGCGTTGCAAGATAAACCAGATATCAAAAAGATCCCTAGGTTCATTGCGAGTTAAATCAAATAAAAGTCCTAGTTTGTTGGAAAGAATAGTATTTAATGACATTACTGATAATTTAACATTTGCATTTCTTATATCGCTGTAACTTTCTATCATTTTCGCATTTTCAGTTTCTCCATACAAATTCACTCCCATGGAAAAATCAAGACGAATTTCTTTTGGTGCACCTATAATCTCATCATAACCCAAGTATCTAACATAAAGTTGAGTGCGATTTTTTTCTGTAAAAATATTTTCCTGATTAATGCTAAGAGTAAGATTCGCTTTTTCACTTGCATATTTTAAACAACCCAGCTCATTCAGCACATAATCAGCAGTCATTTTATGATTACTTATTAAATCAATATCCTCTGAAAAACGGTGATCTTCAAAATATATTCGCTTAATCGCAGTTCCTCCGTAAAATACAAATTTATTTTTTAGTTTGCTTTTTGCTAAACACAATAAAATCCAACTTATTATATAGTCTTTTTCTATTGTTTCAGCCAAGACCTGATATTTTTCGGCAATATGATTGATTTCTGCTAAAGGTATCATCCCCACACACTCGCTTTTATTTCATCTATATTTATATTAAGTTGAACGTACCAACGACTCAAATAACGGCCACTTTTGTGGCTGTTCGGGTCTAAACGAATATAATCTTTTTTTGAAGAAATTATTTTTTTTAATCCTGGAATATAATTCAATCCTAAGTTAAGAATTTCTAAAACATATCCTAGTCGTTTCACAGCAGCTTTAGAATGATATTTTTCTGCATAAGCCAGCAATTTTTTCCAGTCAATCTGATTTTGTTTGCTCCAAATTCCTCGAATCACTTCTTTTATTCCTCCGCAAAGTGAGGGGCGATTTAAACAATCTAATATAGTTTTTTCAAGATCGCTAACCCATATTTTTTCTTGCTTTGTTACCCAATGTTCCGAGAGGCCCCAAAAATTTTTTGATTGCGTGTAGATAAACTTGTAATAAACAGAATGAATTTTTTTTGTAGAACGTCTTTTGGCTACTGTGATGATGGCATCAATTAAAGGATGTGTTGTCATGCCATGCAGTCGCATTGCACTATAATGCGAAATATAATAATTAGATCCTCCAACTAAGTAATGAGCGATCAATGGCCAGTTACTTAACTGTGTCTCTTCATGTCCCATCTGGAGAATAATAAATAGGCCCGATTTAATACGAGCCAATATTCCCCGACCTAGAAGGTCTCCTAAAAAATCACTTGTTTCTTTTTTTCCATGACCATACACACTAGAAGCCTCGTCTAGCGTGAATATGACTTTTCCACGCTTCAGCAAGGTCTCTATAAGGTTAGCGCTGGCAATACCTAGCGTTTTAGATCTCTTTATTATCTTCTTCATTGTTATATTATATGCTATAAAATCGATCTGTCAACTCGATAATATTACATTAGATATAATTATAAAGGCGATAAACAACCCCTTAAAAGTAAAATAAATATATATGCTTTAGTCAGTTGCTGGGGTATTTAATAGCAAATAATGAGAGAGCTTATCTTACAGGTAGTTGCCCTAATGATTTTTTGGTTACGATTCGGTTACAAATTTGCTACAGTGCGGATTTAATGAGGTGATTTTTAAAAGAGGAGTGAGTCTAAATCAGTGGATAGCAGAGGCGATTAGGCATCATATTCAGGAGTAGTTGCTGTTTTTTGCATAAAAATATCCTTAAGTTGTTTCAAGTCCACATGCCTTGACGACATTTAATAAGACGAACCAACATCTCGGTGTCTTCTTCTTCCTGTTCTTTTTCCATTTTATGATAAATATTTAATATCTTAGAACCTTGGTCGCTTATTTTTGTTTCATTGCTTTTCTCTTCACAATATTTGCGCCAACCACTAGCGTCGCTTGGGTCAGGCCGTTTTGGACGTTCTTCTTTCCACCATCGATAAAGTTGAAGCATTTCTTGTGCGGCCAATGCTTGACGGGTGGGCTGCCCATAACTAGGATCGTTTTTATCAGCCCAATCATTATCGTTCTTAAGATCGGCAGCCCATTTAAGATGGGCAATTCCTGCTTCTGGGTTGCGCCATCTACTTAAGTGATACCATGGAGTTTTATATTTTTTGCGATCTTCTTCTGAGCATATTATAAGTTTCCAAGCTAATTCAATTTCAACAAAATTAACCAATTCATCAAATAAGGCATGCAGCAAACGCGTATCAAAATCATACCAATTGCCACGTTTAAGATTAGAGGTC
The DNA here is from genome assembly GCA_023265835.1 of Legionellales bacterium. Lineage (GTDB taxonomy): Bacteria > Pseudomonadota > Gammaproteobacteria > DSM-16500 > DSM-16500 > UBA4722. The sequence continues at coordinate 27,939 of JAHFSI010000013.1, forward strand.
AGGGCATGAGTTTTTGTGACCCAGCGATTATCGATATAACAACGTATCCTGTGAATGCAATTGGCTGGCCAGTAGATAAAATTCTGTAAATAGTCCAGGCCTTCTTCTGCCAACCAATAACGAAATTTTTTTATTTTGGCTTTTTTTTCCCAAGCATCCCATTCCTCTGATGTGCCTGAAAATGGTTTAGGAGTGCCTCGTAACCAATCAGCAAATTTTGAGCAAGACCAATATTCTTTCATTGTTTTGTCCCCCTTAATATTTATGAAAAAAACCAAATGCAAACGGGCCCGCGTATAGATCGTAAATGCACACAAGCCCGATGCCTTTTACGATCAATCGCAATTTTCGAACAACGTTTGCAGCAGCTTTCCTATGTTTCTTTTTTTATCCGTAAGCTCCATGCTGGCGGGGTAAATGATATAACTCATTGTCTGCATTGCTTTTGTTTCAAACATGCAATTAAAATGAGCGTTGAGGTATAGATTTATAATCATAGTCTTTTGATCAGTGTTGCAATTGCTTCTTTATAACGGCTTAACGGTAGTTCATTCACTTGTGGATTTTTATCATGAATTTTATATTGTCCTGGCTTTACATCATATAAAGGCATGCCTTTATGAGAGCAGACGATAGTTACAGAATGGCTGTCAGGTATATCATCATAAGTAAAATTAATTCCCGAGAATAAAGTTGGGGATCCCTTTCTATATGATTCAACTCTGCGTTTAATTTCTTCAAACATTGCCCCAAAGGCTTTGCTTGCTTTTTTATCGTATTGAGTGGAGCGATTTAATAACACCTGATGTATTACTGGCAGTGATAAATTAAATTTTTTAGCTTTTGAATTGAAGTTGACATCTTCATACTGTTGGCCTGCTCCTTTGCCATATAATAGAGCAAAAATATTATCAATAGCTCTTGCTGATGAGCCATCGCTGGTACAGGGAACAATAAGCCTTTCAGCGGCAATCATTGACAGTTCAGTATATGCTGAAAAACTTGGATTGCAGTCAACGAATACAGTAACATTCTCCGGTTCATATTTTCTGGAGCATCCTTGAATCAGGTCAATCAACCATCTGTGAACATTTTTCCATGAATCTTGAGGGAGTGTTTGGCTGCTGATTTGGCTAATTGCCTGTGCTTGAATTTCAAGACTGGGGTCACCGCAAATCAAGTATAAATTTTGTGGCATCAACGGATTGTATTCTCTGCAGGATAGTAAGTAACCGCTTTCAGTACCTATGATTTTCTGTGGGGATGAAATACGTTCATCGAAATAACCGCCGACAGTTAAACGTTTTTCTTTTGCTTCTAATAATTTCTCTAGTTTGCTACCACCAATTCCATTACCACCCAGAATAATTTCTGACAAGTTAGCTTGGGGGCACATGTCCACCATAATTACTGTTTTTTGAGGATTTTCTCTTGCGTATTCGCAGCCCAAGATAAAGGAGATAAACGTTTTGCCTACGCCACCCTTGTTGTTCCAAATTGCATATCTCATCTAAGTGTCTCCTTAATCATTACAGTTTAGTCATTCTATTTTTTAATATAAAGAGATTGTGTAAGTAAAAGGAAATATCTAGCAAAGTGTCTTGTAATCTGGTTAATTTATGGTCTTCTGGCTCCCCGAACTGGACTCGAACCAGTGACCTAATGATTAACAGTTCTATCCGAGCGGTACATTACAACAGGCTGCGATCGATATCAATAATTAAATCAATCGGTTAAAGCGCTCAAGCTGTTGCCATTTATTGCACAGTCTTGCTATTTGTTATTTCTAAGTGCCCCAGGAGTGCCTCATAGAAAGTTGCGTGAGGCCTTGTAATGGTACTATTTTATAGTACCATGCTATAATGAATAAAAAGCACCAAAAAACATTACAACACATATTCCAGAACCCTGTGCAGGCGGGGATTGTCTGGAAGGATATTGAGGCAATGCTCGTTGCGCTAGGTGCGGAGATATCCGAGGGGAGTGGCTCACGAGTCAGGATTGCATTAAACGATGTGCGTGCTGTTTTTCATCGTCCTCACCCACAAAAAGAAACGGATAAGGGTGCGGTTGTATCAATGAGGCGATTTTTAAAAGAGGCAGGTGTCAAATGTTAATGTATAAAGGCTATATCGGGCATGTTGAGTTTGATGATGAGGCCGACATCTTTCACGGTGAGGTAATCAACACCCGTGATGTGATTACGTTTCAGGGCAGAACGGTTAAAGAGCTTAAAAAGGCTTTTCATGATTCGATCGAGGATTACCTTGATTTTTGCAAAGAACGGAACGAAGAACCGGAAAAGCCTTTCTCCGGCAAATTCAATCTTCGTATCGACCCTGAATTACATAGGCAGGTTTATATTACAGCCAGACAACATAAAGTGAGTCTAAATCAGTGGATAGCGGAAGCGATTAGGCATCATATTCAGGAGTAGCAAACGCATATTAATCGTGACTTTTTAGCTAATTTCCCACGCAGTGCGTGGGGTTTTTCATCTGTACCATCAAAATCAAATATCAGATGAATATTATTTTTCATAAAACTCAATCATATACTGCGAAAACTTATTTTAATTATCAGTTGTTGCTTAACTAGCATTCGAAGAGCATACGGGTTTTGAGCATTGTCAATTATTCTATTAACAGCTATAATCATTTTAACTGCCCATTTTAGGCTGTTAAACAGATCGGAGCCGTTATGAGTTTTAGCGATTACATCAATGATCTTATGAGACATGGTAAGTGCAGTTTTACCGTCCAACAAGCTCAATCGGCCCTAAATAAATCGGCAGGGGCAATTTATTCTTCTGTAAAACATCTGCTTACCAAAAATGAATTAGCCACTCCCGCTAAAGGGTTCTATGTCATTGTACCGCCAGAATATCAAATCTTAGGATGCCTGCCAGCAGAACATTTCATTCCTTATCTGATGGAATATTGGCAATGCCCTTATTATGCAGGGTTACTTACTGCTGCGAGCTATCATGGCGCTACTCATCAAGCGGTACAGGCTTTCCAAGTAATGATTCAAGGACGCAGCAGACCTCAAATTCTATGCGGAAAAATAAAGATTCGTTTTATTGCCAATCGACATTTGAACGAAACTCCTGTACAAAGTATCTCTACCGCTAAAAGCATGCTCAAGGTATCCACTCCCGAAGGCACTGCGATGGACTTACTCAATTATCCTGAGCAATCGGGTGGATTAAATCATATTGCCACCGTCCTTGCCGAGCTGAAGGATTGCATGAAGCCAGATCAATTACTTGCTCTCGCTAAAAGCCAACCGACTCACGCATGGAAACAGCGGCTTGGATATTTGTTGGAAGTGATAGACGCTATCGAATTAGCAGCGGTATTAAAAAAATATTTAGCGCAACAAAAACGCGTTGATTATATTCCTCTAATGCGAGGATTAGAGGAGCTTACTGAACCACCACGAAATGCAACCTGGAAAATTATTGAAAATGCAACTGTGGAGAGTGACATATGATTCCAGAATATTGTTTAACCGAATGGCGCCAACAAGTGCCATGGGTAAGAGACTACCAAGTCGAACAGGACTTAATCATCAGCCGTGCCCTCGTTTCATTATACGAAAACCCCAAAATAAAAGATAAGTTAGCTTTTCGTGGCGGCACTGCGCTACATAAGCTCTATATAAAGCCCGCTGCACGCTATAGTGAAGATATCGACCTAGTGCAAATAAAGTCAGCGCCCATTGGTGAAATGCTTAATGAAATACGTTCTTCATTGAGCTGGTTAGGGGAACCCGCGCGCAAGTTAACAGAACGTAGCGCAAAATTATTCTATCGCTATACTGCTAATGACAACACCCAAAAAAAGTTGAAAATTGAAATTAACACCACTGAACACTTTCATATTTTCGATTTTATTGACTATGAATTTTCTGTTGCTAATTCTTGGTTCACTGGGCAGTCAGCACTGCGCACTTATCAACTAAATGAATTAATGGGTACAAAAATAAGAGCTCTTTATCAACGTCGAAAGGGCAGAGATTTATTTGACCTTTGGATTGTGATTAGGGATAACTTAATTGATCCTGATATTGTATTAAAAGTCTTCCTGGCGCATTGCAATAAAGACAATCAAAATGTTACTCGTGCTTTATTTGAAAAGAATTTACATGAAAAAATTCGATTTGATGATTTTCGACATGATATCTTGGATTTGCTAGCTGAAAGCAATGAATGGTCTTTTGAGCATGCTTATGATGTGGTCAAAAGTAAATTGATTTGCTTGTTGCCTGGTGAACCCTGGAAATCAAAATAATATGTTAAGGAGGGCAAATTCTAAATAGAAGTGCGACAGTCAAAAATGCTGTATATTCATGTTCTTGGGGAACTTGAATAGCAAAGGAGACTGTCACATGGGTGATTATACTCATTTGTCGATTTCAGATCGACGTCGTTTTTATACTTTATTAGAAATGAAGTTACCGATAACAGAAGTGGTCTCAGGTGGATTTAGTATCAAAGACACTTATTGTAATTGACACAAAAAATCACGAGCCTCATACTGTAGCTCTCTCAGATTATCTTCATGCTCTTTTCCAATCCCGCAAACAAACTTCAACCAGTGAGTATGTATTCCCTGGTACAGGTGCTGGCGGATTCATTATTGAGCCACGTAAGCAAATGGCTCATGTCACCAAAATATCAGACGTTCATTTTACCGTTCATGACTTGCGTCGCACGTTTATAACGGTTGCTGAAAGTCTGGATATTCCTGCGTATGCGTTGAAACGGCTGCTAAATCATAAAATGAATGGTGATATCACAGCAGGATATATCGTTGCTGATGTTGAGAGATTACGTAAGCCTATGCAACAAATAACAGACTATTTGTTGAAGTGTATGGAAGTGGAAAAATTCGCTATCATATAGTGGAAATTAAAAATTTTAACCTAGGAGATCAATATGGAACTTGATAATCAAACGGAAGAAAAAGTAATGGAACATTCAGATCGTCATGCTGATATTTCAGATGCAAAAGTGCATCCATGGCGGAAATGCGGCACGGGAAAACATCTTGTTCGAGAACATATGGTGCATGTCCCAGTGAGCAAGATACACCCTGAGGGTATAAATGCGGTATGGCATGAGCATTGTGCCGATAATCCATCCCGAAAAGATGAGCTGTCCTATGCCGAAATTAAATATATCAGCGAAGCGCATTTCGCCAATTTGACTGGTCTATCACCAACAGCTGGCGTGCTAACAAAAAAATTTCCAGATGCAGATAAATATGATAATGAAATTCGTGGATGGGTTCAGTATTGGAATGATATTTTTCAATTGGATGACCCTCTTAACCCGAACGTAGTAAAAGCACTTATTGCAACAGAATCCAGTTTCAGACCACAGCCAAAAGAACATCACTATGTCTATGGTTTAATGCAAGTCACAGGGCAGACTCATCAATATCTTTGCGGTGAAAAGAAAGAATTAAGGGATCATCTGGTTCGCATTTCTACAGATGAATTACTAGACCCCTCATCGAACATTTGCGCGGGTGTGCGATGGCTTTTCAGAAAAAAAGAAACAGCCTCTTGGTTATTAAAACGTACCGCGACTTGGGAAGAAACTGTGGAAGATTATAAAGCCATATTATCGCAGCGAATGACAGGACAGAAATACAATCCAAAACCGATGGAAGATTTTCGTGAATATTATACCTTGTTAAGCGGTGGCTGAAATGAAGACTTATTTTAAAGTTGCCGCAGGGGCTATAGCATTATCTTTCTTTTGGGTAATGCTTAGCTTTGCGCAGACCCCTTCTTTTTCAGAAGGGCAAGCTCTTAAGATGATTTACGGAAATTATGATTCTGCTAATAAATATGCACTTTGGAAAAATATCCCATTTCCTGACAAGAAAGATGCAGATGGTTATTTTGAAGAAAAAAAAGGATTTGTTAGTGCGATATTTTTTCAGCCGTATTTTGAAGATGGAAAAAATAAGATTTTTCTTTTAACAAAAACAATACCAACCAATATACCTTTTGATTGCCATGCATGCCTTCCTTTGATTGGCGCTACTGTTTTTGTAAACAATAAAGAACAGTGGGAAATAGAAGCTAAAAATCAATTTATTATGTACGATGGTGAATATGGAGAACTTCCTACTGTAAAATTGATTGCGGTTGGAAAAGACAAATTCGGTTTATCATTAGAGTTTGAGCACGTTGTAGTAAGAGATAAAGAGCTGAATATTCTTATCCTTTATAAAAATAGCATTGTAAATGCTTACAACACAGTTATTTACTATGAAAATTTTAATGACTGTGAATTTTCAAAGACAATTCAATGCGCAGCTTATACGGCTAGCATTGATTTTGATAAATCAATAAAAGGAAGTTTTTATAGTCTCAAGGTCAAAAAATTTGGAACAATTTATCGCTACAAAAAAGAAAAAGCCATGCCAATTGATAAAGCAATGACATATCAATTTCGAAGCGGTAGATATAAGTCAATATCTCAAATTCGAAAAAGGTTAGAGAGTTCGAATATCGTGGTTGAAAAAAAGAACACTGGCAATGCTGCTTTTGTTAGCAAGGATAATCCCTATAGCCAAGCTAAGGGAGGGTAAGTGACAAAAGTGATGAAAATGACATGTTAAAAAAACTTTTATTTCTTATATGGAGCTGAATCTATGACCAATCAACCTAAAGAAGTTATCACTATTGCTGAACAAAATATTAGTAATCTTGGTAATGCTCAGAAAAAACTTACGCGCAGAGTAGTTCGATTGAATGCACTTGCCTGTAATAATTACCACAGGGAAGATTTTGACATTGAGCTTGCTATGAAAAAAAGCCAAGATGAACTCACAGCTCTAAACGCTGCGGGAGGGCTACAGGAAATGCTAGCTGCACAGATGCTATCCATACATAGATTGCAGCAGCTCTCTATAGCGATGGTCACTGAATGCGATCATCCCAGTTTTAAACAATATCTGACAAACGCCTCTATAAAACTGGCCAATACATTTACTCAGCAGGCAAATCTTCTTAGTCGCTTACAAGGGAATGGGGGTCAGAAAATAATAGTTGAGCACCTGGACATCCACGATGGTGGCCAAGCAGTTGTTGGCCATATTACAGGAGGACGTACTACGCCCCACAAGGAGGAAAAATGAAAACGACCTCTTGTACCGAGAACAGTTATGCCTTTAATAATGCACCAAGGTGCGGTGCTAAAACCAAGCGTAATCACGGCAATCCCTGTCGCTCTCCTGCTATTCGCGGCAAGTCTCGTTGTCGTATTCATGGAGGCTCTAAAGGGAGTGGAGGACAGGCTGGTAATAGAAACGCCCTAAAGCATGGCTATACAACAACAGCAGTAAAGCAATTTAGAGCAACAGTAAAAAAACTATTAAAGACTGCTTAGCATAGAAGCACTATTTTTTTATCCAGTGTTTTTTTAGAATTTAATGTTGCGCGTGTCTAGCGCATAAGCCTAGCTTCATCACTAAGCTATGAAATTATTGTTAGTAATGAAGCCGCTACATTTTTTTAGATAATAGACAATTATTTATTTGAATTTTTTCGATGTATTACATCAAGAGTCATCTTAAAATTTCGCGTGAACTCTTCTTTCAAATCATTTAAAGCCTTAGCATATTCAGCATGTGGAGAAGGATATCCATCATGTCTATCATTCATTAGCTCATTAATCTTGTCATCGAATAAAAGCTCTATACTGTCATTTAGCACCCTAATTGGCCCAATCGATTAGCACCTTAATGGGGCCACCCAATTAGCACCCTAATGGGACCACTGGATTAGCACTCTAATGGGACCACCCTAGCGTATCAAACTTCA
>JAHFSI010000141.1 GCA_023265835.1 Legionellales bacterium
CGATACAGTGGCTGCACAAGTACACACGGCCTATGAAAATAAAACAGAACCCGAATTAGAAGCCCAGCCGATCGCGGTCAAAATAGCCGGCCGTATCATGACGCGTCGTTTAATGGGCAAAGCAAGCTTTGTTCTTTTGCAAGATATGTCAGGCAAAATACAACTTTATATTAGGCAAGATGCCGTTTCATCAGAAGTCTACGAACAATTTCTGCAGTGGGACTTAGGCGATATTATTGGTGTGGAAGGAACGGTATTTAAAACCAAAACAGGTGAATTATCAGTCCGTGTGCAGCGGTTACGTTTATTGACCAAAGCACTGCGTCCTTTGCCGGATAAATATCATGGTTTGACCGACCAAGAGATGCGGTACCGTCAGCGTTATTTGGATTTATTGGTAAACGAAACGACGCGGCAAACGTTTATCATCCGTTCCAAAATCATCATTAAAATACGCGAATTTTTAACGCAGCGTGATTTTGTGGAAGTGGAAACGCCGATGATGCAAGTCATGCCGGGCGGTGCGGCTGCGCGCCCTTTTGTGACGCATCATAATGTGCTGGACATGCCGTTGTTTTTACGTATTGCGCCCGAACTTTATTTAAAGCGTTTGGTCGTGGGCGGTTTGGAGCGTGTATTTGAAATTAATCGTAATTTTCGTAATGAAGGGCTATCGACACAGCACAATCCTGAATTTACGATGTTAGAGTTTTATCAGGCGTATGCCACTTTTCATGATTTAATGGATTTATCAGAAGAACTGTTTCGTTATTTGACGCAAGAAGTGTTGGGAACAGCTGTTTTTCAATATCAAAATGAAGAGTTTGACTTTAGCAAGCCTTTTACACGTTTAAATATGTTGGATTCGATATTGCATTATAATCCAGCATTAAAAAAATCTGATTTATCCACACTCGCCGCAGCTAAGGCCGCTGCGGAAAAATTAGATATTCCAGTTAAAGACAGCTATGGCTTAGGCAAAATTCAATTAGAAATTTTTGAAAAAACCGTAGAACATCAATTATTACAACCCACTTTTATTACGGATTATCCCGCAGAGGTGTCGCCGCTGGCGCGACGCAATGACCAAGACCCCTTTGTGACAGACCGGTTTGAATTGTTTATCGCCGGCCGGGAAATTGCGAATGGTTTTTCAGAGCTGAATGATGCAGATGATCAAGCAGAGCGGTTTCGTAAACAGGTCGCAGACAAAGAAGCCGGTGATGAGGAAGCAATGCCTTATGATGAAGATTATATCACCGCATTAGAACATGGTATGCCGCCTACGGCCGGGGAAGGGATTGGTATTGATCGGTTAGTGATGCTATTTACTAATTCGCCTTCCATTCGCGACGTGATTTTGTTTCCGCATATGCGGCCGGTGAAGGATTAACATTTTTGTAATAGTAGACAATCTGCTTCGTTTCATTTATATTACTTATTTATGATCGATAAATAAAAGGTAAGAAAATGCAGATTGCGACTATTTCTTCTAAGTTCCAAATTAGTGTTCCTAAAAAAATCCGAGAGCAGCTTGGTATTAAACCTGGCCAGCAGTTTATTTTTTTATTAAAAGGTGAATGCTTAGAGCTTGTTCCTAAGCGAGATATGAAGGAAATGAGAGGAAGCTTGGCTGGTGCTAACACGAAAAATATACGTGATAGAAGTGATCGCAAATGAAATATTTAGTTGATACATGCGGTTGGATTGAATGGCTCACTGATGGTAGGCTTGCTTTTTTATTTGAGCCTTATCTCAGGCACTCTGAGGAATTAATCGTTCCAACACTGGTACAGTACGAATTGTATAAATGGGTATGTCGTGAAAGGAATGCTACATTCGCGCTTGAAGTGGTTGGCATGACTGAAGAAGGTTTAGTGGTTCCATTGGATACTAAAACTGCTCTTTATGCAGCAGATGTTTCAAAAGAATATAAGTTGGCTATGGCTGATGCTATTGTGTATGCTACAAGTAAAAGCCAAAATGTTATGTTAGTGACGTCGGACAAGCATTTTAAAAATATACCTCATATCAAATATTTTGAAAATCGAAAGAACCATTGATTTTAAATTTTATTAAAATATTTTTATAAAAGCTTGATTATCTATTTTTTTAATGGTAACTTGGCTGAGTAATTTATTTTAAAATTAAGCCGCAATACAACTTCCATTTTTCCATTCTAAAGTAACTGTTCACCATACTTTTTCATTATTAATCTGTTTTTGTTTTAATTAAATAATTAACTCATGGAAATTTATATGAAATTATCAATTAATAAAATCCTGATTATCGGCGAAGATGTAATTTGTCATGAAATCAAACGCATTATAGAAAATTCCTGTGGCAAGAACACGGTTGCAACTATCGATATTCATGATCCAGAAATTAAAAATTTAAAAAAACAATCACAATGGGATGATCATTTTGCTTTGCAAGAAGCCGTTAATAAATTTTCATGGTGGAAAGACTATTTTATTGTATTGGCCTTGACACAAAATGATTCCATCTTGGCGATGCGTATCAATCAAATTACTTACACACTTAAAGCTCCATGGATACATGGAGCAATAGACGGCCCATTTTTGTTTATCGGGCCTACTTTTAACGCTAGATCAGGGCCCTGCTATCATTGTTTCGAACAACGAATCACCATGAATTTACGTGAGCATGCGAGTTATCAACATTATAAAGATGATGGCCCTGATCATGCAACATCCACAAAATCCCCCATAGTCCATGTGTTGTCCGCGTATTTAGCACTAGAAGTGATTAATCAGTATTTCTTTAAAACTTCTTTTACTCGATCAAAAGCACTTTCTATTTATTTGCCGACGATGGAGATTTGCTTTCATGAAGTTTTGCAATTATCAGGCTGTTTTATAAATGAAATACCAA
>JAHFSI010000142.1 GCA_023265835.1 Legionellales bacterium
AAGCCCCTTTGCTAAAGTCCCAGGCCGTTTGATTACTGGGTAAAATGACTTGTTTAATGGGAAGCTGATACAGGTTGGCAAATTCAAAATCACGCTGATCGTGCGCAGGCACTCCCATCACAGCACCGGCGCCATATTCCATTAATACAAAATTAGCCGCCCAAATAGGGATGGGTTGATGAGTGATAGGATGTTTCGCAAATAAACCCGTTGGCAGGCCCTTTTTTTCTAAGGTGGCCATTTCAGCTTCGGCCAATTTAATATTTTTGCAACTCTCTAAAAAACGACCTAGTTCCGGATTATTTTCCGCGGCCTGTTTTGCGAGAGGATGCTGGGGTGCAATCGCAATAAAAGTCACACCAAATAAAGTATCGGGACGGGTGGTAAAAATGTTTAATGTTTCATCACTGTCTGCAACCGTAAAAGTGACTTCCACGCCTTCGGAGCGGCCTATCCAATTTTTTTGCATCACTCTGACTTGTTCCGGCCAGTGCGGTAATGTATCTAAATCTTGCAGCAGTTCATCCGCATAGGCGGTAATTTTAAAAAACCATTGCGGCACCTCTCGACGTTCTACCAACGCACCGGAACGCCAACCGCGGCCATTGACGACTTGTTCATTGGCCAATACTGTTTGATCAACGGGGTCCCAATTCACTTCCGCATTTTTTTTATAAACCAAGCCCTTTTCATACAGTTTTAAAAAAAACCATTGCTCCCAACGATAATAACGAGGATTGCATGTTGCCAATTCGCGTTTCCAATCGTAAGCAAAGCCCAAACGCTGCATGTGCTTACGCATCCCCTCAATATTTTTATACGTCCAAGCGGCAGGCGGCACTTTATGTTTGATGGCTGCATTTTCAGCCGGCAGACCGAACGCGTCCCAACCAATGGGCTGCAGCACATTTTTACCTAGCATACGCTGATAACGGCTAATCACGTCGCCGATAGTATAGTTACGCACATGACCGATATGGAACTGGCCGCTAGGATAAGGAAACATAGATAAGCAATAGAATTTTTCTTTGCTGTGATCTTCAGTGGCATGAAAACAGTGTTGTTCCAGCCAAAACTGTTGGACATTTTCTTCAATGGCCTGTGGATTATAAAGTTCATCCATAGTGAGTTATCTCATTTTCTTTTTCTTTAATCGTCTTCTTTGGTATCTAATCGTGCTGATGATAAATAAAAACAGCATGATCAAAATAGGATCCATAGGGCGCTTTTGCCACAACGTTCTGCCCTGCATAGGCTGCACGATGTCTGTTAAAACAAGAGTCTTATCAGCTGGAGCCGCAGATTGTATCACACCATTGGGTTTAATGATGGCAGTCATGCCTGTATTAGAAACAAAAAGTAAGGGCCGCCCCATTTCGAGGGCACGCATTTGTGCGATGGCTAAATGCTGAGCAGAGGCAATTGAATGACCGAACCAAGCGTCATTATTGACCGTGAGTAACATGCTTATATCATTGTCTTGCGAAACGACCAGTCCTGGGTAAGCAATTTCATAACAAATAAAAGTCGCAATTTTAATGCCATTGACGACTAATGGCTTGGGCCAGCCTTCACTTGGAACTAGGTTAGACATAGGAATATCAAATAAATTCATCACAGGTCTGAATAGACGAGGGAGAGGCGTGTATTCGCCAAAAGGAACGAGATGATGTTTAATGTAAGCTGCAGTGCTTTCGCCAATCACAATGACTGCATTGAAATAACTGTCTGTATTTTCTTTTTTAATTGGGATACCGGTAATCAAGGACACATGATGTTGTTTAGCTTCATTGCCCAATGGTAAAACAAAATCGATTGCATCTTGCAAAGGAAGCGGGATGGCATCTTCGGGCCAAATAATAATAGAACTGTCCCAATGCGCGCGAGTCAATGCAAGATAACGATCTAAAGTGGGTTGTAATTGATCGGGCGACCATTTGATTTCTTGCGGAATATTGCCTTGTACTAAACTCACTTTGATGGGCTTTCCATACGGATGCGTCCAAACTATATAAGTCAAACCACCGCCTATGATCCACAATAAGATAAATATTAGGAGGGATTCGTAAACGCGTTTATATTTTCCTCTTTGGGTATTATAAAGAGCATGAACCAATATCCCGCTGCACATTAAAACAACGAGTGAGACACCGTGAACACCATAGACAGGCGCAAAACCCTTTAAGGGCGAATGAAGTTGGCTGTCTCCTAATAATAACCAAGGAAATCCTGAAGCAAACCAACTGCGTGCCCATTCGAAAAAAACCCAAAGGGCCGGAAAAGCACAGATCATTTTTCTGCCGGTCTTGAGCGGAAAAAAACGATTAAGACAATAACCTGTTAAAGCGGGGAACACAGCCAATAGCGCAATAAAGCCCGCCGTAATCAAGGCCGCCAGAAAAATAGGCGCGTTGCCAAACGTGTGAATACTGATAAAGACCCAATACACTCCAGTGCCAAAAAATCCCAGCCCATATAACCAGCCCCGCCGGAATGCTTGCTTGGGGGTGAGAGGTAACCACAGCCATAGCAAAAGCGCCGGTGAAAAAATAGCAAGTGGAAAAAGAGAAAAGGGTGCAAAAGCAAGCGTGAGTAGGGCACCTGTGAAGAAAGCAAAGATATCGCCTGAATTAATAGGAATGCGTTTCATATATCAAGTTCACATTTAAATGAGCAGACAGTGTAACGGGTATAAGAAAAATAATGAATATTTTATTTATCCCCCCTTCCTGACCTTCCCCCCTGAGTTAGGACAGCCTCTCCCGCAATTACGTTCAGTTTTTTTATTAAGTCCGAGGGCGGGAGAGGCTTTGCTAAGCGACATTTCCTTACAAATATTTTTATTTTTTTTTATTAAATACTCTTGTGACTTGAT
>JAHFSI010000143.1 GCA_023265835.1 Legionellales bacterium
TCTTTCAAATCAATACCAAAGGCATAAGCTTGCACAGCAAAGTACTGATTTAACCAACGGTGAGATATAGCTAACACACGTGCTCGAGGTTTTAGTATATTATCAATGAGTTGGGTTTTAATCGCCGTAAGTATTCGGCCAGCCACGTTATTGACAGCCGCCTATAATTTCGACCTATCACTAAAATAATAAAAACAACACGGGACACAGCCAAAAAAATATAGTATAACGTTGGAATGAATAGTCTCGCATTACAACATGCACCATTTGATACGCCACCTCTTATCGGTGAGGTGTTGCCTTTTGTTGCAAGGACAATCACGTTACCGTATATGGATTACGTTGCATTAAAATCAGACGCATCATATTGGAAAGCCCAGCATGCAAGGGTGATTGTTCGTGAAGAGGAGTTAAAAGAGCAGCTCAAGCACAAAGAAGCAATCATCCGAGATCTGAATCAACGTCTGTATGGTAAACATAGCGAAAAAGGCGGAAGTAAAGCCGAAGTTAATCCGAACGACAAAGAGAATAAATCCAAACGATCCAAAGGCCAGCAGCAAGGCACGCCAGGTCCCGGACGCACCCAGCGCCCCAATCTCGCTGTGATTCCTGAAATTATACCATTAATCGAGACAGCTTGTGGGCTGTGTGGTCTAGAGTACTCGATACTATCCTCGTATGAAGAGTCCGATATTATTGAAGTTGAAGTTGCAGCGCATATACGCCGCATTAAACGCCAAAAATGCGAAAAAAATTGTACGTGTATACCGGGCTCAAAAATTATTACATCACCTGTCATACCAAAATTGATACCTAGAAGCCCTTATGGCAATTCCATATGGGCAGAAATATTACTGAGTAAATTTATTCATGCGCAGCCTGTTAACCGCACATTGAATGATTTTAGCAGTCTTGGCCTAGATATATCGCCAGGTACTATTGCAGGCGGTTTACAAAAACTAACCCCGCTATTTGAGCCAGTCTACAAGGCTTTTCATCAACGACAAATGACAGAAAATAAATTTCATAATGATGAAACTCGCTGGGAGGTTTACGAACAAGTTGAGGGGAAAACAGGGCATCGCTGGTATCTTTGGGTCATGCGATCAGTCTCTGTGGTGTTTTACCGCCTAGATCCAACACGAAGTGCTGATGTTCCAATCGAGCATTTTTCCGATCTAATTTTAAAACTGGTTATTATTATTTGTGATCGCTATAGTGCTTATAAAAAATTGGCTAGACTCAACTTGGCGATTATTTTGGCCTTTTGTTGGGTGCATGTTAGGCGTGATTTTTTGAACCTTGCCCGCAGCTACCCTGATTTAAACAATTGGGGCTTGGATTGGGCCGATGAAATCAGTAAACTGTTCCACTTAAACAAACAACGTGTGGAGTGTTGGGATCCCAAAATACCGCTAACCTGGCAATCCCCATTATTCAAAGAAAGACATGATGCACTGGGCATAGCCTTGAATGAGATGAAATCACGAAGTGAAGCCTTAATTGCAGCGGATGATGTGGCTAAAAAAGCCAAGGAAAAAACCGGCCTACTGGCCACCATACAACGCAAACTGCTGGTCAGCCTAACTAAGCATTGGAAAGGTCTGACCGTTTTTTATGAAAATCCACAGGTAGCAATGGATAACAATTCAGCCGAACAATCCATCAGAAATCCCGTTCTTGGTCGTAATAATTATGCTGGTTCGGGAAGTATCTGGTCTGCCAAGCTGGCGGCCATGCAGTTTTCCATTTTTCAAACCATGCTACTGTGGGGTATCAATCCGCGAACATGGATTAACCTGTACCTTGAGGCTTGCGCTCAAAATAAAGGAATACCACCAGACGACTTGAGCGAATTTTTACCATGGGAAATGAGTGAAGCACGATTACTCCAATTAACTAAACCACCTGACGGCAATACATCGTGAAGCGTTACTGCGGACGCGATTTCAGTGTGCAGGAACAAACACAAATTATCGAATTGATTGAGCGTAATCCATCAAAAAATCGTTCCGACCTTTCACGGGATGTTTGCCGAATACTATCATGGTATAAAGCCGATGGCGGTCTGAAAGAGATGTCTTGCCGTGTGGCGATGTTGCGCATGCAAGAAGATGGTCTTATCAAATTGCCAGCACCACGTACAACTAAGATTAGTCAGCGCTCTAAACCACCAGAGACTAGCGCAAGTGCGCCTCAATCAATCATAAACGGTCCTGTGCATCAGCTGGGTGCATTACAACTATGCCTCGTTACATCCAAAGATTCACGATTATGGAATGAGTACATTCAACGTTATCACTATCTTGGGTACACGCCGTTACCGGGCGCACAATTACGTTATTTCGTTATCATGGAAGGCCAAGTTATTGCCCTATTAGGATTTGGTGCTTCTGCTTGGCAAGTTGCTCCACGTGATACCTTTATTGGATGGGATCATGATCAACGTCGCCGAGGGTTGCCTTTGATTGTAAACAATGCACGATTCTTAATTTTACCCTGGGTGCAGTCAAAAAACTTGGCATCAAAAATTCTTGCAATGATAGCGCGTCAACTGCCTATTGATTGGTTCAGTCGTTATAAGATTCAACCGGTTCTTATGGAAACGTTTGTTGAGTCAGGGCGATTTGCAGGTACCTGTTATCGAGCTGCAAATTGGATACATGTCGGTCGTACAAAAGGACGGGGTAAACTGGGGCCGTTTGGTGTGCAAAGCGTGCCTGTGAAGGATATTTTTCTATACCCCTTGGCTCGAAATTTTAAAATAGTCTTGAAAAATGGGGTTTGTCAATAACGTGGCTGGCCGAATACTTACTCATAAAGAGCAGCTCCAGTGTGTATGTTTAAGTTATCGAGAAC
>JAHFSI010000144.1 GCA_023265835.1 Legionellales bacterium
TGAATGTAAATCAATTCCTGCATATAGTTGCATAAGAACTCCTTCAGATTAAGTTAACGTCAATATCACCGTTAGATTAATCGTTGTTGGAGGAGTTCGGCTAGATGATTATCAGGCCTGTATAGTTGCACTTCCTATTTTTTGCAGCTAAGCTATAAACGTGAATGTACAATTATACAGGCCTGACCCCATTGCATAAATGGAATTTTGAAATGACAAATATAGTATTAATTTTTTTAGGCGCCGGCATTGGCGGCGTCTTGCGATACTGGGTATCTAATATCATTTATTGGATGACAAATCGACAATTTCCTTACGGAACACTTGTGGTTAATACCAGCGGATGTTTTTTAATGGGCCTTTTGTTTGTGTTACTTACCGAACGCTTTGCCGGAGCCAGCCTACAGTTACGTTCATTTTTGCTCATTGGCCTCTTAGGGGGGTACACAACGTTCTCGTCCTTTTCAATTGAAACCCTTAATCTTTTTGAAAACAGCGCATGGTTGAGTGGATTTTTAAATATATTTTTTAGTATCTTTTTATGTATTTTTGCCGCATGGCTTGGAGTCTTAGGAGGAAGACAATTATGAAAACAATGGATGTTACTTTCGTTAGAGTTTATGTGATGGAATCAGAGAACCTGCTTAATACTGTGGTCAATTACTTAAAAAATGAAGCGAAAATTCGTGGGATAAGTGTTTTCAGGGCGATTAGTGGTTTTGGTGAAAGCGGAAATCATACAGCGTCGTTAATTGATCTCTCATTAAACCTACCTCTTGTTATCGAATTTTTTGACAGCAAAAACAAAATTAATTCGGCACTGGAACACTTAGGCAAGACGATTAAGCATGAACATATTGTCTTTTGGGATGCGAAGGCAAATGATTAATGGTAACTGTCAGCTCTGACTTAAAAGCCAGAACATTCACTTTGCGCGATACAAAAAATAGAGATTCCCATACATTGCCCATGTCTGATTTTATTTACGACATATTTATGCGACGTAGAAAAACAACGCAAGGAGAATTTGTTTTTCCAGCTAAAAGTAATACGGGTTATTTACAAGAGCCTCGCAAAGCTCTGCTCAATGTGATAAAGTTATCGGGCATTGAATTTACCACCCATGACCTCCGCAGAACATTTATCACCACTGCAGAAAGCCTCGATATCTCGGCCTATGCCCTCAAGCGTTTACTCAATCATAAAATGAATAATGACGTGACATCAGGTTATTTAATTATTGATGTTGAGCGTCTAAGGAAGCCTATGCAGCAGGTGACAGATTACTTATTGCGGTGCATGGGCGTCAAGGAAGAATCCATTATCTTTTTAAAGCAAGGTGGAACCTTAGCTGCAAAGAACCAGAGTTTTTCTTAAGATTATTAAAAATAAGGGGCCTTATTTATGAGCAAAAAAATGTTACCAGAAAACCATATTATAGTTTTTAATGACCGAAAAATACGCAGAATTTTCCATGAAGAGGCTTGGTGGTTTTCTGTGGTTGATGTCATTCAAGCGTTAACGGATAGTTCTAATCCTAGGGATTATTGGTACAAAATGAAAACAAGAGTAAAAGATGAAGAAGCTTGGGAACTGTCGACATTTTGTCGACAGTTGAAACTAGAAGCTCCCGACGGAAAAATGAGAGAGACTGATTGTGCAAATACGGAAGGTATATTTCGTATTATTCAATCAATACCTTCCCCAAAAGCAGAACCATTCAAACGCTGGTTAGCCAAAGTGGGTTACGAGCGCGTGCAAGAAATTGAAGACCCTGAGCTGGCTTCCCAGCGTGCGCGTGAAATATACAAAGCCAAAGGCTATGACGATGCATGGATTGAAAAAAGAATGCGCGGTATCCAAATCCGTGAAGAGCTAACGGATGAGTGGAAAAACCGTAACGTGGGTGGACAGCCCGAGTATGCTATTTTAACCGCCGAGATTTCAAAGGCAACGTTTGGGCTTACACCATCAGAGTATAAAGCTCTTAAAGGGTTGGAGCGTGAAAATTTACGTGATCATATGACCGATCTTGAGCTGATTTTTACTATGCTGGGCGAAGCATCTACCACAGAGATCGCGCGCAAGGATTTGAAGAGAATCGTTCTGCTGCGCGCTCAGGTGGTGAAGTAGCTGGGAATGCTAGAAAAGATTTAGAGAGAAGAACAGGGAAAAAAATAACAACTAAGCAGAATTATTTGGAGCAAACACAAAAGCAGAGCAAGAAAAAAGAGATTGTCTAATTTCACAAAAATTAATTTTTTTATTGTTGTCTTACGTTTAAGATATCTAACTCGTAAAGCGGATAACCGCACCCGACAGTTAAGCGGTTTTTTTATGCTCGTTTGTTTAAAGGTCGGGTGTGGGCTAATACAATACCTGCAAGGGGAATATGTCCGCCGTCTTTACGCGGCTTTGAGCCACCCGGCCGCCTATAATTATCAGAGGCGAAATCAAAGCCTACGTAAAGGAACCACTCTATGAATGGTGCATCTCACGTTTTACCAAATGACATTTACCTTTTAAAAACAGGACTCAGTAAACAACAACTTTCTGCAACTATTAATCGCTGTCTTTGTCAAGCAGAAGCATTGGCTGTGATAGCAACAATTGTCGATTCAGAAACTAATTGGCCTTGATACGATGAATAATTATCTTTGGGCTTTAGTGATATGATACAAGAAGCGCGATGGTTGTATGGGTACTTGTCAGATCAATATTAAATTAAAACAAACGCTCGCTATGCTGAAAGGGATAGCGGGCATTTTTATTAACTACAAAAAAAGGATAAACAAATGAATAGCAGTGATACATTGAAATGTGCTGAAGAGGCTAATC
>JAHFSI010000145.1 GCA_023265835.1 Legionellales bacterium
AATGACGATACCTTGCGCCTCTACTGGCGAACAAGCTGCACAATCAATTGCGCACCTTCAGTAAATCCAGCGGCAGGTTTAATATTTAATCCGCTCTCTGCTAATTTTTTCGCGCCTAATTCCGCATTATTTCCTTCTAGTCGCACAACGACAGGGACATTCACACCCACGTCCGCAACTGCTGCAATAATACCTTCTGCAATCATGTCGCAACGCACAATCCCGCCGAAAATATTAACAAAAATTCCCTTCACGTTTTTATCGGTAGTGATGATTTTAAAGGCTTCGGTGACACGCTCTTTGGTAGCGCCGCCGCCGACATCCAAAAAGTTTGCTGGATTTCCGCCTTGCAGTTTAATCATATCCATTGTTGCCATCGCAAGGCCCGCGCCATTCACCATACAACCAATATCACCATCCAACGCAACGTAATTTAATTCCCATTGTTGTGCATGAGACTCACGCGCATCTTCTTGCGTGGTATCGCGCATTTCCCGCAAAGCCGGATGACGAAATAAGGCATTGTCATCGATAATGATTTTCGCATCTAAACATTGTAATTTATTTTCCTTGGTCACAACGAGTGGATTAATTTCCAACATGCTCATGTCATTCGCCACAAATGCATGGTACAAACCGGTCATTAATTTGGTGAATTCACCCATGAAACCGATTTGCAAACCGAGTTTAAAAAACACATCGCGGCATTGAAACGGTTGTAAGCCCACAATCGGACTCACCACTACTTTACTTATTTTCTCCGGTGTTTTATGCGCTACTTCTTCAATTTCTACACCGCCTTCCGTCGACGCCATAAAAACAATGGATTGTGTTGAACGATCAACCACCGCACTTAAATATAATTCACAATCGATATCGCACGGTTTTGCGATAAAAATTTGATTAACCGGTTGACCATGCTCATCAGTTTGAAAAGTGACCAAACGGGTGCCTAATAATTTTCTCGACAGTGCGACGACCTCATCTTTGCTCGTCACATATTTCACGCCGCCCGCTTTTCCGCGACCACCGGCATGCACTTGTGCTTTCACCATCCAAGCGCCGCCACCTAATCGCGACAAAACGCCGGGAATTTCATCGATGTTTGATATGACCTCACCTTCGCCCACTGCAACGCCGTATTTTCTTAATAAATTTTTTGCTTGGTATTCATGTAGGTTCATAAATTGTTCCAAATGTTAAATTGAGGTAAGCGAGGTTTCAGAAGCACGCGCGATAGCACCCATTAGAAGACCACTTGTCAATACACAATAAAAGTCCGTGCCCGTTATAAACAATAAAAAACGTGCATCCGTACACAACATTTTTATTAATTTTTCTGTTGTTTTGTTTATGGCAATCCGCACCTTTCGTTTTCTTTAGCTGATTTTGACTCTCATAAAATGGAGTCGCTTCAAGCACCCATAGGGATTGAGGCGTCGTCTCAAACAGATAAAGTTTGACTTGACGTGCCCTTGGCAACTTTGTTGCCCCAGAAAACTATCAGTGCCATGCCGCCTCCAAAAGTAATGTACATTTTTACGTACAAAATCAGGGCTCATCTCAAAATGAGATCGCCAGCTTTTATGTAGGCTAACGGCATAGGCGAATCCAATTTACCACAACATCACTTACAGAAAAAAGCGGGTTGGAATCAATAACCATTCAAGTTCATGATTTTTCTTCAGCTATCGCACGGGTTATATTAACCCCAACCCAAACCATCTATCAAAAAAATAGTTTCTCCATTGTAAATTCTACTCCGTCTCGCAAAATAAAATAAGTTACTTTTGATAATTTATTAGCGATTGTTTTTATTGCAACCACTCGCTTCGTTTTTGTTAATTTTCGTTGATAATATTTTTTAATTGGTTCGTAGTATCGAATCGCATAATTTGCTGCCTCAACAAATGCCCAACCCAAATAAACATTGCCATTTTTTCGATTGCTTTCACCTTTCTTTTTACCATTACTAACACGCTTGCTTTCTACGCAACGACAATAGGAGCTGTAATTGCCAACTTGATCAAATCTTTTAATATCACCCGTTTCAAGCAAAATTGTCATTGCTAAAATAATCCCAATTCCAGGAATTTTTTGTAACGCGACAAAATCCGTCATATCTTTTATTTGTTTCAGAATATTCGTTTCTAGCAATTCAATTTGCTCAACCACACAATGCAATACTTTTAATTGGGATTTCGCTGCTATTTTAACATTATTGTCATTGATGTATTTTAATATTTCTTCTGGGTTTTTTTTACAGCCTTTGATTTTTACTGCACTAATCTTTACGTTTTCATAGCGCGTTACCATCGCCTGTATACCTAGAACAGACATCGTCTGCTGACGAACCAAGATCAGTCGACGTCTGAGTAGCTCACGCAGCCCCCGTTTTTCCTTGCAGTAAATATGTCCCTCAGCCAATAATCCCAGGCGTAATAATTTCGCAAGCCACATTGCATCTGTTTTATCATTTGTGTTTTTCAACCCATTATAAGTTTGAATGCCGGCTACGTTCGCCAAATGAACCTTATAGCTCTTCAACATTAATTGATCGACCAACCAATACCAGTTATATGTGGATTCCACAACAATGCCAACTATCTGTTCTTGGTAAGGTTCAAATACCTTGAGAATCAGGTTCGCATCATTGGACAATCTTTTCTGATAAATCACTCTATCTGTTTCATCTAATATCACGACGTACGAATTATTCGAATGCAAATCAATTCCAGCGTATAATTTCATATATGGCTCCTCTTGATCAAAACTATTGTTCAGAACTAATAGTATATATCTTGATCAATGAGCCTTCTGATGATTTTCAAGT
>JAHFSI010000146.1 GCA_023265835.1 Legionellales bacterium
GTCCACCACCAAGCTCACTCCACAATCCACTTTTTTGCTCGACGTGTGCAAAAATAACAAAAAAATCTTTATGGTATTGTTCGAGCTTCTTTATGGTTTCAATGAGACTGTCATTTGAACGGCCATTTTCACGTTCATATTGATCCGGTGTTTTTCCAGTAAAAGTTACATTTAGAAATTGATTAATATAATCCCCGTCAGTAATCCACTCCTCATTAAACACAATAATCACATGGATTCCATTTTCACCGTCATTTACAGAAAGTTCAACGGCAGGTAGAAGAAAAATCTCTTCACTTCTGGCTTTTTTCCTAAGGGCTTTAAATTCATTTAAATCAAATTTATTGTGATTGGAGATCACGCCAATTCTGATATCTTTTTCTTTTAATTTCTGGATATAGTTATTCACAAACTGCGTATCTTCACCTTGCCAAACAAATTCTTTGTCAGCACGGGTATGCAGATGAAAATCAGCCCTAAGCCACATAGAGCCATTTTGAAATATTTTATAAACGTTACTCATTTGACCTCAAACACACACATTATTTTTACAAAATTGTATGGCAATTTATGCCTATATTATTTGAATATAATACTATAGCTCTTTACAAATCGCGACTTTAAATATATTCTCTATTTCGTTCTCTATTTCTTATAGAATAGGCATTTCCAAATATAAGAACATTTAAAAATATCGCGAATAAGAATGTTTTCATAAAACTTAGTCTTCCTTTATATTTTTATATTAAACATCGTTTGTTTAATGAGAGCAATTAAGTATCCTGTCCCCGGAATTATTTAGAAGATCAAAGATTATAATTGACCGGTTTCTTTAATTTTTTCACAATAACTTACTTTTCCGTCGTTGAAGCTGGTTCTCAGCATTTTCCCGCAAAATAGAGTCACTTGATTTAGAAATTTTAATTAGCTTATGCTCTGCTGCTACACCTGCAATTCCACCAAGCGCCCAGATTGCTTTTACTGCAAGGGCCCGACTTTCATCGAAATCAAGATAAGCGGGTATCCATTGCGTTGCCTGATACAAAGCATCAATTGATTTAGGCGAATGCATATTCACCAATGCAGACACAATATCCTCATGACTAAAATGCCAATCAGCACTAATGAGAAGGCACAGAATATCTTCGTGCTTAGATGAAAAACCAAATGCATATCCAATTATCAGTGCACATTGCAAATCTTCCGCATTTCGATCTCGATAGGATTTTTCAAGTAAAGCGAACGACAACATTTTTTCATCTACAGCAGAAGGAAATTGTCGTAGAAATGCTTCTTTGGAAATTTGTCTACCCCCTACTAGAGGGGAAACAATCAAACTCTGACTAAGTTTTCGTTGTTCAGGTGTCATTTGGATATCTTAGTAAAATCTAAAAGATTACTATTAAAAATGTCTAAAGCCTTACCTTTTCCCAAACCGATATTAACAAAATCTCCTTCCAACTTAAAGAAAGCATTGCTGGAAGTCCAAGCCTTTTGAACGATCGGAAGACTCCCGAATGGTTCAATACTCAACCCTGCATTACGCACTCCAATTCCAAATAAAGAATTTGTAGTTCCTGCATTAACAGTTAACTGAGTGGTGATGCCACTGAATTGCTGGGCATACTGTAAGTTGGGTGATAAGAAAGTTTCTACTGACGCTGAAAGATTGCCAGTTGACAATAACTGTTCGTAATGAGATTCGCTCATAGTCCGATAAAAAGTTTCTGTCCCTAATTTTGCCGATGACGATAAACTTCTTAAAGATCCTAACCCACCCTCTAGAAACGCCGCTATATTAAAACCATTAACAACATGCTGATCAAATGCATAATTAAATTTCTCGGGGCTTCCAGAAAGAAATGTTTTGAACCCACCCGGAATCGCCCCTTTAACACCATTAATTACATTATCTATGGCATTAAACGCCCCTTTTGCAAACGCAGCTAAACTATTACCTGCATTCCTCAACGCCTCCCTATCTGCCATCGCTAAGGAAGACTGGTGCCCTGATGGATCAACCCGATTGACTGGATTATTTAATACATAAGCGTATCGATTCAGTGTTTGCGGGTTACTGAGAGCGGGCACAACTGTGTCCGGCGTTATGAATCTTCCAATGAACGGGTCGTAATAGCGGGCTCCATAATAATACAACTCCTCTTCTTCATCAAGATATTGTCCGGTGAAGTAGTGGCGGGCTTTGTTCTGCGGAAGATTTAAT
This sequence comes from Legionellales bacterium, assembly GCA_023265835.1. Classification (GTDB taxonomy): domain Bacteria; phylum Pseudomonadota; class Gammaproteobacteria; order DSM-16500; family DSM-16500; genus UBA4722. The sequence goes on from JAHFSI010000146.1 coordinate 2,225, forward strand.
TGATCGTGACGGCTGAATTCACCGTAGGGTTTGTACTCGGCAACTTCAAGCTTACTGCCAAGAGCGTCGGTCGTGACATTAGCGCCGCCTAAGTGATCGGCGTGGTAAAAACGAATCGCGCCGTTGGTAATTGCTGCCACGCGTACGCCGCCGGCAAAGACGTAACCCGTGCGGTCCGCGCCGTTGACCTCGTAAAGTGATCCGATAAAACGCGACGTGACGCCCGCCGCCGTCTTTTTGATCCTGCTGCCTGTATCATCGTAAGCGTACTGCCCGCGCGTCTGCCCGTCGCGCAAGACTTGCGTCAGACGGTTCTCCGCGTCGTAACGGTACTCAATGGCCGCGCCATTCTTGACGCGGTTGGTTAAGTTCCCGTCGGCGTCGTAGGCAATCGGGCTTGCGTCAATCGACGTCACCGCGTGCGGGCCGGCTGCCCCGCCGTACTGATAAAGATGCGAGTCTTTCTCGCGAAGGTTGCCGACGGCATTATAGACAAAATTCTCTGCGCCATACCGGCTGCTGCTGGCAAAGACCAAACGGTTTAAGTGATCGTACTG
>JAHFSI010000088.1 GCA_023265835.1 Legionellales bacterium
GATAGGCCTCGCCCATTTCATCTACTAATGGAGCCACTAATTTATAAAAGAAGGGTCCGGTCAAGCCTAACTTGCTGCCATGGCGTAAAGCGCGCCGAATAATGCGGCGTAATACATATCCGCGGCCTTCATTGGAAGGGAACACGCCATCGGTGATTAAAAAAGCAGAAGAGCGGACGTGGTCGGCAATGACGCGCAGTGATGCGTGAGTTAAATCTTGTGTTCCCGATAATGATGCGATGGCTTTGATGAGTTTTTGGAACACATCCGTATCATAATTACTATGCACGCCTTGCATGACGGCAGCGAGACGTTCCAGCCCCATGCCGGTGTCTACAGAAGGTTTAGGTAAAGGGGAGAGTGTGCCATCGGCAGCGCGGTCATACTGCATGAAAACGAGGTTCCAAATTTCGACATAACGATCACCGTCTTCATCAGGGCTGCCAGGCGGGCCGCCGGCAATGGTTGGGCCGTGGTCATAAAAAATCTCTGTGCAAGGGCCGCAGGGGCCTGTTGCACCCATGGACCAGAAATTACTGTCTTCACCGCAGCGGCCGAATTGCTTAGGATTAATTTTTATTTCGTTGAGCCAAATGGCTTCGGCTTCTTTATCGTCTTTATAAACGGTGACCCATAATTTTTCGGGCGGCAACTGTACTATTTCAGTCAAAAACGTCCAGGCATACTGAATGGCTTCGCGTTTAAAATAATTGCCGAAACTAAAATTGCCCAACATCTCAAAAAACGTATGATGACGTGCGGTGTAACCGACGTTTTCCAGGTCATTGTGTTTGCCGCCGGCGCGTACACAGCGTTGTGAAGAGGCTGCGCGTTGATAAGCACGTTCTTCTTTGCCCAAAAAGACATCTTTAAACTGTACCATGCCCGCATTGGTAAATAATAAAGTGGAATCATTGCCAGGAACCAATGGGCTGCTGGGCACGATTTCATGACCGCTATCACGAAAATACGCCAAAAAAAGACTGCGTAGTTCATTAGAACTTAAGGGGACCGCTCGTTTTTTTGCTACCATTTAATCATCACTATGGAATAGTTGTTTAATTTGCTCGGACGTAAAGCCACGATAATATAAAAAACGCATCTGCTGGGCACGGGATTTTCCGTCTTGCGGCAAGCGGTTTTTAAAGCGTTTTTGCCATGTTTTACGTACAGCTTCAAGCCACGCATTATCAATGATCTTAAGCTGATGTTCAATTAAATCTTGTGCGATACCGCGTGCTATGAGTTCTGCCTGAATGCGTAACGGGCCATAACCTTTCGCGCGTCTGGAATGGATGTAGTTTTCCGTAAAACGCTGGTCATTCAATAGGCCTTCTTGGCATAGGGCGGCCAGCACAGTATCAATGTCTGTGGGGTCAAATGCCTTGCGCTGGAGCTTACGAGACAATTCATATAGAGAGTGATCACGACGTGCCAGCAATGAGAAGGCGGCGCGTTTGACTAGGGTCCTGCGAATAGATAACTCATACATTTTGGCATCTCATCAAGGCAATTATACTGAATTTAGAGTAAATGGCTGCTTAGGACAGCCTCTTCCAGAAACACGGCAATTGCATTGAATTTAACGTTTATTAATCAGAAATGGCTTAGAAAGTTCCCTCTCCCGCCAACGGTTCATACAAAAATACGGATCTTGATTGCGGGAGAGGGCAAACTACATTTTCACCTAACTCATTTTTAACGCTCACATTTTTTACGCTATTGCTAATTTATGCTTCCATTTTCCCTCACCCTAACCCTCTCCCGCACTCAAAATTCGTTTTCTAATTAATCCCTAGGGCGGGAGAGGGAACTTTCTAAGCAATTGCTGATTAATAACCGCTAACTCCATGACTGCTATGACTCAGACAGCCTCCTCTGCTTCCTCTTCTACTTCTGCCTTCTCAGCAGCAGGTGCTGATGATGTCAATAATTTTCCTCGCAGCTTAGCTTCCAGCTCTTGGGCCACTTCAGGATGCTCTTTTAAGAAAGTGCGTGCATTGTCTTTTCCTTGCCCAATGCGTTGGCCTTTGTAGCTGAACCAGGAACCCGCTTTGTCTACCAAGTTATGTGTCACACCTAATTCCAGCATTTCTCCTTCACGCGAGATGCCTTCATTATAAAGAATTTCAAATTCTGCTTGCCTGAATGGGGGTGCCACTTTGTTTTTGACCACTTTGACACGGGTCTCGCTGCCAATCACTTCTTCACCATTTTTAACACTGCCGATACGACGAATGTCCAACCGGACGGAAGCATAAAATTTCAACGCATTGCCGCCAGTGGTGGTTTCTGGATTACCAAACATTACGCCGATTTTCATGCGAATTTGGTTAATAAAGACCACTAAGGTATTAGAACGTTTGATGTTGGCAGTGAGTTTGCGTAATGCTTGAGACATCAAACGGGCTTGTAGTCCCATATGTTGATCGCCCATTTCGCCTTCAATCTCCGCTTTAGGGGTGAGGGCTGCGACTGAATCCACAACAACCACATCCACGCCACCCGAACGAACAAGCATATCGGTAATTTCTAACGCTTGCTCGCCAGTGTCTGGTTGTGAAATAAGCAACTCATCCACATTGACGCCCAAACGCTTGGCATAAGCGGGATCAAGTGCATGTTCTGCATCTACAAAGGCTGCCGTCCCGCCTTTGCGTTGACAGGATGCGATCACCTGTAATGTCAGGGTAGTTTTACCGGATGATTCAGGCCCGTAAATTTCTACAATACGGCCGCGAGGCAATCCGCCAATGCCCAAAGCAATATCCAACGCCAGCGAGCCGGTTGAAATAGCTTCAACGTCCCGCACTTCAGGCGCATCACCTAACCGCATGACAGAACCTTTGCCAAATTGGCGTTCAATTTGGGTGAGAGCAGCGCTTAGGGCTTTTTTTCGGTTTTCATCGATAGATGACATAGTGACCTCATAGTGAAAGGTTAAAAAATATAGGAGCGGCGGGGGGAAGCTTATTTCCTCATTATAAGGAGCCTGAAAGGGAATGCAATCGGAAATTTAGAAAGTTATTTATTTTTTTGAGGATTTTTGGGGAGTAGCGGAATTGGGGGTTTTTTCAGGAGTGTTCACGTTTTGTAGTTCGTTTCTATCAAAAAATAATTTTTTTGTGTCTGGCTTTGCACGCAGCTGATAATACAAGTGAGCTAGAGCGTTGCATAGTATTTCATAATACCTTGAAAGTAAATTTGCAGATAACTTAGTGTCCTTCTTTGGAATGGGTTCAACTTGTTCTCTATCATCGTATACTTCTTCACTCTTTTTAGAAAGTTGATCTCGATAAGTATTATCGCGATTGGCTAATCCTGGATGAATTGTAATAGTAGTCAGTGGGTTATCAGACAATGCTGGATGCAATCCCGCCATATTTTTTAAATAATTGCTATCAGTATCTAAAAGAATAAATCGATCAAAATCATCTTCTAAAAGAGCAGATTGTACTGCGCAGGCATACATGCTGCTTTTTCTATTCCAAAAGGCTAAACTTTCCCCTCTGGTGAGTAAATTATAAATCTCCTCAATCCATGATAATTCCGTAAGATTTGCTACATCTTTAATAAGATCCAATGCGCTAGGTCCGCTTAGTAGTTGTCCTTCATAAGGAAGCTGACCTGATTTTTCTTGGAGGGCTGTTATTATCTTTGCATACCAGTTAATCATATTTGTAAGCCCAAGGACTTGCTTTTTTGATAATAACTTCGGATTTTCATTGTTTTTTTCTAATAATTGGAATATTTCTTTATTAATCTTAAAAAGACTTGGAATGATATCATCCTCCAATATTACTTGCGTAAGACTGCCTTGTATTGCAGCATCCACCAACTTCATCAAGATATCATGATAGGCCCAATGCCATAGGATGCTTTGATTTGTTATCGCATTCCTTTCTTCAGCATCGCTTGGTTCCAGATAATCGTCCCAAGCATTGCCCAGCCCTTTGCCATTCTCATAAATAGGATCAATCGGCGTAACAACAGCGCGTACAACAAAATCATTATCTTCTAACAATTTTTTTATTTTCGCATAGCGCGCTTTATTTTTTTCGCTATCCTCGCCCAACATATCTTCAGCTGACAAATCAGTTAATAAACAGACATCCTGAATATCTTGGTTCTTTAACGCTTTGATCAAGGATGTATTGACCAGGTCATCTTTAAGCAATAGCGTGGTGTCCATATTTAAAAGCGCTAACGGTTTCCGTTTTTGAAGATCATCGCGGTCACTACCCATGACAGCCACCTTCCCTTTTTAAGGTTAATTTTAAAAGCCTATCATTTCTTCTTCGGTGACGGAGCTTTTACAGCTTCAGGTTTGTGTAGAGATTGAGTCACCGCTTCTAGTTCTTTTTTAGTTCCTTCTATTAATGATCTTGCAGCAGCTCGTGACCCTGCTGTGGAATAAGCACTAGTCAGCGGATGCCCTTTCTGTGCACGAACATCAGCCATAATTTCGTTTGCTGCTTCTAGCCAAAGCTTAAGAGAAGTTTGAACAGCATTCTCGCCTGCGCTACTCACAGCTTTTCTATTTTCCTCTGTGTTCATTCCATATTTTTCTAGTTTTTTTAAGTTTTCAAGACCATCTACGATATTGTGGGCGATTGCAACAGCGTCCTTGTCAGTCGGCGTATCAAGGATCGCACTGTAACTTTCTTTTGTGAGCATCTTGCAATTACCTAATACACAAATTGCCCTAGCAATACTCACATCAGATTCCTCTACAGTTTCCACGACCTCGCTCTGCTGAAGCAACTTAACTTTTGACATGAAAATTATCGCATCTGCTCTTATCGTTGATTCCTCTTCCTCTGGATTCAGCGCTGTTGGTTTTAGAGTACCCATGGTAGCCACCTCTCTTCGTTAAACTGTTTTCTTTGTAAAAAAAGTATAGACCTCATTTGTGTATTTTCCATTCAGAGGCCCGATGAGATGAATCAACCCATTGAAAATTAATACTTAAATAATTTTAACCAGCGCTGCCCCTGAGGGGGAAGGAAAGCATCTAGCAGCACTGGTTAGAACATTCCTTCCCCCTCAGGGGGAAGGTCAGGAAGGGGGGGGTAAACATCATTCATTATTCAAAAATAATGTTAAGTTGACGCTATTGACTGTTCGCCAACTTATTTTGCAAATAGTTTCTAGGATTAACATAGATTAAACTGAGTTTTTAATGGTTCTATTGGGGTGCAGGTATAGTATAATGCCCATCATAATGAAATTAGCAAAAATATAGGAAGAACCAAAATCATGTCACGCTATCTTGATCCCAAAGCGGATGTCGTATTTAAAAAAATATTTGGCGATCATCCCCATTTATTGATGAGTTTTTTAAATGACAGGAAACTAAGATTGTTATGGCTGCGGTTTTTGCGTGAAATTGATGAAAAAACCAAAGCAGTATCTCATGAACTTTTAGAAGTCCCAGAGATAGCAGAAGCGATTCAACTGGCTGAAGAGGCTGCTTATACGGAAGGGGAATTAGATATCTATGAAGGCTATTGGGATCAGGTCAGGCGTGAAAAAACGTTGATGATTGATAAATATATTGAAGGCAGAGCTAAAGGTTTTGCAGAGGGTGAGGCAAGAGGGATAGAAAAAATAGCAATCAATATGCTGAAAGCAAATAAGCCAGTTGATGAGATTATTTTGTTTACGGGTTTATCTAGGCAAGCTGTTGCTCAACTACACAGCGATATGAAATAAGCTGTAAGCACGGTACTAAACGGCAAACTTCATGGCATTTATAACTCTAAAATTGTTGTAACCGACTAGATAAAATTTGCAAAGCCGTTTCAATAGATTTTTCTCGTACCAAAGCACGCTCACCTGTGAAAAGGTAATGCGTAACTTGCGTAGCGGCTGTTTTACTTGCGCAAGCAATCCAGACTGTTCCCACAGGTTTATCTAATGTTCCACCATCAGGCCCTGCGATGCCTGTTAATGCAATGCTGATTTGTGCTGGACCATGGTGCAATGCTCCTTCCGCCATTTCTTGCGCTACCTCGGCACTGACACTGCCAAATGCAGCCAATGTCTCTGGATTGACGCCTAGCAGTTCTTCTTTAGAACGATTACTATAAGTCACTAATCCGCGATCAAACCAAATAGACGAACCTGGTATGCTAGTAATCGCATAGGCAAGCCCGCCGCCCGTGCAAGATTCAGCGGTAATTAACTTTAGGCCGTGGCTTTTAAATTGTTCGCCGACCTGATGTGCAAGTTGTTCTATCAAAGTTATCATGGGCATATAATAATGTAATGCACTTGAAACCAGAAGGAGTTTGTAATGACACAGAGAATATATCAGTTCAGTCTTTTATTGTTATGTTATATGTTTCTTTTTAATGCAACTTGTTATGCGGCCATGGACACTGGTGTGCCGACACCGGGTGCGAGTATTCAATGGCAGGGTTGGTCAAATAAAGCTTTTGCAGAGGCGAAAGCAAAAAAACTGCGGGTCTTGGTGTATGTTAAAGCGGATTGGTGTCGGTTTTGTCAGCTCATGAACGCTGTCACTTTTCGTGATGCGGAGGTCATACAAGTTATTAATGCGGGTTATGTGCCAGTTCGGTTGGACGTAGAAAAAGATGCTGATGTTTTACAGCAGTATCAAATTACTGGGTTTCCTACAGTTGTTATTTTTAACGCTAACAAACAAATTATTAAACAATTTACGGGATTTACGTCGCCGGGAGAAGTGGTGAAGATATTAACTTTTTAGTGACCGTTCACGATGGCGCTAAACTAATAGAAACGCCGCTTTTTCAGAGAATTTCATTATGTTGGAACAATCCGAAATACTCAAACAGCATACGCCAATGATGCAGCAATATCTGCGGATCAAGGCCGACTATCCCGATACGTTGTTGTTTTATCGCATGGGTGATTTTTACGAATTATTTTTTGCTGATGCAGAAAAAGTAGCACGTTTGTTGGATATTACCTTGACTGCACGCGGCCAATCCGCTGGAAAACCTATTCCTATGGCAGGTGTGCCTTTTCATGCAGCAGAATCCTATATTGCGAAACTGATCAGGCAAGGATTGTCAGTTGCTATCTGTGAACAAGTCGGCGATCCCAAAACGAGTGTGGGGCCGGTTGAGCGTCAAGTTATGCGGGTGTTGACGCCGGGGACAGTGAGTGATGCTGCTTTTTTAGAAGCAAACCAAGATAACTTATTAGCGGCTGTGCACGCTATGGGTGATCGATTTGGTATTGCGACGTTAGACATGAGCAGCGGTCGTTTTAATTTACTGGAAATTCGAGGCCAAGAAGCGTTGCAAAGTGAATTAGAACGCTTAAAGCCAGCAGAATTATTAATAAGTGAAGAATGGACACTTTCCATCACGCCGAAAAATGTGCGTTGTCGTCCGCCATGGGAATTTGAAATTGAAACTGCGCTGCGATTATTGACTGACCAAATGCAAACGCATGATCTCGCTGGGTTTGATTGTTTGGAAATGGGTGTTGCACTTTCAGCAGCAGGTTGTTTATTACAATATGCGAAAATCATGCAGCGTGGACAATTAGCGCATGTGCGTGCCATTCATGTGGAACGACGGGATGAGAGCGTTATTTTGGATGCATGCACTCGTCGTAATCTGGAATTAATTTCTAATTTGTCCGGAGGCCCGGATAATACATTGGCTGCGGTATTTGATCATACGTCTACGGTGATGGGAAGTCGTTTATTAAAACGCTGGCTGCAACGTCCCTTGAGAGACCACGCTATTTTACGTTCACGTCAACAAAGCATTAAGACCTTGCTGCAAGACCGTCATTATCTGGCTTTACAAGCTATTTTACGCAGTGTCGGTGATATTGAACGTATTGCAGCGCGTATTGCGCTCAAAACAGCACGTCCGCGTGATTTAATGGAATTACGGCATACATTAGGTGTATTGCCGGTATTGCAACAGCGTTTGCGTGATTGTGTTTCACCCTTGCTTAATGAATTAGCGCAGCAAATTGCAGAACATCCTGAATTACACGCATTGCTCATGAAAGCTATTGTAGAAAATCCACCGGTCACTATTCGTGAAGGCGGTGTGATTGCAGCAGGTTATGATGCGGAGTTAGATGAATTGCTTTCGCTGAGTGAAAATGCAGGTGATTATTTAATTGAAATGGAAAAACGCGAAAAAAATCGCACAGGGCTTTCTACATTAAAAGTCGGTTATAACCGTGTGCATGGTTTTTATATTGAAATAAGCAGGCTGCAAGCAGCCCAAGCACCGGCAGATTATGTGCGCCGGCAAACATTGAAAAATACCGAACGATTTATTACACCTGAATTAAAAGCGTATGAGGACAAGGCGTTAAGCAGCCGTGATAATGCGTTAGCGCGTGAAAAAATGTTGTATGATGCCTTGCTTGATGTCCTAGGTGAAAATGTACCGGCATTACAAACCTCTGCTCTGGCATTAGCAGAGCTGGACGTGTTGACCAATTTAACTGAACGTGCCGATAGTTTAGGTTTATGTTGTCCTGAATTAACCAATCAGCTGGAAATTCATATTACCGCAGGACGACATCCTGTCGTAGAACAGGTATCTGCATCTCCTTTCGTGCCTAATGATATTAAGCTGGCCCGTGCAGAGCGGATGTTGATCATCACAGGCCCGAATATGGGCGGCAAATCCACCTATATGCGTCAAATTGCATTGATTGTTTTGTTGGCGCATATAGGCAGTTTTGTTCCAGCAAAATCAGCACGCATAGGGCCTATTGATCGTATTTTTACG
>JAHFSI010000089.1 GCA_023265835.1 Legionellales bacterium
AGAGTGCCAGGTAACGCCTGGGAGGTGTAAACCTACGGAAAGTGCCACAGAAAATAGACCGCCTCGCAAGAGGTAAGGGTGAAAAGGTGCGGTAAGAGCGCACCGCGCAGCTGGTAACAGTTTGCGGCACGGAAAACCCCGCTCGGTGCAAGATCAAATAGGAGCTTTCTAAGGACATTTGCAAAAATGTCTTTTAGGTGCGGCCCGCACATAAAAAGCTCGGGTAGATCGCTTGAGGTGTATGGTGACATACATCCCAGATGAATGACTGTCCACGACAGAACCCGGCTTATTGACTGGCTTTACTTATTCTCTGGTTGCTGCTTAGCACAGCCTCTCCCGCAATTACGTCCAATTTTCTTATTAAGCTCGAGGGCGGGAGAGGCTGTGCTAAGCGGCTCCCCTAAGGTGGTTAAGTAAAATACCTAATGCTTTTTTTTCTATTTTTTGTGGGAAAAAGTGGTTTATTGTGGGAGAGCGTGGTAAATTATTTATTAACAAATAATAAAAATGATGGTAAAAGAAATAGCAATTTTTACCGCAAACCATCTTGAAATGGAAATAAAAGGAACAATATGTTTAGAGGGATCAATGGAGTCAACATCGATGCGAAAGGCAGGATTGTCATGCCAACTCGCTACCGCAATCGCCTGCAAGCAGAAAGCAGCGGGCGGCTGGTGATGACCATTGATACAGATGAGCGGTGTTTATTGCTCTACCCCATTCAAGCTTGGGAAAGGATTGAAAATAAGCTTGCAGAACTGCCGAGTTTTAATCCTCAAGCGCGCCGTATCCAGCGTTTACTGATAGGCCATGCAACCGAGATTGAGTTAGACAATAATGGGCGCATTTTGCTTCCTCCTTTATTGCGTGAATACGCAGGATTAAAAAAACAAGCGATGTTAGTGGGACAGGGCAAAAAATTTGAATTATGGGATGAAAAGCATTGGCAAGAAAGTCGTGGTAAATGGTTAACGGAAGAAGCGGTAGTGGATTCTGATTTGTTGCCCGATGAAGTGAAATCATTGTCATTGTAATAAAAGGTTTTTATATGGCGGCGTGTAGAATGAAAGAAACCATCAACGACCATCAGCCTGTTTTATTGGCTGAAACGTTAGAGAATTTGGCCATCCAGCCAGAGGGTATCTATGTGGACGCAACGTTCGGTCGCGGCGGCCATGCACGCGCTATTTTGAGTCAACTTGGAGCACAAGGACGTTTGTTAGCATTAGATAAAGATCCGGATGCGGTGGCTTATGCAAAAACCCATTTTGATCACGATAAGCGTTTTACGATACATCATGGTTCGTTTGCAGAGTTAGAAACTGTTTTGCGACAGTTGCAATGGTATGGCAAAGTGCAGGGAATTTTGTTTGACTTAGGTGTTTCATCACCGCAATTAGATGAAGCTGAACGCGGTTTTAGTTTTATGCGTTCAGGGCAGTTAGACATGCGTATGGATAATTCACGGGGCGTTGATGCGGCAGCGTGGATTGCATCGGTGACTGAAAAGGAACTGGCTGATGTGTTGTGGGAACAGGGAGAAGAACGTTTTTCACGGCGTATTGCTAAAGCCATTGTCATGGCGCGTCAAGAAAAGCCGATTACGACAACAGATCAATTAGCAAAAATAATTTCGGGTGCAATTCCTGCATGGGAAAAAGGCAAGCATCCTGCGACTCGTAGTTTTCAAGCCATCAGGATTGCGGTGAATAATGAATTAGAGGACTTAAAGCAAGGACTTGCCCAAAGTGTAGGGGCCTTGCAAGTCAAAGGGCGCTTATTGGTTATTAGTTTTCATTCATTAGAAGATCGTATTGTGAAACAGTTTATGCGGGGACCGTCTCAAGCAGAGCTTGTTCCGGCAAAGCTGCCAGTTAAATTTATTCATTTTCAACCAGAATTCAAGCAGCTAGGGCGTGCAATTAAACCCAGCTTGCAAGAAATGTCAAGGAATCCTCGTGCAAGGAGCGCGATTTTACGAGTAGGGGAGAAATTAGTATGAATGCAGCAGCACGGTTATTAAATCAAGGTGCGTTATCACGGGGTTGGGTCGTTTCGGTATTTTTAACGCGGTTTGATCTTTCGCTTTTTGCGCTCATTTCGGCAGTTTTAATTTCTGCCTTAAGTTTAGTTTATGTAACAAACTCTGTGCGTGGTCTGAATGCGGCGATAGAACAATCTTATACGGACCGTGATCAGCTGCGTATTCAACAAGGGCAATTGTTATTGGAAAAAAGTACTTTGACGATGCAAGCGCGTATTCAAGATGTAGCCGAAGACCATTTAAATATGGTGGTGCCGGATGGGAAAGCGGTTGTAGTAGTAGATGGTAAATAGTATTTAGGATCCATAGAAAAATGAAACAATCCGCCTCTGCCAGCTACATTGCTTGGCGTTTTTATTTATTAATCAGCTTAATGATTTTGATTGTAATAGGACTGGTCCTGCGTATGTTGGACCTTTCTGTATTGAAGCAGCATTTTTTGCAGTCCCAAGGCAATGCGCGAGTATTACGTACGGTCATGACGCCTGCTTTTCGCGGCATGATTACGGATCGTGATGGTTATCCTTTAGCAATCAGCACTTCTGTTTTTTCTATTTGGATGAATCCGGAAGAATTTTCGCCTACGTCACAACAAATCAAATCGTTAAGTCAGGTATTAGGTATTAAAATATCGGCTGTGCGGTCTTTGCTTAATCGGTATCAAGACAGCGGTCATGAGTTTGTTTATTTAAAACGAGATATATCGCCGGACATAGCAAAAAAAATTAAAGCGTTGCTCATCCCTGGTATTTATATGCAGCAAAGTTTTAAACGCTATTACCCTGAAGTGGAAGTTGCAGCGCATGTTGTTGGTTTTACCAACGTGGATGATCGTGGGCAAGAAGGATTGGAGTTGGCTTATAATGATTGGCTGACAGGAAAACCTGGCAAAACGTTAGTGATCAAAGACCGTATGGGTCGTAGTATTTCAACGGTGCGCAATATAGCGGAACAACAACCTGGACATGATTTAACGTTAAGTATTGATCGGCGTATTCAATATATTGCCTATCGTGAGTTAATGGCGGGCATCAAAAGTAATCTGGCAGAATCAGGTTCTGCGGTGGTGGTTGATGTGAATACCGGTGAAATATTGGCAATGGTCAATCAGCCGTCGTTTAATCCTAATAAACGTACTACCAAAGAAAGTGATGCCTTTCGTAATCGTGCTGTGACAGATACGTTTGAGCCGGGATCAACGATTAAGGCATTTAGTGTGGCGAGTGCGTTTGCGAGTGGAAAATATAAACCTAGTACCATTATTGATACTTATCCAGGCTGGTTGAGAGTCGGTCATAATCTGGTACATGATGAAAGTAATGTGGGCCAGTTAACGATTACACAAATTTTGCAGCTATCCAGTAATGTAGGCGCGACAAAAATGATATTGTCCTTGCCGCAGGATCAATTATGGAAGATGCTGCATCAAGTTGGATTTGGAGAAATAACGGGTGTTGGTTTTCCTGGAGAGCGATCTGGAGAATTGTTGCATCGCGATCATTGGGACCCGTTTGCGCTTGCCACGTTGTCTTTTGGTTATGGCATGTCTGCGACCACATTGCAGTTGGCACAAGCCTATATGATTTTTGCAAACCATGGGATCAAAATTCCTTTGTCATTATTGCGAGTGGACAAGCCACCAGTTGGTATGCGCGTGATCAGCGATAAGGTTGCCAATCAAATGATGGAAGTATTAGAAGCAGTGGTTTCCAAAGAGAGCGGGAAAGAAGAGCTTAGTACAGGGCGTAAGGCGAAAATTTTAAATTACAGAGTAGCAGGTAAAACGGGCACTGCAAAAATAGTAGGCCCCCATGGTTATGAGCAGCGATATGTATCTTCATTTGTCGGTATTGCGCCGGTAAGCCATCCTCGTTTTGTGGTGGCTGTCGTCATTCGCGATCCGCGGGGAAAAAGTTATTATGCAGCGACGGTGACGACGCCCATTTTTAAAAAAATTATGGAAGCGACATTGCATGCGTTGAATGTGGCGCCGGATGCGAGGGGGTAGCAGTGTCATCCATAAAATTATCTGAATTACTAGAGAAGCCCATTTCTGGCAAGGACGTGCTTATTTCAGGGCTAACCCTCGACAGTCGTCAAGTACAAACAGGTGATTTATTTTTTGCATGCCAAGGAACATCGGTGGATGGCCGGCTTTTTATTAATGAAGCATTACAGAAAGGAGCGCGGGCTGTTTTGGTGGAGGGGCCTGATGCTTTTTCTTTAAATGAAGGCGTGCCTATTATTTCTATTCCTCACTTGTCTCATCAAATTTCCGCTATTGCAGCACGTTTTTATCATCACCCCGCTCAATCGATGGAAATAATCGGTGTGACAGGTACCAGCGGCAAGACTTCTTGTACTTATTTTTTAGCTCAGGTGCTGCAACAGCTTGGTCATCCTTGCGGCGTGATTGGTACAATGGGACATGGTATTTATGGTGATATTAAATCCGCTGGATTAACGACACCTGATGCGATAACAGTACAACGTATTTTGGCGGAGTTCGAAGCGCAGGGGGTGAAGTATGTTGCCATGGAAGTTTCTTCGCATAGTCTCATGCAAGGCAGGGTCGAAGCTGTGCCATTCAAAGTGGGTGTATTCACTAATCTAACGCAAGACCACTTGGATTATCATGGCACGATGGATGCGTATGGTGCGGCAAAAAGACGTTTATTTGCAGATCTCTCTACACAGTATGCAGTCATTAATCAGGATGATCCTTTTGGCAGGACACTTATCAACGCATTGCCTAATAAAAAAAATATGATTGCTTATGGATTACAAAAATCGACATTGGTTGATTCGGTGTTTGCCGAGCAAGTGAAGTTAGACTATGGCATGAGTGCACATGTGGTGACGCCGTGGGGAGAAGGGGAATTACAAACCACTTTAATCGGTCGATTTAATTTAAGTAATGTCTTAGCAGTGCTCGCTGTGTTGGGAACATTAAAGATACCTTTGACAGCCGCTTTGGCTTGTTTAAAAAACATTCGGTCCGTGCCAGGCCGGATGGAAATGATGGGCGGCAATGAACAGCCATTGGTCGTGGTGGATTATTCGCATAAGCCTGACTCGCTGGAAAAAGCCTTACAAGCGTTACGGCCGCATTGTCGCGGCAAACTGTATTGTGTGTTTGGTTGCGGCGGTGACCGCGATCGTGGAAAACGTCCATTGATGGCTGCCATTGCAGAACGTTTTGCTGATCATGTTATTGTGACAGATGATAATCCTCGGACCGAAAATCCTGAGCAAATTGTAGCTGATATTATGCGGGGTTTTGTTCATCCTGAAAAAATAATAGTGCAACATGATCGTTCTCAAGCAATACGTAACAGTATACAATACGCGCAACGGGGGGATTGTGTACTGATTGCAGGGAAGGGGGCTGAAACCTATCAGCAAATCGGTGAACGTAAAATACCATTTAGTGATGTGGAGCAAGTAAGGGAGATGTTAGATGCTCGTTTGGCTCAGTGAGTTCTTAGCAAAATATTTTCATATTTTTCATGTAGTTCAATATTTAACGTTACGTACTATCTTGGCTGCGTTGACTGCTCTTATCATGGCACTGCTGATTGGGCCTTCTATGATACGTTATTTAAGCCGGCTTAAAGTGGGACAAATGGTTCGGAATGATGGGCCTAAAAGTCATTTATCAAAATCGGGTACGCCGACAATGGGTGGGACTTTGATTTTGGTTGCAGTAACGTTTAGTACTTTACTATGGGGTGACTTATCAAACCGCTATGTTTGGGTAGTCTTATTAATGACACTCGGTTTTGGTGTGATTGGCGGATGGGATGATTATTTAAAACTCACTCGCAAAAATACTCGTGGTTTGTCTGCTCGCCGCAAGCTTTTTTTTCAATCGGTTTTAGGGTTAGGTGTATCTGCTTATTTATATTATACGGCTAGTTTCCCAGTACAAACTGAATTGGTATTTCCTTTTTTTAAAGACCTCTTTTTGCCATTGGGACCGTTTTTTATTATTTTTTCGTACCTTGTCATTATTGGTTCTAGTAATGCGGTGAATTTAACGGATGGATTGGATGGTTTGGCCATTCTGCCTGCGGTTATGGTGGCGGGCGCTTTAGGGGTGTTTGCTTATGCGTCGGGCAACTATCATTTTGCGTCTTATCTGGCAATTCCTTATGTATCGGGTACAGGTGAAATTGCCGTGTTTTGTGGGGCATTGGTAGGGGCGGGGCTTGGGTTTTTATGGTTTAATACTTATCCTGCCATGGTTTTTATGGGTGACGTGGGTTCATTAGCCTTGGGTGCTGCTTTGGGGGTGATTGCGGTCATTGTTAGACAAGAATTGGTTTTGTTTATCATGGGCGGTATTTTTGTGTTGGAAACGATCTCTGTGATTTTACAAGTGGCTTCTTTTAAATTAACAGGAAAAAGAATTTTTAAAATGGCGCCTATTCATCATCATTTTGAATTAAAAGGATGGCCTGAGCCCAGAGTGATTGTGCGGTTTTGGATTATTACCTTTGTATTGGTGTTGTGTGGCTTGGCCACGTTAAAATTACGTTGAGGTATTTTTGTGGCGACAGACAATTTACATGTCATTGTGGGTCTAGGTGTGACAGGGCTCTCGTGCGCACGTTATTTGGCTCAAAAAAACGTTCCATTTGCTGTGACAGACACACGATCTTCACCGCCTTGTCTGGAAGAATTTAAGAAACTTTTTCCGCAGGTGCCTTTGTCATTAGGCCAATTAGATGAAGTTCTGTTGAATCAAGCTTGTCAAATTATTATTAGCCCGGGTGTTTCTCTACAGCATCCAGCCATTGCGCGTCAGTTGGCGCGAGGTGTGCCTATCATTGGCGATATTGAATTATTTGCCTTGGGGGTGAAAGTGCCCTTGATTGCGATTACCGGCACTAATGCAAAAAGTACGGTGACGACGCTAGTAGGTGAAATGGCGCAGGAAGCGGGCATCAAAGTGCAAGTAGGTGGTAACTTAGGGATTCCTGCATTAGATTTATTGAATAAAAAAGAGAATGAATTGTTTGTGCTAGAACTTTCTAGTTTTCAACTAGAGACTACTGTTTCATTAACACCTCAAGTGGCTACCATATTGAATGTAACACCGGACCATATGGACCGTTATGCAACACTTGAAGATTATTGTGCGATTAAGCAGCGTGTTTATTCAAACTGTCAGGTCGCTGTTTTTAATCGCGATGATTCTTCTACTTATTGCGGCGGGCCTTATCAAAAAAAATTGAGTTTTACCTTAGAGCAGCCTCGTGCAGATGAATTTGGCCTGCTGAAAAAAAAGGATGAATTATTTTTAGCTTTTGAGGACCAAGCGCTTTTGTCAACGCGTGAGCTGCCGATTTTGGGACGACATTATCAAGCCAATGCATTGGCTGCTTTGGCTGTTGGCTATGGTTACGGATTATCTTTTGAACCCATGCTGCGTACATTAATTCGGTTTAAAGGACTGCCGCATCGTTGTCAGTTGGTGCGTGAACGGAATGGCGTATTTTGGTATAACGATTCCAAGGGCACGAACGTGGGTGCTGCCTTGGCTGCGATTGAAGGATTAGGCAATGTGATCGAAGGCAAACTTATTTTGATTGCGGGGGGCGTAGGAAAAAATGCAGATTTTTCTCCTTTGGTGGTGCCTATCGAAAAATACGTGAAGTCTGTGGTGCTGATTGGTGATGCAGCGCCTGTTTTGGCCGCGGTGCTGGGTGATAGGGTTGAAGTGAATTTTGCTAAATCCATGGAAGAAGCGGTTGCAGTGGCGGATAAAATTGCTGTGCCAGGTGATAGCGTATTGCTTTCGCCTGCGTGTGCGAGTTTGGATATGTTTAATAATTTTGAGCATCGTGGTCAGGTTTTTACGCAGATTGTGTGGGGGCTTGGGTAGGCTTATCTCAGTGATATCTCATATTACACCATAAGAAACTCGCTTAACTTTTCCATGCCCATTTTCATAAACGATAACTAGCTTGCCGTGTTTAATTTCAGCTTTTTCAGAATAGTATCCTTTGGGTGGATGAATAGTTGAACGGTTAGATAATGGAAAGACCTGGATATTATCTTCCTCGTTGTAACATACATATATTCTTTTTTTTACATCAATGAGTAGAGGTCTATTGTGTTGAAAATCAGGCGGCTCAATTGGATTTAGACTTTCTATTCTGTATTGATGAGTGGCACAACTGAGTACTGTTGAGGGTGCGACAAATATAACTGATCTGCCACAGCCAGTACCACATGAACCTGTTATATAAACTGTCGAATCATTTAACCACCTAACTCCTTTAATACCTGGCCATTCATCGACAATTTTATAAATTTTTTTAGTTTTAAAGTTAATATAAACAGGAGGGCCTAATTCTGGAAAAATAATTGCCGCAGTCATTGAAGGATTATACTCATTTTTATAAATTCCTATTTCATGAGCATGAATTTTTTTTATTAACGTATTATAAGAAACGTGAATGATTTTATCAGACCCAGCATAACATTGATTAATCAAGCTTGACAAAATGAAACTTAGGAACATCTGGTAAATCAAAAGGGTTTTTTCCCTCCCATTTATTTTTTTTCGGATCAGCTTTACCACTAAAATAATTACAAACGCCAGGGATGGGATTATCTGTTTCAGGCGCATCATGAACCTCCGTTATAATTTTTATGGATTCTTCCCAGGCTTTTTTGTCAGAGGGATCAATT
>JAHFSI010000090.1 GCA_023265835.1 Legionellales bacterium
CAGACAGACGAAATGTTTTAGGAGAATACCAAATTTGATGACTGCCTGACTGATGATCCATTACCCAGCCGCAACGTGACATCAACGTCTGAAAGTCAGTAAATGACAGTCCATCCGGATTGTTAATTGCTTTAGCTAATAATTTTTCTTGTTTTCCCATTATGTAACTATATACAGTTACATAGGTTTTGTCAAATAGAATCTAAATTAGAAACAACTTTAAAAAAGTAGGCAAATAATAGGTCTATACTCAAAGTCTTTGGATATAGACCTTTACAATTAATTATAAAAATCCTTGTTATTCATACACTTATTCTGACTATTTTATCGTCCATCGATAAAATAGTCAGATAATAGTTTGACTATTTTATCGCTGGTCGCTAAAATAGTCAGATGAAATATCATCGTTATTTAGAAAATGACATCAACACTATTTGCTTTCAAGCAGATAAGATGGCGCTTGTATCTGGCCCTCGTCAGTGCGGTAAAACAACGATGGCTAAATTGCTATTAAAGGAACGTGGCAGAGGAGAATATTACAACTGGGATGAAATTAAATTTAGACGAGAGTGGACCAAAGATCCTCGCCTTATCCTACCAAAGCACATATCGAATATTAAGCCAATTATAGTACTAGATGAGCTTCATAAAGCAAAGTTATGGAAGCGCAGCCTAAAAGGGTTATATGACACTCAAGACAATGCCTGCGACATACTTGTCACAGGCAGTGCAAGATTAAACGTTTACCGCAAAGGAAGCGATAGTCTAATGGGGCGATATTATCACTTTCGATTACACCCATTCTCTGTCGCTGAACTACTAAAAGAAAACTTCTCATCAGCCCCAGATAATTTAATTTCATCTCTGCTGAATCACCCAAAGATATCCGAGAAAATACAGGATACATTGGAAGCATTATACCAATTTGGCCCTTTTCCTGAACCACTATTTGCAGCAAATGCAAAAACACTACATCTATGGCAGCGCAACCGAATTGAAAAAGTGATTCGTGAAGATTTGCGCGATTTAAGTAATTTACCTGAATTGAGCCAAATTGAAATGCTAGCCAGCTTATTACCAGAACGCGCATCGCAACCGTTAAGCATAAAATCACTCAGCGAAGATCTTGAAGTCGCATACACCACAATAAAAAGATGGCTTAATTATTTGAACGAATTATATTATGCGTTCACTATCCCACCTTACTCGAAATCACTAGTGCGCGCACTTAAAAAAGAAAAAAAAATATACTTATGGGACTGGAGTGAAATTGAAAATAAAGGTGCTCGGTTTGAAAATTTAATCGCTTGTCATCTATTAAAATATTGCGATTATTTAACAGATACGGGTGTAGGTGATTTTGAATTACGCCATCTTAAAAATAAAGAAAACCAAGAAATTGATTTTTTAATATTGCGAAATAAAAAAATATTTCTACCCATAGAAACTAAATATTCCGACGAAAAGCCTAGCGACTCCTGGAAAAAATTCATGTCTCACCTCGCATCGCCATTGGGTGTGCAATTAGTTATGAAACCGAATGTGTATAAAATTTATGAATATCCGAATTACAAAATTCTTGTTATCAGTGCAGCTACTTTTTTGCAATTTTTAATATGAAAATACCCTAGCACCAGCCAATCAGCTGCTTGATAAAATGGTCTTAGATCTCTTCAGGTAATGATAAAATTATTATATCCAATATATTGCAGCAGATTGCTTCATTATTTTAAAGAATATGTAGCTTGAATGCTGAATACTATCAATAAGCCGCGGTTTGTGCATGCTGCCTTAAAAAATGATCCATCACAACCAATGCTGACATTGCATCAACAATGGGAACAGCGCGTGGTAGTACACAAGGATCGTGTCTGCCTGTTGCTTCGAGTTCTACGGCTTGATTGTTTAGATTGACCGTTTTCTGATTTTTATTGATGGTGGAAACGGGTTTAAAAGCTACCCTGAAGTAAATGTCTTCTCCAGTAGAAATGCCGCCTAATACGCCTCCTGCATGATTGGTTTTTATTTTTAATTTTTCATTTTCAATCACGAATGGATCATTATGCTCGCTGCCGCGCATTTCAATACAATCAAACCCTGAGCCCATTTCAAAACCTTTGACTGCATTGATGCTTAACATGGCTTTACCAATGTCCGCCGATAATTTATCAAACACAGGCTCACCCAAACCAGCTGGGACATTGCGAATGACACCTTTAATAACGCCGCCAATGGAATCGCCTTCTTGCTTTACCTTTTCAATAAGAGCAATCATTTTATCGGCTGCATCCAAATCTGGACAGCGAATGATGTTCGATTCAATTGCATCCATTGATACATTTTTATAATGAACATCAGAGCGCACAGGCCCCACTTGTTCTACATAACTTAAAATGTCGATATTAAGATGCTGTTTTAAATATTTTTTAGCGATAGCACCTGCTGCGACCCTAGCCAGTGTTTCACGGGCAGAAGCTCGGCCGCTGCCGCGAAAATCACGTCTGCCATATTTCATCAGATAGGTGTAATCTGCGTGAGAAGGACGATATATTGTTTTCAGCTCCTCATAATCTTCAGGACGCATGTCCGCATTATAAGAAAGCAATAAAATAGGCGTACCTGTTGTTTTTCCCTCAAAAACACCCGAAAAGATATGTATGACATCCTGCTCGCGACGCGGCGTTGTAATGGCACTTTGACCGGTTTTGCGTCTATCTAATTCTTGTTGAATTTCAGGTTCTGAAATGGCAAGTCCCGCAGGGCATCCATCGATAATGACGCCTATCGCGCCGCCATGTGATTCACCGCAAGTGGTAATCTTAAATAATTTACCAAAGCTATTGCCCGCCATCATACACCCCCTCTAACATCTTGCAGTGCTTTTGCTACGATTTCATCGGAAACAAAACAAGCCGCACTGCCGTTTTCATAATACACTGTGCCTATTTTTTTTAGTAATACATAACGGACTTGATTGTTCCTTATTTTTTTATCTGTCTTAGTGGCTTGAATAAGCCGGTCTATTTCTATTTCTTTTAATGGGTTCCCTGAAATATTTAATTTTAACAACAAAGATCGGATAACATGATGATCTTCACCAGAAAGGATCCCCAATAATTTTGCTATAGTTGCTTCGACCAATATACCTAATGCAACCGCATAACCATGCAAAAGCGTATAAGCTGATACTGCTTCTAAAGCATGCCCGATAGTATGCCCAAAATTTAAGATCATTCTCTGGTTACTTTCTTGTTCATCTGCGCTGACCACGTCTACTTTAATCTGTATCGCTCGCTGAATAATATTTTTTAATACTGCAGTATTTCTACTGATAACATTATCTATTTGATGGTACGCATAATTAAAATAATCGGCATCATGCGTCAGAAACATTTTTATCGCTTCAATGAAGCCATGAACTAGATGTTCTTGTTGAAGCGTTGACAAACAATTGATATCAGCTACCACACAACTGGGCTGCCAAAAAGCACCTACTAAATTTTTGCCTTGCGGAAGATTAATGCTTGTTTTCCCGCCTACACTGCTATCCACCATAGCTAAAAGCGTTGTCGGTATTTGAATATACGAAACACCACGCATATAAGTTGCAGCGATAAAACCTGCCATATCGCCTACCACGCCCCCGCCCAATGCCAAGATCAGTGTTTCTCTATCACAGTGTGCTTGCAACATTTGTTCTTCTAGCTGTAGTTTTATTTGTGCATTTTTAGATTGTTCGCCAGGCAAAAACGAGAGCAACAAAGGGCTTGTTTCTCGCAGCAGTTGTGATAATTTTTCTCCATAAATTTTATTGACATTATCATCAGTGATAATCACCACTCTTTTCGTACGCCAATTCTCGGGCAGCCACGTTTCAGGATAAGACAATAAATTCAGCCCCACTTTTATCGGATACGTGATGGCTTTTCTTGCTGGAATGTGCATAGCAATCTGTTTTTCTATAACACAAGCCTCAGATTGATCGCTCACGCCGGCTCCAAAGAGCTGCCTAATGATTGATAGAGTTTGTCTTTAATTAAATTGGCCATGTCCGATGTTAATATAGGCCGCTTTAACCACAATTCAATTTGCTTTAATCCTTGGCCTACAAACATATCTAATCCGGACAAACCAATGGCGCCTTGTGACCTAGCTTGTTTAATCAACCTAGTTTCCACAGGGTTATATACCATATCAAAAACAACTTGATGTGATTGGAAACGATAATGGGGCAATGGCGAAGTCTGAACAGCTGGAAACATCCCTAATGGAGTGGTATTGATGATAATATCGATAGGCAGATGATCTATGTCATTCGCTTCTACCCTACTTCCGCCAAATGTTTCTAGTAAAGGGAAAACATGCTGAGGCGTTCTATTTAACCAGAAAATAGTGGCCTGCCTTTCATTAAGATAGTAGGCCGCCGCACGCGATGCGCCGCCGGCCCCTATGATTAGAACATTTTTATTAACAAAAGATACCTCGCGAAATGAATACGCTATACCATCAACATCCGTATTATGGCCCGACAACTTGCCATCTTGAATAATAATAGTATTAGCTGCTTTTATTTTTTCAACTTCTTTGCTCATGCTATCTAAATAAGGCATGATCATTTCTTTATAAGGCATAGTCACTGCAACCAGACCCACTGATAATGTTTTTAAAGCAGCTATAGTTGATGCTACATTTCGGCAAACATGTGCCAACATCACTGCATTGCAATTTAAGCTATTGTAAATCGTATTATGCAACATCGGACTTTTGGTATGTTCCAAAGGATTTCCAATAACTAGATTTAATTGCGTTTTTGGATTAATCATTGATAGGGCCTTTAAATGCTTTAATTTTTTCAATGGCATCATCTACTGCTCTATCAATCATTCCTTTGTTTTCAACAGTAAAACTTCTAATTTTTTCATATACCGGCTCTCTTTCATTCCAAATCCGATTAAATGTCACCAATAAATTTTCTTCCGGACTCAAAAATGCAGGTTGCCCGCTTGCGTAAATTCTTTCAAGCACAATGTGTTTGGGCGCTGTGACATGCACCACAATAAAAGGTTTAATCATGTTTTGATTTTTCACATTCATCGGCGCACCGCCGCCTAACGATATGACAGATGGTTTTAAAGTCACCGCTTGCGAAAGCGCATCCCTCTCCAGATGACGAAAAAACGGCTCGCCCATTTTTCTCACGATTTGCCGACAGGTGCTTTTCTCCCTACATTTACTTTCATACAGAGATTCTATGAGTTGGTCTACATCAGAAAAGGGAACATTTAGCTTTCTTGCAAGATCTTTCCCTATCGCTGATTTTCCAGTATGTTTAAATCCAATTAATACAACAGAATTAGGCAGTGACAACATTTTTGCTCTCCATTTTCGCACCGAGTGACTTCATCAAAGCAACAAACGTAGGAAACGTTTTATTAATCGCCGAATCATCACTGATTATTGTTTTTCCATCCGCAATCATGCCTGCAATGCTTAACGCCATGACTGTGCGATGGTCTCCTTTCCCCTCCACTTCTGCGCCTTGAAGACGACCCTGAAAGAGCGTCAGCCCATCTTCTTTTTCTTCTATTTTCGCGCCCATGCGTGCTAGTCCCTTTGCCATCGAACGAATACGGTCCGTTTCCTTTATTCTTGCATGTGCCACGTTGAAAATTTCAGTTTTACCTGTAGCAAATGTTCCTAATACTGCAAGAACTGGCAGCAAATCAGGTATATCGTTTGCATCAATTCTTGCTCCCATTAATTTTTTTCCGCCGCGAATGGTTAATTGCTTAGGTGTAATATCAATATCAGCGCCCATGTCTTGTAAAATAGCAATTAATCGTTTATCTCCCTGAGAATCATTTATGTCCAGCCCTTCTAGTACTATTTCACCAGGAACAAGTACACCGGCTGCAATAAAGAAAGAGGCAGAAGAAAAATCACCTGGAATAGCAGTGTGAATATTTTTATATTGCTGCCCGCCTTTAATTTGATAGATATCACAATCTCCTATTGCTCGATGTTGAAACTGGATCGCTTGGCTTTTAAGCCAATGTAGTGTCATATCTATATAAGGCCGTTCCTGTAAATTTTTCACTATAATTTCACTATCCCCCGATGCACAAGGCAATGCAAAAAGAAGTGCTGATAAATATTGCGATGTTACTCCATCTACTTCTGCGTTGCCACCCATTAATCGGCCAGAAATACGCACTGGCAACTTATTTTCATTTTGGACATAGTGAACAGTCAGCCCTAAATTTCTTAATGCATCAACCAATGAATGAATGGGCCTTGTTCGCATTTGTTCACCGCAATCTAAAATAATAGACTGGTCTGCATTGTTCCTCAATCCTAAAATAGGCATGACAAAATGAGTCGTAACGCCTGAATCGCCCGAATAAACTGTTTGGGAATGTATTGTTAAAGGCAGCCCATTGCTTTTTATCATTAAACTATTTTTAGCTTCAACAATATTGGCTCCCAAATTTCTACAAACAGTTAATGCAGTTTGGGTATCATCCGAGTCCAACATATTTAGCAAAATGGAATCGCCACTCGCCATTAAACTCAGAAATACAGCACGAATACTATGTGATTTAGAGCCGGGAACAACTACCCGCCCGGCCAACATGGTCGTTTTATTAACAAATAAACTCATGGTTCCTTCTTCAAAAAACGAGTAAACCACATTTTTGCCAAATGCGAGACTTGATCCAAGGTGCCCGATTCTTCAAACAGATGGGTCGCCCCCGGAACAATTTCCATTTTTTTAATACAATGCATTTTTTCCATAGCACTTTGGTTCATTTCGATGACCGCGTCATCGTTGCCTCCCACAATTAACAAGGTAGGTGCTTTAACGTGCGCTAAAGATTGATCAGCTAAATCAGGCCGGCCGCCACGCGACACAACGGCTTTTATCAAGTTTTCTTTGTTTGCTGCCGCTACCAGTGCAGCACCTCCACCGGTGCTTGAACCAAAATAACCTATTTGCAATGACTGAGTAATTAATTGTTTACTACACCAATCCGTTGCATCGATGAGACGCGATGCAAGAAATTCAATATTAAAACGCAATTCTCTTGTTTGGTCATCGACAACTTCTTCTTCAGGTGTTAATAAATCAAAAAGTAAGGTAGCAAGGTTAGCCTCATTTAAAACATGAGCAACCTGTTTATTGCGTACGCTAAACCGGCTGCTGCCGCTGCCATGCACAAATAAAACAATGCCTTCCGCATTCTTTGGAACAAATAAAATACCATCAAGATGGACTTGTTTACTCGGAATAATCACAGGATGCTCTGTTGCTAACGTAAAATTTGTCATCAGAGGCCTTTAAACGCGATTTCAAAATAATAGATCTTTGTAAAAAAAATACAAATTTAGCTGCGGATACTATATCATATTCTCATCAAGAAAAAAAAGAAGGACTCAGCCATGAAACTGACCAGCAGCGCGTTTACACACGGTGAACATATTCCTCGCGAATATACCTGTGATGGAGCCAATATCAACCCGCCATTAACTATTAGTGATGTTCCTGCTAACACAAAAAGCTTGGCCCTTATTTTGGAAGATCCAGACGTGCCAAAATATGTTCGCGAAGACCGAATGTGGGATCATTGGATTGTGTTTAATATTCCATCTAACACCACCCAGATTGCAGAAGGAAAAGAACCCGTTGGTCAACATGGCATAGGAACAGGCAACAATCTCAATTACTACGGCCCTTGCCCTCCCGATGCTGAACATCGTTATTTTTTTAAATTGTTTGCATTAGATTCACAATTAACACTTGCGGAAAAATCCACTAAGCAACAAGTTGAAAAAGCGATGGAGGGGCATGTCCTTGCTAAAACTGAGTTAATGGGAATTTATGGCAGAAGTTGACGCACGCTCACATCTCCATAACAAAAACGATGCAGTATTCGTGTCTGGTCCAATACTAACAGCTCGCCCTGCTCATTAATGCCTTGCGCCATGCCCAATAAAACTTTCTCGGGCATGTGCACAGTCACTTCTTTGCCGGCCAGAAAATCATGTTCCCGCCATGTATCCATAAAAACAGCCAGGCCTTCGGTTTGATACATCAGCAACCCTCGCAGCAGCTCATTTAATAGTAAGCCTGCTAAATCACTTCGCTCAAGCAAAGGCCGGCCCGCCATTTCCGAAAGATCAATGCGTTCTGCCGCTAAAGGCCGCGGCAAGCAAACATTTAAACCAAACCCAATGACAATAGCTTCACCACGCCGCTCTAATAAAATACCCGCAAGTTTCCGGCCAAAACATAAAATATCATTTGGCCATTTCAGTTGAATACCTTCTGTTGTTCCGAATTTTTTCAATCCATGGGCCAACATCACGCCCACAGCAATACTTAAACTTGAAACATCAGTTAATTCCTTGGGGAAACGCCATAATAAAGAGCACAAAATGCTGGAACCATATGCTGAAACCCATGGACGACCTAGCCTGCCCCGCCCCGCGGTTTGCTGTTCCGCTAAACAAGCCCATCCTGAAGGGCCCGTCTTGGCATGATCTAAAAGATATTGGTTGGTGGAACCGATTTCTTCTAAAATTTCCAGCTTCGCAAGCCTAGGTTGATGAATAGGCTCAACAGTGTTGAGAATTTTTTCTGCATTTAAGGGGCCAAAAGAGAGATCCATAGTATCAAAAATCTTACAATTTTAATATTTATTACTTTTTCATATTAAAATTCAGTATAACCTATTGCCTAATTT
>JAHFSI010000147.1:0-2222 GCA_023265835.1 Legionellales bacterium
TACTTACCCACTCTTGTACCTGTGATATGTCCGCCACATGCACAAT
This sequence comes from Legionellales bacterium, assembly GCA_023265835.1. Classification (GTDB taxonomy): domain Bacteria; phylum Pseudomonadota; class Gammaproteobacteria; order DSM-16500; family DSM-16500; genus UBA4722. Next base: position 47 of record JAHFSI010000147.1, read on the forward strand.
CAGTGGATGGTCCATAGGCCGCTGTTTCACTTGAAAAATTTTACGCAATGCCTCGCTGTTTTTTGCATCCGCAGCGAGGCCATAAACAGTTTCAGTGGGCATAGCCACTAGACCGCCTTGACGCAGGATGGTGACCGCTTGATTAATGGAAGATTGCATTTTTGTTACCTAAAATGCGCTGATTATATACTAATTTCACTTCAAGATACGATAACCAACTATGAAAATTGCTTAACATAACCCCCTATTATCCGGTAAAATACCCGCATGAATGATACCCCTGAAGCATCTCCTATCACAGAAACACCCCCTCCTTTAGCCATGGTGGGTGGCTTGGCATTTACGGCTTTACCTAAAGACCTTTACATACCGCCTGATGCCATGGAAGTATTTTTAGAGGCATTTGAAGGGCCTTTGGATTTATTGCTTTATCTCATCAGAAAACAAAACATTGATATCCTGAATATTCCTATCGCCGAAGTCACTCGACAATACATGGATTATGTAGAATTGATGAAAACCGTATCGCTGGAACTCGCGGCAGAATACTTAGTCATGGCAGCCATTCTAGCGGAAATCAAGTCCCGTATGCTGCTGCCCCGTCCTGAAAATGCAGAAGGGACTGAGGAAGACCCGCGTGCTGAATTGATACGCCGTTTACAAGAATATGAACGCTTCAAAAAAGCAGCTGATGAAATCGATCAAATGCCGCGCCATGGGCGAGACACCTTTGCCGCGACAATTAGCACTAATGACATGGTATTTGAAAGACCACAACCCACTGTCTCATTGCAAGAACTCATATTGGCCTTGGCAGATGTATTACGCCGCACCGAATTAAACGCCAGCCACCAGATTCAGCTGGAACCCATGAATATCCGCGAACGCATGACCATCATCTTAACCGCTTTACAACAAAGCGAATTTGTTACTTTTTCTGCTTTATTTACACCAAGCGAAGGCCGATTAGGAGTAGTCGTCACCTTTCTTGCTATGCTAGAATTACTCAAAGATAATGTGATTGAATTCGTGCAATCCATGCCCTTTGGGCCTATTCATTTGAAAGCGGTTATCGCAGCAGGCAACACCTATGAACCCAACCACCCCTGAAATGCTTGTCCAAATTTGTGAAGCTGCTTTAATGGTCGCCGGCCGGCCGTTGACCGTTGCTCAGCTACAAAAATTATTTGAAGAAACCAATCCGCCCGCTGCACAAGAAATCAGAGCTGCCCTCGCTGCCATCCAAGAAAATTATCAACACAGTGGTATTGAATTACGTGAAGTGGCCAGTGGATTTCAATTTCAAGCAAGAGTCGCATTCAGTCCCTGGTTATCTAAACTATGGGAAGAGCGTGCACCACGCTATTCTCGTTCTTTTTTAGAAACCTTGGCATTGATTGCCTATCGACAACCCATCACACGCGCTGAAGTAGAAGAAATTCGCGGTGTTAGCGCAAGCTCGCATCATTTTAAAACGTTGATGGAACGCGAATGGATACGTATTATTGGTTACCGAGATGTACCTGGAAAACCTGCACTGTACGGTACGACGAAAAATTTTCTCGATCATTTTAATTTAAAAAGCTTGGACCAATTGCCTACGTTAAGTGAATTAAAAGATTTAGCGAGCCAGGAAGCCAAATTGCAAGTTCAATTAGAATTAACGAACCAAGATAGCGAAATCGCCACGGAAATTTCTTCCGAAACAGTACCTGAACTAGAAACCACACCCTCATGACTGAAAAAATACAAAAAGTACTGGCCAACGCAGGCTTAGCCTCGCGCAGACAAATTGAAACTTGGATACAAGAAGGCCGTATTCATATTAATGGCCAAGTGGCCAAACTGGGTGACCGCATTGCAACCACAGCCAAAGTACGTGTCGATGGACGCGATGTACCCCTTATTAAAAGCGTAAATCAAAAAACTCGCGTTTTGTTATACCACAAACCAGAAGGTGAAATTTGCTCTCGCAATGATCCGGAAAAAAGACCTACTATTTTTGATCGTTTACCGATGTTGCGTAATGGCCGCTGGATCTCAGTAGGCCGATTGGATTTTAATACGTCGGGTGTTTTGTTATTAACAAATGATGGTGAGTTGGCACATCGATTAATGCATCCTTCTCATGAAATTGAGCGTGAATATGCAGTGCGCGTGCAAGGCCAAGTTAGCC
>JAHFSI010000147.1:2232-2724 GCA_023265835.1 Legionellales bacterium
GCCTCCCCGCTCATTTTGATAAAATTACCGAGGCTGGTGGAGAGCGTTCTAATCATTGGTATCATGTACTTGTCAAAGAAGGCCGTAATCGCATCGTTCGTAAACTGTGGGAATCACAAGGTGTGAAGATCAGTCGACTTATTCGCATTCGTTTTGGTTTGATTGCATTGCCACGTTTTTTAAAACGAGGACGGTGGATGGAACTAGAAAAAGAAGATATCGCTAGGCTGTAAGGTTTTTCAGCGTCATTGCTGTAAGTATTACATAATTCGTTGACAAGAATTTTCATCTACAGCGAACTCTAGACCTGTCATCCCGCAAAATTTTCGTCAACAGTTCTTAATAAAAACACTGGTCTAGCACGAAAATTTGTGCGGGATCCGGTTACAGCCTGAAGTAATAATACTATTTTTGTCGGTTATTCATGAAATTTGCATTCTACTTAAGGCTGCTACCGGATCCCGCACAAATTTTCGTGATAGATCAGTGTTT
>JAHFSI010000003.1 GCA_023265835.1 Legionellales bacterium
GGTTTCGGATGCGCGTTCTGAAATTATGTCAACCTTACAAAAGAGCGCCAATATCAGCGCCTTACCTTTGGGTATTAAAGTAGTCGATGTACGTATTAAATCGATCGACCTGCCAGATGAAGTCAGTACTGCAGTATTTAATCGTATGCGTGCTGAACGTGCACGTGTCGCAGCAGAGCATCGTTCCAAAGGTCAGGCAATGGCAGAAGCCATTCGTGCCAAAGCCGATGCAGACGCAACCGTGAAAGTGGCGACGGCAACAGCAGCAGGTGCCAAGCTAAAAGCCAGCGGCGATCGTGAAGCAGGGAAAATTTATTCAGCTGCTTATCGTCAAGATCCCGGTTTTTATAGTTTCTATCAAAGTTTAGAAACGTATCGCAAGAGTTTTGCAACGACCAATGATGTGGTAGTGCTGGATACTCAAAATGATTTCTTGAAATATTTTAATGGAAAGTTTGGTGGAGAAAGTAATAATATAAAGAAATAATCCCGTCTTTGCGAGCATAGCGAAGCAATCCAGATAGAAAAAAGAGCTATTTAAGCCTAGATTGCCACGTTGCTAACGCTCTCCTCGCAATGACGAGGTAATAAAATGTCCCCCATCAACTACACTCCCTTCATCCAACTATTTAATACCGAATTCAAAGATACAGAAGCAACAATAATTGCCGAAAGTCCTGATGAGCCTATCTATCTACCAGTTGATGAATCCAATTCTTTCAATCGTATTTTATATACCAAGGATTCCTATACCAGCGTCTTACATGAAATTTCTCATTGGTGTATTGCTGGATCTGAGCGCCGTAAAAAAATAGACTATGGCTATTGGTATAAGCCCGGATCGCAAACGCCTAAAGAAGCAGAACTCTATAAAAAATTTGAATCCAAAACACACGGTATTGAATGGATTTTTTGTATAGCAGCGGGCGTCCCTTTTCATATCATCCCAAATAATGTTGCAGCCGGTTTTGAAATTTCGCAGGATTTAAAAGAGGGGGTGTATGCGGCCACTCTAAACTATCTAAACCACGGTTTGCCTGCCAATGCTGAACGTTTTAAACAGCGATTATTAAAACATTATCAACGAGAAGATCTCTTCGATATTTCTCTTTTCAAATTTGAAACTCTTTAAATTTTCTCCGTCATTGCGAGGAGCGTTAGCAGAGTGGCAATCCAGATATAAAAATATCTTTTTCCTTCATTTTGTCCGAGCCGCGACCGTGAGGGAGCGTTCACCATTGTGTATGACGCGATAGAGTTCAATCCCTGTTAAGAGAGGGCTAGGGTAGGTTTGCTAACATGAACATTCTGAACATCTAGTTTTATCTCTCGATTTGTTAACAAGGTTATCTGGCGAATGGCAATTTGGTTGAGACGTTTTAATCGATCACTTTGTGCTAAAGTCATATGAATAAATTCGGCATTCATACTTTCGATATTAGCCAAAACGAGTAATTGCTCCATGCTAGCATGATCCCGTATATTACCCTCCAGTGCGGGATTACTATTGCGCCATTCTCTAGCTGTTTGTCCAAAGAGCGCAATATTGAGAATATCGGCTTCGCTAGCGTAGGTTTCACTTGCTTGGGTAGAGGTAATTTTAGGAGGAATTAGATGTGTTTTAATGGCATCAGTATGAATACGATAATTAAGTTTAGATAAAGTACGATTTAGGTTCCACTCTAGGGATAAACGATGATTTTCATTCTCTTTAAGGCGTTGAAATTCTTTGATGAGATAGAGTTTAAATTCTACTGAGATCCAAGAAGCAAATTCAAATGCAATATCTTTATGGGCATAAGTGCCACCATATCGCCCTGTTTTAGAAATTAAACCAATAGAGTGAGTTTTTTCTATCCATTGTTTAGGCGTTAGAGTAAAACTATTGAGACCAGTTTGCCGTTTAATCCCGTCGAATTCGACGGGATTAAAGTTGAGATTATTAAGTTGCTCCCAGACACCTAAAAATTCAATAGTATTACGATTTCGTAACCAATTGCGAATTAAGTCATCTGTATGACTAGTATTTTTATAACGAGCGATATCTGTAATACATATGAAATCATCGTCTTTAGCAAAATACAGATTAACTTCTTGATTGAGGACAGTAATTTTTGGCATTTATTTTCCTTTTTTAAATACAGCTCTATTATTTATAAAAATTAAATAATAATTAAATAAATTATGCCGGTGTTTTGAAAAAAATACCAGCAATTTTTCATTTTTGCTTATAGCGTTTGTTATAATAACTTCCCTGCATACGGAAATTGCATCGCTATTTCAAAAGATATATCGTCCTCTCAGTTTTTCATAGTGTATTTCAACGGATTGAATAATATAGGCTATGGCTTGAGTGATAGACTGAGAATAGAGATTGAGAAATTTTTGTTTTACAGAGGATAGAAGAGAAATTATTTATATGAAAAAAGAATATTTTTATAGTGCAATAAAAAAGCCTGTGTGGGTTTTTGAAGTAATTGCATATGGTTTAATCTTATTTTTAACATTTTATTTACGTAATGAAATATTAGAGAGTTTAGATTTTATAATAAAGCATAAAAAGATTCTCATTACATTTACGACAATTATAGGTATTGTAGTATGTTTTATATACCAAGCTCAATTTAGTTTTGCTGTTAAATGGTTGCGCGTTTTACTTTTGGAGAAAACTCTTACGATCTTAGACAAGTTGTATTTTAGTACTGTTATTGT
>JAHFSI010000091.1 GCA_023265835.1 Legionellales bacterium
TAGTAAACATAATTAAGTCCTATTCTGCATCTTCAATGACTTGAGGAACCAAATACAGCCCTGCTTCAACCAGGGGCGCAATGGCTTGGAAGGCAGCACGTTGGTTTTGTTCTGTCACAACATCAGGACGTAATCGTTGGCCTAGGTCTAAAGGATTAAAAAAAGGTTCAATCTGTGCCGTGTCCGCTTGGTTCATGTGGTCGACAAAATTCAAGATGTTTGAGAGCTGCTGGGTATACAACGTAACATCGTTTTCCTCTAAGTTTAATCGAGCAAGATGGGCGATTTTTTTTACATCGCCTGCAGTGAGTGACATATCAGGAGGCTCCTGTTATTTGAATCAAAGGGGTACGATTATAATGCGGATATGCTCGATTATCTACCCAGAGCTATCGCATTTAGATAACTTGCTGCTTATTTGTCATTATTGCTGCTTATTTGTCATTCCCGCGAAGGCGGGAACCTATTCAGCAAGTATCACGAAAGATAAAACAATACCATGACAATTGAATTATCAAGCAATGTTTACGATGAGGGGCAAGTGATCATGGGTTCCCGCCTTCGCGGGAATGACAATAAAGGGGGCGGGAATGACAATTTTAAGCAGCAAAGTGAAGCCATGTAACTATAGCTACTTTTTTTGATATCTATTAGAATCCATTCATCAGATTCTGGATTATAGGGAGCGGCAAGGCGATGTTAAAACGATTACGCGGTTATTTTTCTAATGACTTATCAATAGACTTAGGCACTGCCAATACATTGATCTACGTACGGGGCAAAGGCATTGTCTTAGATGAACCTTCTGTGGTGGCCATTCGCCAACTCAATTCACACGGGCCAAAACATGTGGCCGCCGTCGGCAGTGAAGCCAAGCTCATGTTAGGCCGCACCCCCAGCAATATTACTGCTATTCGTCCTATGAAAGACGGCGTGATTGCTGATTTTTATGTCACAGAAAAAATGCTCCAGCACTTTATTCATAAAGTCCATGAAAACCGTTTTCTGCGTCCCAGCCCTCGTGTACTGGTCTGTGTGCCATGCGGCTCAACCCAAGTGGAACGCAGGGCGATCCGAGAGTCAGCCATTAGCGCCGGCGCAAGAGAAGTCTTTCTGCTGGAAGAACCGATGGCCGCTGCGATGGGCGCGGGCATGCCGGTGGATGAACCACGCGGGTCTATGGTTGTAGATATTGGCGGCGGCACGACAGAAGTAGCTATTATTTCATTGAGCGGTATTGTCTATTCCGCGTCCGTACGTATTGGCGGCGATCGATTTGACGAAGCCATCGTCAGCTACGTACGCCGTAATTACGGCATTTTGATTGGAGAATCCACAGCGGAGAAAATTAAGCATGAAATCGGTTCCGCTTATCCCGCTAATCAAGTCCTCGAAACAGAAGTTCGCGGTCGTAATTTGGCTGAAGGCATTCCACGCAGCTTCACATTGACTAGCAATGAGATTTTAGAAGCCTTACAGGAACCCTTATCCGGTATTTTAGGGGCAGTACGTGCTGCATTAGAACAAGCACCACCCGAGCTTGCGTCAGATATTGCTGAGCGCGGCATGATCTTAACCGGCGGCGGTGCATTATTGCGAAATATTGATCGATTATTGATGGAAGAAACCGGCCTGCCAGTGATTATCGCCGATGAACCGTTAACCTGTGTGGCGCGAGGCGGCGGCAGAGCATTAGAAATCATGGATACTTCTGGGGTGGAGTTTTTGTCTAAGGAATAAGCATTGGATTTAGTTAGTTTTTGTTTATGTGTTACCGCTGCTTATTATGTGTTACTACTGTTTGTTATGTGTTACCACTGCTTGTTATGTGTTACCACTGCTTGTTATGTGTTACCACTGCTTATATGGTGTCATCCCTGCTTATACACTGTCATCCCCGCGAAGGCGGGGACCCATCCGGGGTGAACCACCAAGCAATGCATAATTCTATTAAAATTGAATTGCAAAGAATCAAAAGCAAGGGCTGAGAGTTAGTAAAGATGGGTCCCCGCCTTCGCGGGGATGACAGTGTATAAGGGGATGACAGTGTATAAGGGGATGACAGAGCAGAGAAGCGGTGTTAACAAAATTAAAGCGGTGACAGAGTAGAAAAAAGGAGCGCCTTATCAAAGCCATTTTTACCCAGGGTTCCCAATCCGGTTTTCGAGCTTGTCTTTTGCTCGCATTAGCCATTACCTTCATGTTCCTCGATAAACATGTTGCAGCCATTACCCAAATTCGATCCATTTTGTCAGTCCCGCTCACCTCATTGCAATATCTAGTCAGTTGGCCCATTGAATTAATCGATAAAATCAATGACACGATCAGCACCCATGATTCATTAGTACAAGAAAACTTAGACCTGAAAGCAGAACAACTCATGCTGCGGGCACAGGTACAACGTTTAATTGCGATTGAATCCGAAAATAATCAACTCAAAGCATTAGTCAGCGCTTCTCAACAACTCCAAAGTAAAGTCGTCATTGCCCAATTATTAGCTGTCTCTGCTGATCCTTTTCTTAAACAAGTCATCGTCAATAAAGGCAGCCATGATAATGTGTTTATAGGACAGCCCGTGCTCGATGCAAATGGCGTGATGGGCAAAGTGACCCAAGTAGGTACATTGACTAGCCGTGTTTTATTAATTAATGATGTGCACAGCGGACTTTCCGTGCAGGTCGTGCGTAATGGAGTACGTGCTATTGCCGTAGGAGACTCTTATTCAGGCCAATTACGTTTATTAAATGTGCCGCAAACAGTTGATATTCAAAAGGGAGATGTGCTGGTGACTTCAGGATTAGGGGAACATTTTCCAGAAGGGTATCCAGTCGGTCAAATCACTACGGTGATTAAAGATCCTGGATTGCAGTTTGCGACTATCATGGTCCATCCCGCAGCACACTTAGATAGAAGCCGCGGGGTATTGCTGGTATGGCCGGCTAATCGAGCTAAATTATGACTGAGACCTATAGAAATAGAAAAGGGTTTATTGTTCCTCTCTCATTTTTGATTGCTTTTGTGCTGACTTTATTGCCCATGCCAACTTGGGCAGTATGGTTACGACCCGCATGGGTCCTAATGGTATTGGTTTATTGGACCATTGCAATGCCCGAACGTGTCAACGTGGGTATTGCTTTTATCACCGGCATTTTTTTAGATGTCTTAGAAGATACTTTGCTTGGCGAACATGCGTTGGCGCTAATCATTGTCGTTTATTTAGTGTCAAGAACCTATACCCAGTTACGCATGTTTCCCCTCATACAGCAAGGCATTACTCTTTTTTTCCTAGTATTGTTGTATCAGCTTATTTTATTTTGTATCCAAGGATTTTTAGGTGCATTGCCTACTAGTTGGCTTTATTGGTCTTGCTCTTTGACGAGTATGTTATTATGGCCGTGGATGTGCAGTATGTTACGCATTCGCACCTATGTTGACTAAAACCCAGACGCTACGGGTATAACATGACCGAAATTCTCCTAAATGTCACCACGCATGAAGTACGGGCCGCTTTCGTTGCAGACAGTGTTTTGCAAGAAATTTATATTGAACGTCGTTTGCGTCAAGGATTAGTGGGCAATATTTACAAAGGCAAAGTTCACCGTGTCTTGTCCGGTATTCAAGCGGCCTTTGTGGATATTGGATTAGAGCGCGCTGCTTTTCTGCATGTCAGTGACTTACAAAATGCCACATCTGATACGGACATTCGTGATTTATTACAACAAGGCCAAGAAGTCTTGGTGCAAGTTTATAAAGACTCATTAGGCTCTAAAGGCGTACGTGTCACAACACAACCGACTATTTCAGGGCGTTACTTGGTTTTTGTGCCAGGGATGCAAAAGCTTACCGTTTCTCAACGCATCATCGATGAATCAGTACGTGCACGATTATTACAAATGTTGGTGCCAAGTAATGAGGGCGGTTATGTTTTCAGAACTGCAGCGGCCATGGCCACACAGGCCGAATTATTAGCAGAAAAAGACCATTTGCCTACCCTTTGGTCCGATGTTTTAAGGCGCAGCAAACAGGCTAAAATAGGCGAATGTATTTATACCGAATTACCGATTGAGTTGCGCTTATTACGTGATAAAGCGGCTAGTTCCATCACCCGAGTTCGTGTTGATCAAGCTGCTTTAGTCAATGAAATGCGCGAATTTGCTAAACAGCATGTCCCACAGTTAGCAGACTGTATTGAATATCATTCAGGCGATCAGCCTATTTTTGATATTTATTCAATCGAAACACAGTTACAAAAAGCACTGCATCGCAAAGTCTATTTAAAGTCCGGCGGCCATTTGATTTTTGATCAGACAGAAGCCATGACCACGATTGACGTTAATACCGGTTCGTTTTTAGGCCATGGCAGCCAAGCAGAAACCATCTTTAAAACCAATGTAGAAGCCATCCAAGTCATTGCTCATCAGGTACGGTTGCGAAACCTGGGAGGGATCATTATCATCGACTTTATTGATATGTCTGATCCAAAACATAAAACAGAAGTGCTGCGATTATTGACGGAGGCACTCTCTAAAGACAGTGTCAAAACCGAAGTCAGTGAATTATCCAGCCTGGGCTTAGTACAATTGACACGCAAACGTACACGAGAAAGCTTGGAGCGAATTTTATGTGTGCCATGCCCTGTTTGCCAGCAGCGCGGTACGATAAAATCATTAGAAACCATGTACTATGAAATTTTGCGCGAATTACAACAAACAGCGCGGCATTTCTCTTGGCCGGGTTTTTTAATGGTGGCGGCACCGCCGCTTGTAGAATATTTATGTGCAGGCCCCATCAATCGATTGCATGAAATAGAATTAGAACTTGGCAGGCCGGTTAAATTACAGGTAGAGTCTACTTATTCACAAGAAGATTACGATATTTTGCCTATAAAGGAATAAAGCGTGAAAACGTTGATAAGGAAAGCCACGCATTGGTTGTTCTATGGCACGGCCCTAGGTATTATTTTGGCCGCAACAGCCGTCAGTTTGACGCAGTTATTGACACCTTATTTAAACGATCATCGGGTGGAGTTTTCAGCGTGGGCAAGTGAATTACTGAATGTACCGATCACGATTAATCAAGTCAATATTGGTTGGAGAAGAGCAGAGCCTGAAATTGTGCTTCAGCAAGTTGCAGTATTTAGTAAACAAACCCATCAACCTACTTTCAAAATTCAAAAAATAAAAATTAATGTAAAAATACTGCAAAGTTTATTACAAAGAACATTGCTGCCCGAAAGCATCCGAATTTATGGTGTCCATCTAACATTACGACAAAAGCAATCCGGCCAATTGCATGTTGAAGGATTGGATAATTTTGTCTTTATGGATAATTTCACGGGTGGGTCGGTTGCAGGCGATGCAATGAGTGCCTGGATTTTCTCACAATCAAAATTGGCTTTGCATAACATTGATATTGATTATATTCCTGAAGTGGGGCTTGAAAGGTCCGTCACATTAGCTTCATTAGACTTATATAATACAAAGACCAAGCATGTATTAAAAGGACGAGCGACACTCAATCAAGCGGTGCCTACCCGAGTTGCCATTAACCTGCAATGGGAGGGTGATACATTTGATATTATGCATGCCTCTTCACAAGTGCGTTTGTATCTTGGTTTAGACGGAATTTCATTACCACAATGGCTTAGTACGCAAACCTGGGAAAAATTGCAAGTTAAGCAAGGCACCGGCAACGGAAAATTTTGGCTTACCTATGAGCATGGCCAATTACAAAGTGTACAAAGCCAATTGCAATTATATGCAATACAATTACATTCTCTACTCACGAAAAAAACCGTTAATTTTCCTCATTTCAGCGGCCGTTTAAGTTGGCGGCGTGATGGAGAACGCCAATTGATTGACGGAGAAGATTTACTGATTGATTTTTCCAAACATGTATGGCCCATCACACAATTTTCTTTTAGTTGGCAGCCTAATTCTCAACCTGCCCAGCCGCCATTAAAAAGAAAAATGGGAGAATATGCCTTGCAAGTCAGTTATTTGGATCTGGCTGACATGAATAAATTGGCGCTTGCCAGCGGTCTCTTGCCTCAATCGATACAAAAACTATGCGCCGATCTCAATCCCAGTGGAGAAGTGAGAGCGTTAAATATTTTGTCCGATGATGTTTTTCAACCAGAAAACATGAATTATTCCGCAGAATTTGCCAAACTCAGTTTAGATCCTTGGCAATCATTTCCAGGCGTTATCAATGCGAGCGGCCAAATCACAGGCGATGAGAAACAAGGAAAATTGACCCTAAATAGTCAGAAAACAACAGTAACATTAAATTCTGTTTTTGCGGCCCCGCTGCAATTTGATACCTTATCAGGTGAAATAATATGGCAAAAAGAGGCAACTGCTAATTGGGCACTAACGGTAAAAAACTTTCAGGTAAGCAACTCGGCCATTTCTGCGAATGCCGCAATGAGTTTACTTCTTCCAAACAATGAATCGCCTACTTTAAATTTATCCGGCGAATTTTCTGTTCCACAGGTAGAGGAAATTGAAAATTATTTGCCCGTCAAAAAATTTGACGCATCTTTGGTTAAATGGTTGCATGGCCGTTTTCAAAGTGGCCAACTCACGTCTGGTAAAGTAGTAGTGCAAGGAAAATTAAATGATTTTCCTTTTGAAAATAGTCCAGGAAAATTCCTCGTCAGTGCGGCAGTGAAAAATTTAGAATTTGAATATGCTCCCGCTTGGCCCATGGTGCACAAAGCCTATGGCAACTTAGCTTTTTCAGGCCAAGCTATGACAGCAAACATAGATTCAGCGCAACTGTTAGGTATTCATCTAACAAATGTACACGGACATATTCCTTATATCGGGTCTTCGCAGCCACAAATTTTAGAGCTGCAAACAGTCATCAAAGCGGACCTTGCACAAGGGTTACAGTTTATTCATGAAAGCCCGTTGCGTAATACCATTGGTAAAGATTTGGCAGACTTACAATTATCAGGCGCGATGGACCTGAAGCTGGCATTGACCATTCCAGTCAACACACCCGATAAAAGTAACGTAGTAGGTGATGTGACCGTTTCTAATGCTATATTGCAATTACCTAGTTGGCATTTAACATTGGATAACTTGGCCGGCCTGTTACATTTTACCGAGAACTCAACTCAAATCACGCAAATGCAAGGTCGATTATTCGACGGGCCCATTAGCTTGAATATGAATACAATTCATGCGCCTAATTCACCACCCGTCGTGAAAGCCACATTACAAAGTAAAATTTCAGACGTAATATTAGAAAAATGGCTCAATCTGCCCTTATCACAGTTTATTCAAGGGTCAACTTCTTATACCGCCGAGCTTGATATTGTTTCACATCAATATTCACAACCTACTCAGTTGACAGTGCGCTCTGATTTAGTGGGACTACGTATCAATTTACCGGAAATTTATGCAAAAAACGCAGAAGATCCACGCGATTTTCAATTGATGATCAATCTAAAACAAGATCAACCCTTGCAAGCTAAACTTCTATACGGAAAATTATTGACGGCTGCATTCACTTATAAAAAATCAGCACAAGATTGGCTGTTTTATAGCGGTGAGTTACGCTTAGGAAATAATGGCCAAGCCAATTGGCAGTCACAGCCTGGTATTTTAATCACAGGTCAAGTGGATAAATTAGATTGGAACAGTTGGCGGGATTATTTTGCCAGCTTATCTTCAAATCAAAATAATAGACAAAGCATGTCTGATACCTGGATACATTACTTACGCGGTATTGATATTTTAGCCAATCAATTTCCGGTGTTGGGACAAAATTTGCTGAACGTGCGTGTGTCAGCGATGCAAGAAGAAAATAATTGGAAAATCGGTGTCACAAGCGCGCAAATGACAGGCCAAGTTTGGCTGCCCATGGCGGATTCAAAATCAATTATCCAAGCCAAGTTCCAACATTTCGCCTTGCTCCCCACAAAAGATCGTCCCTCATTCGATCCTAAAACGATTCCCGCATTTTCTTTTGTGGGTGACGATGTGTCCTATCAAAATAACTTTATTGGACATGTCGCCTTAGAAGTCGCGCCCAATAAAGCCGGATTACAAATACAAGACCTTAGCATTTTTACCGGTTTTTTTAGTTTGCATGCCAAGGGCCAATGGTCATCAGGAAAAAATAAAAATCAAACGATGCTGCAAGGCGCTCTTAGCACCAACAATGTCAGTCAATTACTGGACCATTGGGGGCTTGGTTCTGCTAACTTAGTTGCAGGTGATGGATATATCACATTCGATGTCAGTTGGTTAAATCCACCTTATGATCCTGCGCTTGCTACTTTGTCAGGTGAAATTTTCCTAAAGTTAGGCAAGGGAAGAGTCATTAATTTAGGTAATTCTACCAATGCAAAATTAGGTTTTGGCCGTATGCTCAATATCTTAAGTTTACAAACACTGCCGCGGCGTCTCAGTTTAGATTTCACTGATTTATTCGAAAAAGGTTACAGCTTTGATTCCATGCAAGGCCATTTCAATTTAGAAAATGGTAATGCAAGAACCAAAGACACTTATTTTGAAGGCCCTATTGCTAGAATCGAGATTAAAGGGAAAATAGGATTGGCTGCTAAAAATTACGATCTTATTTTAAGTGTTA
>JAHFSI010000148.1 GCA_023265835.1 Legionellales bacterium
TTTCGGTTCCATCTGCTCGGCAGTTATTGTCTGTCGTCTGTTTTCTTTGCCTGATCCTCAAGCTGAAGGTTCAAAAAATCCTGGCGCTACCAATGTATTACGTATTGCAGGAAAAAAGTATGCTGTTATTGTTTTAGTCACAGACATGCTGAAAGGATTTTTGCCCGTGTTTCTGGCCAAATTACTCGGCGCAGACTCAACCGTCTTAAGTTTGATTTGTCTTGCTGCCGTTTTAGGGCACATGTACCCCCTCTTCTTCAAATTCAAAGGCGGAAAAGGCGTTGCCACAGCATTGGGTGCGTTACTAGGCTTTCATTGGCTGCTGGGTACTATGGTGGTAGTAACCTGGCTTGTAGTCGCTCTGATTAGTCGTTATTCCTCCCTGGCTGCTATTATTGCCATTGTATTAGCTCCCTTTTATTCTTTATATGTTATTCAAAACATGAGCGCCTTTATTCCTTTTGGGTTGATTGTCATGCTAGTTGTTTACAAACACCATGCAAACCTTACTCGTCTGGTGGATGGGACAGAGCCTAAAATTAAACTGAATAAAAAGTAACCATTCAAACGATCACTGTAATCGCTTGAAAACTCATTGGCGCCCTCGTTTACGGGGTTTATCAGCAAGCGAAGACATGAGGCCCTTTTCATGTCTTCTTGTCCAAAGCACTTCTGGCACTGCGTGCCCCACATCGTTAAATAACTTTTGCGACATTTTGACTTTGTGCTGTAAAATTGCTCTTGATGGTTTCTTGGTGAAAAAGGCCGATAGGACATTGGTGTCTTTGTACCCGTTCCAAAGCATGGTCACAGAGGGCTTGCGGTAACATCATTGGTGAAGTATTTGCGTACTATCCCGTTTAGAAGAATGCCCTATATACAACCCTCTGCGCCTTGAATCTATCGTTTCATCTTATTCACGGAGAAAACGACATGAGCAAAGATACACTAAAAAAACAGATTAAGTCAAAAAAAAAGAAGCCGATTCCAAAACATCTCGAGCATATCAATCGATGGGCAGCAGGTATTGATGTGGGATCAACCTCTCATTTTGTTGCAGTCCCTGAGGGCTGCGATGAAAAAACAGTTCGGGAATTTAGCAGTTTTACAACAGGTTTAAATGAGTTGGCAGACTGGATTATACAATGTGGTATTCAAACTGTTGCAATGGAATCAACTGGCGTTTATTGGATCCCTGTGTATGAGCTACTTGAAGAAAGAGGGTTGGAAGTAAGGCTCGTTGATGCAAGACAAACAAAAAATGTCAGTGGTCGCAAAACAGATGTTTTGGATTGTCAGTGGATACAACAACTTCATACCTATGGATTATTAAATGCGGCTTTTCGCCCTGCAGAAGAAAGTTGTGCTTTACGATCCTACGTAAGGCAGCGCACAATGCTTATCCAAAGCACAACAACGCACATTCAACATATGCAGAAAGCTCTGATGCAAATGAATCTACAATTACATCACGTCCTCGCAGACATTACCGGTAAAACGGGAATGAGAATTATTCGTGCAATCAATGCTGGTGAACGATGCCAAAAAACATTAGCAAGCTATAGAGATCCTCTCTGCAAAAATTCAGTGGCTACAATTGAACAAGCGCTCACAGGACATTATCGAGCTGAACATCTGTTTTCTCTTCAACAAGCTCTAGAGTTATATGATATTTATCAAGAAAAAATTGCTGCTTGTGATAATGAAATTGAAAAAAAACTAGCTCAATTTTCAGCCAGTGAAATAGTTTCAGAGCCTTTAGTTGGAACAACCATACGCCGTAAACAAAAAAGTAAAAATGCACCTGCTTTTGATTTAGACTCTCAATTACAACGGTTAACGGGTGTTAATTTAATGGATGTTCCGGGGATGAACAGTCTGACAGCGCTTTATTTAATCGGTGAAATTGGATTAGATATGACTCGCTGGAATAGTGCGAAGCAATTCGCATCATGGCTCGGGCTATGCCCTGGCAATAAGGTCTCAGGTGGAAAGCGCCTTAGTGGTAAAAGCAAACCATCTGCTAACAGAGCTGCTGCAACCCTTCGCATGGCTGCAAGCACGCTATATCGTAACTCAACTGCATTAGGGGCATATTTAAGGCGGCTTAAATCCCGCTTGGGGCCAGCTAAAGCGATCACAGCAACTGCTCATAAAATAGCTAAAATAATTTATAACATGTTACGATTCGGTGTTGCTTATAAGGAAGCTGGACAAGACTATTACGAACAACAATATCGTGATCGCGTTGTCAAAAACTTAAAAAGAAAAGCCGAGGAGCTTGGTTTTAGCCTTGTGGAGACCTCACAAATGGCAACATAAAAAAATGAATAAAACCAAGCGGATAAGAAATGGTTATTTAGAAGTCCAAATATCATTGAAAAAAAACTAAATTGAGCATAAACTTGGCATTATTTAATATGTTATATAAAGGCCATTATGTACAGACGAATGTTAAAATCTAAAATTCATCGGGCGTGTGTAACGCATGCCGATTTGGATTACGAAGGCAGTATTACCATACCTCCGGAATTGCTTGAAGCATCTAATATCCTCCCGTATGAGGCGGTCAATATTTGGAATGTAACTGCCGGGACGCGTTTTGAAACTTATGCCATTGAAGGTGAATCCCGCTCAACCGAGATTTGTGTTAATGGAGCCGCAGCGCATTTGGTTAC
>JAHFSI010000149.1 GCA_023265835.1 Legionellales bacterium
ATTTTTTTTCCTGCATCAGTCAACGCAGGCAAGGTATGTATGACATCGCCCATCGAAGAAGTTTTAATTATTAGAACTCGCATGTTACACCCCTAACTCTGACATGGCTGTCAATACCTTTGCAGGGCTTAACTCACGCATACATTGATGATGTTGTAATGGACAATTGCGTTGGAAGCACGGCTGACAATCTAACTTCAAAGAAAGTACTTTAGCTTTTTTGTGTAAAGGCGGTGTAAAAGCAGCGCTGGTAGGCCCATACATCACGACTAATGGTTTATTTAATGCAGCACCAATGTGCATTAATCCTGAATCATTACTTACGATCATCGTTGCTAATGATAACAAATCGACAGCTTCTTCCAGTTTTGTTTTTCCCGCTAAATTAACTGCATGTTGTTGGGTCGCTTGTCTGATTTGTTCAGCGGCCGCCTGGTCTTTAGGCGAACCAAAAATCCATACGTCCCAGCCTTCCTGTAACTTCGCATTGGCAATGTCCGCATAATAATTTTCTGGCCACTGCTTGGCAGGGCCAAACTCTGCGCCCGGACATAAGGCAAGCACAGGTTTTAGAGGACGAGGCAATTGATGATTGGACAATGCCGCTGTTTGCGATAAAGGAGAAATCTGCAATTCAGGGAGAGGATAGGTCTCAGGCAATGTTTCATCACGTTCCAAGCCTAATGCCATGAAACGTTCAATCATAAGTGGATATCTTTTTTTATCTAAGCGCCTTATATCATTCAAAACAAAATAACGCATTTCACCACGCCATCCTGTTCGACGTGGAATACGTGCCCACCATAGAACGAGTGCTGATTTAAAGGAGTTGGGCAAAACAATTGCTTGATCATATTTATTTTCGCGCAACTGTTTACCTAGGCGATAACGTTCACGCAAATTTAATTGGCCATGTTCTAAAGGCATAACAATGGCTTTTGATACCTCCGGCATGCGCGCCAATAAAGGCAGGCTCCAAGCAGGCGCCAATACATCAATGACAACATGAGGGCTGCGCTGTTTAAGCAATTTAAAAAGAGACTGCGCCATGACCATGTCACCGACCCAGGCAGGCCCTGCAATCAGAATTTTTTTACTCATCTTTAAGAACGTACTCAGCATCACAGTAAGGACACACAACCTGTCCAGTGGCTTCAATGGGCAAGTAAACACGCGGATGGGCGTCCCAAAGACGCTGGTCAGGTAATGGGCAGCACAAAGGCAAATTGGCGCGCGTGACCTCATAATGGCGCTTAGTGCAGGCCTGCAAGCCATTTGTGTTCTGCATTTCCATACCTCCTAGACAGACATTTTGCGAAGTATAGGCTTATTTTCGTCCTAAATCACTCAATAACGCACGAACACCTTCTGCCAACCCGGTTGTATAACAATATTGCAATTTATCTTTTGCTTGCTGCGTAGAAGCATAAGAATGTGCGATTTCACCCCGCCGCTTTGCTGCAAATGTCACTTCGGCTTTGTGGCCGCCGGCAGTTTCAATATAGCTTATTAAATTAATTAAGGTTTCTGGTATGCCAGTGGCAATATTTAACACACCGCAATAATCGCTTTGCACAGCCAGCCAATTGGCCTTCGCCACGTCCGTTACATGAATAAAGTCTCGTGACTGCTGCCCATCGCCAAAAACAGTAATAGGTTCCTTTTTTTGATACCCATCAATAAATTTGGAAATAACACCGGAGTAAGGCGAACTGGGCGCTTGGCGTGAACCATAGACATTAAAATACCGCAGCCCTACACTTTTAATACCAAACAATTGATGGTATAGCTCTGCGTAACGTTCATTGTTCGCTTTGTCCAACGCATAAGGTGAAAGAGGGGCGGATGTCAAAGGCAGCTCATCTGCACAAGGCAGAGCGGCATCAGCACCATAAACAGCAGCACTGGACGCATAAACCAAGCGAATGTCTTTATTACTTTCACGAATTGCCTGTAATACTTGCAAAAAACCACCCATATTCACTTTTGAAGATTGAATGGGGTCTGCGATAGACTGCTCAACGGAAGGCAAAGCAGCTAAATGTAACACCGCATCACAGGCTGCTACTTCTTTCGCTAACACCGGATAATCCAGGACATCAGCCTGGACAAAACGCAAATGAGGATGAAATAAATTAAGATCAGTAATTTTCCCCGTGACAAGATTATCCAATACAACAACCTGGACACCCTGTTCTAAAAACAAATCAACCGTATGCGAGCCTATAAACCCTGCCCCGCCGGTGATCAATATACGTTTCATCTAAGCTACCACAGCTAAAAGTCCTCATTGTTCATGGGGCATGTGAACGTGTCAAGGCTTGCTGAATAATTATCCCTTGTGTTTGTATCCATTATGCAATAAATTCACTTTCGAAGCTTTAAAGTAAAAGGAGTATGGTAATGACTATTATCAAGATGTCTGACCTTAAGCTAAAAAACAAACGTGTTCTCCTACGCGAAGATTTAAATGTGCCATTAAAAAATGGCGAAATTACCAGTGACTTACGTATTCGCGCCGCCGTGCCTACGATTAAAGCAACCCTACAGGCCGGCGCCAAAGTCATGATTTTGTCGCACTTGGGCCGTCCGGATGAAGGCAGTACTGACCCGCAATTTTCCTTAGCGCCCATTGCTGCTGCTTTATCAAAACTATTAAAAAAAGAAGTGCCACTT
>JAHFSI010000092.1 GCA_023265835.1 Legionellales bacterium
ATTTCTACGTTAAACCAAACGAGTGCGGTGACTATAGCGATAATTAAAACCGCCGGTACAAAGAAAGAGGATATTTGGTCAGCTAGGCGCGCTAATGCGGGTTTTGAATTTTGTGCTTGCTGTACCATTTGGATAATTTGAGCAAGTACCGTTTCTTTACCAATATGACTTGCCTTAAATATAAAACTACCACTTTTGTTGAGAGTGCCTCCGATGACTTTATCCCCCATTTTTTTTTCACTTGGCAATGGTTCACCCGTTAGCATGGATTCATCAACGTAAGAGGACCCTTCAATTAAAACACCATCAATTGGAATTTGCTCTCCAGGCCGAACGCGGATTAAATCGCCAATTTGTAATGTTTCAATGGGTACATCGAGCTCTTCCTTGCCGCGTATGAGCCTAGCGGTTTTTGGCTGTAATTTCATGAGTCGTTGAATAGCTTGTGAAGTATGGCGACGGGCACGAAGTTCAAGAACAGCACCAAGATTAACTAACGCTATGATGATAGCGGCTGCTTCAAAGTAAACATGTTGTGCCATGGGCGGCAACAGAGATGAAAATACAATGGCAATCATAGAGTAGAGCCATGCGATACCGGTGCCTATAGCAATAAGTGTATCCATATTGGCTGTATGTACCCGTAAGGCTTTCCAACCACCAACAAAAAAATGACCACCTGAGTATATTAAAACACCTAATGTCGCTAATCCAAAAGCAAAGTTAATCCAGTAGCCTAGCTCTGTTTGTAAAGAGGGGACAATATTGACTATCCCAAGGATAAACAAAGGGACACCTACAATAGCGGCTACAACTGTTTTGTTGATTAAACTAGTGTAATAACGATGCCCAATTCCATTGAAATTATTTGTCTCCATGCGGATTATCCTAAAACAAAATATGTTTTTTCAGTATAACATTAATGTTGGGTGGCGCGCTTTCATAAATAAAGCTTGATTTGCTTTAAATAAGGCTGTTATGATCGGGTTAGTTATTAATCAGTCTTGTAAAGGTAATGTATGACAACGAAATTTGTAAAACATCATGCGCATCATCAGTTGAGATAGCCTCTGATTTACGGGAGGCTATTGCCTCCCGCATGAGTTTGGCTGATATCAAACCCCGGGAAGCAAAAGCTTCCCGGGGTTTTTTTTTGACTGCTGCTTTTATGGAATTTTTGTGAGAAAGATAAAAATATGAATGACTTAATACGATGTGGCTTAATTAGCGTTTCAGAGAAATCTGGCATTGAATCCTTTGCTGATTCATTGCATAGAATGGGTGTGAAATTGTTATCTACAGGCGGTACGGCGAGTCTTTTGAGGAAAAATAATATTCCAATTATACCCATTTCGGATTATACCGGATTTCCTGAAATAATGGATGGCAGGGTTAAGACGCTACATCCAAAAATTTATGGCGGCATTTTGTCGCGTAAAGACCAGGATCAATTTGTTATGAAGCAATATGGAATTGAAGAAATTGAATTAGTTGCCGTGAATTTGTATCCATTTGAGCGAGTAGCGTCATCTCCTGATAGTGATTTAGCGATAGAGAATATTGATATTGGTGGGGTGACATTGCTCCGTGCTGCAGCTAAAAATTATAAATATGTCACTGTCATAGTAGATTCAAATGATTATCTTCCTGTTTTAACCCATATTCAGAAAGGTACGTTAACTGAGGAAATACGATTTGAGTTAGCAAAAAAAGCATTTTCCCATGTGGCTGCTTATGATATTGCTATTGCAAATTATTTTATTCAACAAAATGATGCCAAATTTCCTAACATATTTTTAGCGAAATATCAAAAAAAGCAAATGCTCCGCTATGGTGAAAATCCGCATCAACAGGCTGCTTTGTATGTTGAGTCAGACATTGTAGTTCCGCCTTTTAATCAAATACAAGGTAAAGAGCTATCTTTTAATAATATAGTGGATACAGATACTGCGTTATCATGCGTGAGGAATTTTTCTGAGCCTGCGTGTGTGATTGTTAAGCATGCTAACCCTTGCGGTGTTGCGATTGGCGGCGATTCTTTCTCTGCTTATAAACAAGCTTATCTCGCCGATCCAACGTCCGCGTTTGGCGGCATTATTGCTTTGAATAGATCCTTAAATTTACAAACGGCAATTGAGATCGTAGAAAACCAATTTGTTGAAGTTATTATCGCTCCAAGCATAGAAAAAAGTGCACGTAATTATTTCAGTAAAAAACCGAATGTGCGGTTATTACAGTATGACATTCATCAGGATTTTCCAAAGACAGAGTGTAAGCGTGTATATGGCGGATTGTTGATGCAAGCGTGTGATAATGTTTCTTTTGATGAGACAACACTCAGCTGTGTAACGAAGAGAGAACCCTCTCCATCAGAGTATCAAAATCTCTTGTTTTCTTGGCGGGTCGCGAAATTCGTCAAATCTAACGCTATTGTATTAGCAAAAAATCAAATGACAATAGGGATAGGTGCGGGACAGATGAGTCGAATAGATAGCACTAAAATTGCAACGATGAAAGCAGTTGATGCTGGATTTGATCTGCAGGGTTCTGTGATGGCAAGTGATGCCTTTTTTCCATTTAGAGATGGAATTGATGCAGTGGCACAGGTAGGTGTCTCTGCTGTTATTCAACCAGGCGGCTCCATGCGAGACAAGGAAGTAATAGCTGCCGCTGATGAGGCGAATATTGCCATGTTGTTCACAGGAATTCGCCATTTTCGACATTAGGTTGATAATCAATGGTTACAAAACTTATTGGAGATAGGAGGGCGTTGAAATGAATAATATAAATAATAGAATTCGTATTGCGATACAAAAATCAGGTCGATTAAGTGAAGAGTCATTCCGTTTGCTTAGCGATTGCGGAATTTATGTTAAGCCGAGAAAAGAACAACTATTTTGTCATAGTGATAATTTTCCCCTCGATCTATTACTGGTTCGGGATGATGACATTCCTAGCTTTGTTTCTGAAGGAACCTGTGATTTTGGTATTGTAGGTACAAATGTACTGCAAGAAAAATCACTTCAGAATGGCAGTGACTCAAAAAATAATAATGAAATTATACAGTATTTAGGATTTGCCGCATGCAGACTTTCCATTGCTGTTCCGAAAAGTTTTTCCTATCAAAATTTAAATAGCCTTAAAAAATGCCGTATCGCAACGTCATACCCAAATATATTGTCAGATTTTATTCAAGAAAATAATCTTGATATAGAAATGACGACCTTAACAGGTTCAGTAGAAATTGCACCACGGCTTGGGATTGCTGATGGTATTTGTGATCTTGTTTCAACAGGTGGAACATTAGAAGAAAATAATCTGCGAGAGGTAGAAACTGTATTTAAAAGCCAAGCAGTTCTTATTAAATCACCTAAACAGTTTTCAGAAGAGAAGCAGAAGATCGCGAAACTTTTTCAAAATCGAGTAGAAGGATCAGAGCTTGCTAACGGAAGCAAATATATCATGCTCCACGCGCCTAAGTCGGCGCTGTCGGCTATCGTAACCTTATTGCCAGGCGCTGAGCGTCCGACAGTATTAGAGCTTCAAGGAGATACAACAAAAGTTGCGATTCATGCACTTTGCCGGGAGAGTGTTTTTTGGGAAACGATGGAAAAGTTAAAAATTGCCGGAGCAAGTTCGATACTTGTTTTACCCGTAGAAAAAATGATGAATTGAGGAGTTTGAAAATGCTATCGCCTATTATTTGGAAGAAATTATCGAAAGATGAGCGATTGAAATTGCTGCAACGACCATTCAAAGAAAATGGAGGTGATTTTACTGGCAAAGTTCAAGAGATTGTCAATCGTGTGCGATCTCAAGGGGATGTTGCATGTAAAGAGATGACCAAGAAGTTTGATGGCGTTGACCTCACTGCTTTTGAAGTACAGGCAGAGGAATTTGAAGATGCGCGCAAAAAAGTGAGTGCTGTAACACGCCGGGCCATTTTGAGAGTGATCGACCAACTGAATGCGTTTCACTCACCGCAACTATTGAAAAATATTAAGGTTGAAACATCGGCAGGCATTTTTTGTGAGAGTCAATCAAGGCCTATTCAGCGCGTAGGGCTTTATATACCGGGTGGCAGTGCGCCACTTGTTTCAACGGTATTAATGTTAGGTGTTCCTGCAAAAATAGCTAGTTGTCCCGTTCGTATCATGTGTTCACCTCCTCGGCAAGAAGGTGGTATTGACTCAAATATTTTGGTTGCAGCAGAACTTTGTGGCATAGAAAAAATATACAAATTAGGCGGTGCGCAAGCCATAGCGGCAATGGCTTATGGAACAGAAACGATACCCAAAGTGGATAAAATATTTGGGCCGGGTAATTCCTGGGTGACTCAAGCAAAAATACTTGTTTCTCAAGACGCAGCCGGTGCTATTTATGATTTACCTGCGGGGCCATCTGAAGTCATGGTGATTGCAGATAGCGGTGCAAACCCAGAATTTATCGCGGCAGATTTATTATCTCAAGCAGAACACGGTAGTGACTCACAAGTTATGCTTATTTGTACGGATATTGATTTGTCTAACAAGGTCAGTGGAGCAATAGAGCGCCAGATTAACGTGCTGTCAAGACGAAAAATTTCAGAGCAAGCATTTAAAAATAGTTATTTAATTATCGTGGATAGCATTTTTGACGCTATTGACATTGCAAATGAATATGCACCTGAACACCTCATCATGCAGATTGAAGAGCCCAGATGTTATTTGGAGAAAATTCAGAATGCAGGGTCGGTCTTTTTAGGGCCGTGGTCACCAGAATCTGCTGGTGATTATGCTAGTGGTACAAATCATGTGTTGCCTACCCATGGATTCGCGAAGAATTTAAGTGGCTTATCTGTACGAGATTTTATGAAAACGATAACGATTCAAGAGCTAACAAGGGATGGACTGACTGATATTGCAGATACCATTCGAGAGCTAGCAACGATAGAGGGCTTAGATGCTCACAAAAAAGCGGTTGATATAAGACTGGGGGGAGATACCAATGCAGAATAAATTATTCGCATTAGCACGACCAGAGATTGTAGCGATGAGTGCTTATCGTTCAGCAAGAAGCGAGGCTGCCACAGGTAGTATCTGGTTAGATGCCAATGAAAATCCTTGGAATGATGGGCAATATAATCGTTACCCTGATCCCCAGCCTTACTCATTAGTCGCTAATTTAGCGACAGTATATGGCGTTAAACCAGATCAGATACTTGTAACAAGAGGAAGTGATGAAGGGATTGATTTGTTACTACGGCTATTTTGTCGTGCTGGACAGGATGAAATTATGATATGTCCTCCCACCTATGGGATGTATAAAGTGGCCGCTACTATACAAGGTGCTTCCGTTGTTGAAATTCCATTATTAAAAGAACAGAATTTTTCGTTAAATTCAGCAAATATTTTAGAAGTGTGGCGGCCAAGTATAAAATTAGTTTTTTTATGTTCGCCTAACAATCCCACTGGAAACTTGCTAGCCGTGCAAGATATTTTGTCGATTTGTAAAAAATTAGATAAAAAATCCATCATTATTGTTGATGAGGCATATATCGAATTTTCAAGCAGTGACAGTTTAGTTAACTATTTAAATGATTATCCTAACCTTGTTATATTACGTACCTTATCAAAGGCCTATGGCTTGGCTGGCATACGATGTGGAGTGACGATTGCAAATCCAGGTATTATTCAGCTTCTCAAAAAAATTATTGCTCCCTATCCCATTCCAAAACCAATTGTGAGTATTGCATCAAAACAATTAAGTCTAAATGGAATTGAATCTCAAATAAAAATAATTTATCAAGAAAGAGATAGATTATTTTTCTTTTTATCAAATTTACCTTTTGTTAAAAAAGTATGGAAAAGTGATGCAAACTTTCTACTTTTTGAAGTGGAAAACTCAAAAATGATTATGGATGCTTGTATCAGTAACGGCATCGTACTTCGTGATAGAAGTAGTGAATACAATTTAAATAATTGTATACGGGTCACGATAGGTGATCCTAATGAAAATACATTTCTTATGGAGGTGCTTAGTCGTGTCTAAAAAAATCATTTTTGTGGATAGGGATGGCACGTTGATAGATGAGCCAGAAGATAAACAGGTTGATAGCTTGTGTAAGGTTAAGCTTAAGAAAAATGTCATTCCTGCTTTGTTAATGTTAATGAAAGCAGGATATATTCTTGTGATGGTTAGCAATCAAGATGGCATGGGAACAAGTTCTTTTGCAAAAAAGGATTTTGATGGTCCGCAAAACTTATTGATAGATATTTTTCAAACACAAGGAGTATTTTTTGATGCTGTTCTTATCTGTCCGCATTTTGAAAGTGACAGTTGTCAATGCCGAAAACCAAGGTTGGGACTGGTGATGGATTATCTACGTGGAGGGAAAATGGATTTTGAAAAATCATATGTTATTGGCGATAGAGAGACAGACATTCAATTAGCTGAAAATATGGGTATCAAGGCCATTTTATATCATGATGAGAAAGACTGGCTGGAAATTGCAAGAGAACTAGTAACGCTACCACGCCGTTTTGAGTTAAAACGCGTTACATCTGAAACCAATATCAATATAGCAGTTGATTTAGATCAATCTAACTCGATTCAAGTGAATACAGGTTTGGGTTTTTTTGATCACATGCTTGAGCAATTAGCAAAACATGGTTGTTTTGGTCTTTCATTAAATGTAAATGGTGATTTAAATATCGATGAACATCACACCGTTGAAGATGCTGCTCTTGCGTTGGGTGAGGCATTGCGACATGCATTAGGCGATAAACTCGGCATGAGTCGTTATGGATTCTTATTGCCTATGGATGAGTCACTCGCAACAATCGCGATTGACCTGAGTGGAAGAAGTTTTTTTGTGTTTGAAGGAAATTTTGAAAGGGAAAAAGTGGGTGAATTGCCAACAGAACTGATTTCGCATTTCTTTCGCTCATTATCGGAAAGTTTGGGTGCGGCAATTCATATCAAGGTAACAGGAGAAAATGCTCACCATATGATTGAGAGCATTTTTAAAGGGGTTGGACGCGCATTGCGTCAGGCAATTTATAAGCAAGGCCATGATTTGCCCACTACGAAAGGTGTCTTATGATTACGATAATCGATAGTGGTGGTGCAAATATTGCTTCTATTCAATTTGCTCTTGAACGGTTAGGTGTGATCGCCAAATTGAGCAATGAAGCTGATATTATCAAGAAATCTAGCCATATTATTCTTCCTGGTGTTGGATCAGCGGGGAGCGTGATGAAGCGTTTAAAAGATCTTTCATTGATCGAAGTGATACGTTCACTAACTCAGCCAGTGTTGAGCATTTGTTTAGGTATGCAAATATTATTCGACTTTTCTGAGGAAGGTAACATCGAATGTTTAGGATTGATCCCGGGGAAAGTAATTAAACTATCCCCAAATGATAACAGGTTGATTGTACCGCATATGGGATGGAATACCTTAGATATTATTGAGGGCAAACCGCTCATGAAAGAGGTGCCTAATTGCTCCTATGCCTACTTTATTCATAGTTATGCTGCGCCAGTTGGAAAGTACACTTCGGTAATGGCTTGTTATGGTGAAAATTTTTCAGCTGCTGTTCAGCACAAGAATTTTTATGGGACACAGTTTCACCCCGAGCGATCAAGTGTGATTGGTTCAATCATTTTAAAAAATTTCCTGGAGTTATAGCATGATTATCTATCCCGCTATTGATCTTCGAAAAAGTCAATGTGTACGTCTTTATCAAGGAGACTATCAGCGCGAGACTATTTATAGTGCTGACCCATTTGCGATGGCGAAAACATTTGTTTCTGATGGCGCAAGTTGGCTTCATATTGTTGATTTGGATGGGGCAAAAGATCCTGATCAAAACCAAAGTTTATTAATTGAAAAACTCATAAAAGATAATAATGTCAATGTACAAACGGGTGGTGGTATTTGCACTCAGTCGCAAGCTGAAAATTTATTGGAGCAAGGGGCTGCGCGCATTATTGTTGGCAGTATGGCTGTGAAGAATCGAGAAGAGGTTGCTGAATGGTTTAAGTATTTTGGCGCTGAGCGACTGGTATTGGCTTTGGATGTCATCGTTAATGCTAGCAAACAACCAATGGTTGCTGTCAATGCGTGGCAAAACGTTAGCGAATATTCACTTTATGATTTGATTGATTACTTTAAAAGAGTGGGCCTAACACATCTTTTATGTACCAATATTGCTTTAGATGGCACATTAAATGGTCCTGATTATGCTCTATATGATTCATTGCTGGAAAGATATCCTTTTCTCACGTTGCAAGCATCTGGCGGTATTCAATCATTGTCAGATATCACTACGTTAAGTGAAAAACGGTTGGGCGGTGCGATAATCGGCCGTGCTCTCTATGAAAGGAAATTTACTTTGCGTGAGGTATTGTCATGTTAGCAAAGCGTATTATTCCATGTTTAGATGTTAAAGATGGAGTGGTTGTCAAAGGTGTTAAATTTAAAAATCACCAAATGATGGGTGATATTTTGAAATA
>JAHFSI010000004.1 GCA_023265835.1 Legionellales bacterium
CAGCAAAATAGTCGTAATGATACCATGGCTCAAAAAATAGCATTACTTGAATTTGAAATCAAGCAATTAAAACAAAAACTGTTGAAATAGAAAGTTTTATATGACAATTAGTGTCATTGTCCCTGCCTTTAATGCCCAAAATACTATTGGTCAGACGTTAAAAGCATTGCAGGAGCAGGATCTATCAGATAAGTTTGAAATTATTGTCATTGATGATGGGTCTGTTGACCAGACAGCTAAAATCGTTCAATCTTTTGTTGGTGTAAGGTATTTGTATCAGGATAATGCAGGGCCTGCTGCAGCACGTAATCACGGAGCTCGATTAGCACAAGGTCAAATTCTAGCATTTACGGACTCTGACTGTATTCCTCATAAAAATTGGTTATCTAGTTTAATGCGAGGGTTTGTAGAAAAAGATGTGGCTGTTGTCATGGGAAGCTATGGCATTGCTAATGATAAGAATCTTTTAGCGTATTGTGTTTATAAAGAAATTTTATTTCGACATAGTCGATTGTTGCCAGAATATCCTAAAGTCTTTGGTAGTTATAATTTTTGCGTCAAAAGGGAAGTTTTTGATCAAGTGGGTGGCTTTAATGAGTTGTATCGTCATGCTAGTGGCGAGGATAACGATCTAAGTTATAAAATTGTGTCAAAAGGGTTACGTATTTATTTTGATAGACAGGCGCTGGTAGATCACTATCATCCTGTTCAAATTAAAAAATATTTAAAAGAACAATTTCGTCACGGATATTGGAGGGCAGTCATGTATAGAAAATACCCATCCATGGCTGCTGGGGATGGGTATACATTTTGGAAAGATGCTCTAGAGGTGCCTTGGAGTTTCGGGTGTCTTTTAGCTTTATTCTTAAGTTCTTTAAACTTCATTAGTTATAAAGCATTAGCACTTTTTGTACTGATTTCTTTTTTAATCTTTGAAGTTTTGTTTGCATGGGTAATGCTTCAGGATTTTTTAAAGTGTTTTTTTTGGGGATTTGTTATGTTTTTGCGCAGCTTTAGCAGAGCTTTTGGATTATCGACGGGTTTTGCATCATTTTTTAGAAAAAATATTTTAAATAAATATTGAATCAAGTAGGTGCTATGTTAAGATTAATCCATATATAAATAGATTAACTTTAGTTTTGATGCAGGTTTAGCATAAAGAACAATTCTCTACGTCGATAAAATATAAAAGGTGTCTTATGGCAAAAGAAACGGCCGAACAAAAATTATTGAAAGCCCTCCAAAAGAAAACAGCCTCTCCAGATATTTCGACGACAAAAAATCCAAATTCTTCAAAGGGTTTTAATTTTTCATTTTCAATTCTAGACTTAAATAAATTTTTATTTCTTGGAATTGTTATCAGCATTGTTGTTTTAGTTTTACAATTACGCTCTGGCATGGCTCTTCTTAATAAAAAAATGGATTACTCGGATGAGATTAAAACGAATTCTTATCAGCGGGACGCTCGTCTTCCAGAAGCAAAGGCTCTTAAAATTTATACTGATAGTTTTGGTAATCGTAATATTTTTAGACCTTATGATATCAATTTAGGCAAAGCAACACAGGCGCAGCCCAATTTAGCCAAGCGATTTAGTAAGTACAAGCTTGTTGGAGTAGCTTGGTTAGATCTTCCAGAATCAGCTTCAATTATGATTGAAGATATGCAATCTAAAACTACATACATTCTTAAAACTGGTGAAAAATTAGAAGGCGTAACGATTAAAACCATCTATACGGATAGAGTGGTTTTTAGTTACGAAAATGAGGAGACGACAATTAAGCTATGATAAAACATATCCTTAAACCCAAATTGATTCTTTTGTTAGTATTTTTTTTAGTAGCACCTATGATTATTGCCAAGACTCGTGCACAGGCACAAGACATGAATTTGTCTGGGTCTGATGCGAATGCGGGGGCAGAGCTTCCTAAGCCGATTATTTTTACTGAACCCAAGGAGCCATTGGATGAAAGGATGCTGCGTAAGATCACGTTGGATGTTCGTGATATGAACGTTGTAGACGTGATTAAATTCTTAGCTCAAAAGGGTGAATTTAATGTGATAATCTCTCCAACTGTAGATGGTCGAACAACTGTTCTATTGCATGCAGTCGGTATCAAAGATGCGCTAGATATAGTGGCAGTATCAAACAAGTTAGCGTATCTTATTGAAAATGACATAGTTCAAGTAATGACTGCTGCTGAATATGAAGCGCTCTATGGCAAGCAATTTGGTGATAAGTCTCAAGTTACTATCATTCATTTACAATATTCTAAACCAAGTTATGTATTAGCTGCCCTAGATAGCATGAAAAGTAATATTGGTAAAATTATCATTGATGAAGATACAGGAACCGTTGTGTTAGTTGATACACCTAAAGCGATTGAAACTATGAAAAAAGCCATTGAACAGATGGAGCGTCCCTTAGATACTATTGTATATGATTTAAAGTATGCGAAAGCTGATGTAGTTGCTGAAAAATTACGTTCTCGCATTGATGCAAAAGCAGTAGGTTCAATTACGGCTGATGAGCGTTCTAATCAAGTCTTGGTGAGAGTGTTTCCTGGTCGTCACGAAGAAGTAGAGAAAATTATTAGTAGCCTTGATGAGCCAACCAAGGAGGTATTAATTGAAGCCAAGGTTCTTCAAGTGAT
>JAHFSI010000093.1 GCA_023265835.1 Legionellales bacterium
GTTCTGTTACATACGCTGTCAGTGCTTTTAATCTCGTAGGTTTGGTGTTTTCTGTGGATTTTTCTTTGATATAATCACTAATCCAATTTTCAAGTTGTGGATCTACTTGGGGTAACCAAAAATTAAGATACCGCTCTAGTAACACATCGAGCTTTGTAATATAGAATTTCATTTTGTGATAATCGGGCTTTTCTCCCATAGCAACGAGCGCCATGGCAATAGAGTTAATAAATTGCCAGCCGAATTCTTTAAATGCTGCCGATTCGCCAGAACCAGGTAATTGATTTGAAATACGGTTTGCGACTTCGGTGACTCGTGTAAAATTGCCGATTGGGTTATAACGGCATGACACTTCTGGGAAGCCTAAATGAAAAACCATAAAATCTTCTTCGCGTCCTGCGAGTTTGGCTTCTATGTACATACGGCGCAGTAAATCAGCATCGCCTTTAGGATCAAGGACAATAACAACATCACCACGGCGGATGTCTTGGCTAATCAATAATTCAGCAAAGCGGGTTTTGCCAACGCCCGGCAATCCTAGCACTAGTAAATGACTCGCACGTTCGACTAGATTAATTGCAATATCTTCTTCTTTGTCAGAAATGCCGTGAATACAGGGTTCTCCGCCCAACTCAGGATAAGGACGAAAAGGATTTAACCCATAGTCTATTTTAAATAATTTAGCTATTCGTTTTAAAAATGGCTTGTGCTCCCAAAGTAGCTCCTTTTGTCTTGCCCAGTTTTTTAGTGACGATG
The DNA here is from genome assembly GCA_023265835.1 of Legionellales bacterium. Classification (GTDB taxonomy): domain Bacteria; phylum Pseudomonadota; class Gammaproteobacteria; order DSM-16500; family DSM-16500; genus UBA4722. The sequence continues at coordinate 757 of JAHFSI010000093.1, forward strand.
GATATTTAAAATGCAAATTGTAACTCAAGTCCAGATCACGTAAACGTTGAGTATGTTGCGCCGTCCAAAGAAATCCTTTGCCTAAGAATAGTTTTTTGTTGCTGACAGGTAATTCTTGTGAAGTCATCGCATAAGCAGGCATACGCTTTAAGTTTCTTTGATAGCGATAAATGCGGTAACCTTGTTTAAATCGATGACAGCTAAATACAAATAGCCCTACTATAAACCATTTTCTCGATTGATTGGATAATATAAAAAAATCAGGAAAGCGTATAATAAAACAGACTACCATCCAAGCGGATACCGATGTTAGCCATTCCAATGCCGGTCTAAGCAATGCTTCACAAGCGTTTTGCATGCTCATTGTCAAGTGGTCCTTGCATTTGAGTATAACTATTAACTTATCATTACAGCGAGCTATTTATGAGTCTTCCTAATATTAAAAAATTTTCAAATAACTTATTTTTAATTTTAAAATTTATTTTTAAATGTGTTTTTTCTGTTGTGGCTGCCATTTTATTTTTACTTGCAAAAAGCAGTAAAAAAAATAGAAAAAAGAAACAAACCGAAGAACAAGAGGATTTAGAGTTTTTCAATCATAATAAAAAATGGCCTATGCTTTAAAAAATTAACTTGGCCATATCAATACCAGCAGATATATCTGCAGCTGTAATTATTTTTTCAGACTCTACAATTCATTCTTGCGTTGGCTGAGCTCCCCCCCCATTTAAACAAATGTCTCGTTAATTCTTCAATGGGTTATTTAGACTCTAGATTCAATACGCTTTATCTTAGGAGTGGTTACGGCTAACATCTTATAAAATCTAGTATTTTATTTAATCATAGATATATAATAATCACTCTATATTATATAGACCATTATTTATGCTATACTGCTCGAAGGGTATTTTTAGTGGAGCTTAGAAAATGAGCACTTCCGGATTTAATGAAGAAAAGAAAGCTGCAATCTCTGAACAAGCAGAGGGTATTTTTCAACATTATTATTTACCTGCCTTCAAATCCTTATTCAGTAGTAGAAATAAATTTCCTTATAAATTAAGAATCAATATTTGTAATGAAGATTATACCGACGAAAACAGAAAGGCTATTTCTAGGGTTCTTTGCGGCCTGATAAACAAATATTTTGTAAATAATGAAAATATTCTTACTGAGTTTAAGTATTTCATTTTATCGAAAGAAGAAGTTGATAAAAGCGATTTTAGAAAAAAAATTGATTTTTGGAAGGCTATTAAGCAAAATAAAAAAGCAGAAGCCCAAAAAATAATTGCCTCAATTACTGACGAAGAAACTCGAGTAAGATATCAAGGCTATTTTTCAGAACAACATACCCAAAAAAACATTGATGATAGAATTGCTGAGCAAGAAAAAGTTCTTAATGCTCATTATCGCATGGTTGGAAAAGCACAGTTTACTCTTTATTTGGATATAATCAATTTTAATACCTCTATGGGTGGATTGCGTTCGGGTCTTTTCAATGAACCCGTCCCACACATAGATCTTTTTAGTCATCCTATTAACTTACTAAAATTCCTTAGAGAGCTTGATACAGAATTAAAACGCCTTAAAATTAGACCAGGAAATATCGATGAAACAGATTCAAGAATTTCCTCATTTTTTTCTTTTCGTCAAGAGCAATTAAATTCAACAACAGGATATGTTGCACATTCTGATGATAAAAAATCATTGGCAAAGTTGAAAAAAGCACAGGAAGATTTTGTTCTGTTTAAGTTCATAAAAGGCTGTCTAAATCCTCCTAACAGCTATAAAGAGATTTGGGATAACGGTGGAACTGAGAGTGTAGATAAAATAGTAGCTATATTAAATGATTATACAAAAGGAAATAGTGGCTTTATGTCTAATTTATCATTATTTTTATCTGGCCATGTTTTTTTTGGAATGGGACGGCATCACGTTAATGATGTCAGGTCTTTAGTAAAAAAAATAGAAAATGAAAAATTAGATGTGCCGAAAATATTAGAAGAATTACGTAACATCATATCATCAAAGAGAAATGTAAACTTTTCGGGATCTTTATTCAGAAGAGTTGTATTTATCAATGAAATGTGTATTGAACATACAAAAAAAATTGAAAGTACCGTTCTAAAATTATAACTTCATTTTCTTTGTATCACTAAATCTCAGCAATCGTTTCAATAGCCTTGGCTGTAGCCGCACCTATTTGTATAGCAGTCGAAGAACCCGCTTGTGCCGAGCTTGCGCCTATCTTATTTAAGCTTGGCACGATTGAACCCATTATGTCAGCTACTGCAACACCCATCGCACCCATCAATGAAAACCAAAACAACGGGGCTGCAACGACCAAAGAACCGATGATCATGTCTGCAAGCGATGCGCCGGCACCTTGCTTTGAAAACCAGCTTGAATAAAGTGCTTGCATGAGTGATTTATCAGCCCAACTTACCAAATGCCAGATGAATGCCCAGAAGATGATAGAAAAAATTAATAGTGCGCCGGCAACAAAAGCAGTTGGCCTATAGCTGCCAAATACCAGTGCGAAGGGTAAAAATACATAGACCATTAACAATAAGAGTGCTTGAATGATGGGTGCTGCTTGTCCTGCTGCATAGAGTTTAGGGTATTCTTCTAGTTGATTGTATATCGCGCCAACAGCTGAGGCTAAATGTGAATAGCCCAGATCACCCACCATGTCATTAGCATTGTCATAACCCTTATATCCATGCGGTGCATTCGAAATAATTTTTTTGATGACATCGTCCTGGGCTTTTTTTGTATTCAAATAATTTTTAAATTCATCAGAAAATGATTTAGGTAATGATTGATATAAGCGATTTTTCAATCCATCCTGATTGTTCCACCATTCGTAACATGAAGGTGTTCCATAACTAGGTGGGCTTGTCGCATTTGTATCTGCATTAATGTCCTCTCCCTTGTTATACATAAAGCCAGGCACAGGACGAGTTGCATTGATGTGGTGGTAATAGACCTCGTTTAATGCATGTGAACCTAACCATTCGGTATCATCGGTACCATATTCTTTAACTTTATTTTGAATAAGACGAAGATGATCAACTTTGTTTTCTCTTGTATCATTAAAAAATTGCATCCGTGCAGGCGCATAACACATAGTTTCAAAATCTTGCAATTGTAATTTTAATTCAGGGTCAGTTATTTGTGCCATGTCCACTTCTGTGATCATCTTTCTTAAATCAGGCACACAGCCTACCATTGAGTTTGCGGCGCTGGTCATGCCTTCAGAAATAGATAATACGGCATACCACCAAAATGGCACGCGTATATCGCCTGTTGGTATTGCAAAGGCTTTGTCGTAAGTCGTTCCGGTTGCATTAGGGTAATAGGTTTTTCCCTTTTCACAAAGAGGGGTAAATGAAACGGTATGTGCATCCAGTGGTACTAAGGGAGCAACTCCAAAAAAGATAAGCAATAAAGTTGTCAGTAGTTGAATTTCCATGCTACGCAATGCATTGCTTGCGCCATGATGTCCATGCATTACATACGATTGTGATATATTTTTTAAAATCATGCCGATAAATGGCAGGTAGGCAATCCCCGTTTGTGTTAATAGTTTCCAAAACTTTCCGTATAAATCCCAGCCTAGCATAATGGTATAAAGCTCAGGATAGGATTGAACGCCAATACTCATTGCGGTTTATCCTTTTGCGCGCTGTTTTCCATCAATGGCTGAGCTGGACTGACAGGTGCTGTATGTAATACTTTGCGTTGCTGAGTATTTGAATAAGCGAGCACTTGAGATAACGTATCGGATATCATTTGTTTTCTAATTTGGCTTTCAAAGGCTAGTGATTTTATATCTTCATCTAACTGATTCATGGCACGGTGAATTAATAGTTGTGCTGGGTGATTGGCGGCAATCACAGGTACTTGCGCACCTGTTGCTAGCAAATCTCTTGCTATTAATGCCTTATCAATTACGCGTTGTGCTGCGATTTCCTGCGAGAGCTTATTGATGATAATCGCTTGTTGTGCGGGTTCCATTGTACGTATAGAGTTTATTGCATCTGGACTCATCGCAATGCCACCTGCAGAAACATTATCTAAATTAGTAGAAGTTTGAGATTCATTATTGCGTACAAGCTGTCCTAAATGATCACGAATAGTCGTTACACAATTTTCATTATCTTGGTCACAGGACATGACTCGAGGTAATAACCCATGTCCAACAATACTGCCTTGTTTGCTCTTACAGTCTTCATCGTTACACGTTGTAATCACTTGGTCGCCTACTATACTCGTAATCCAATCAATAGCCGCTTTAGACGTAGCAAAATAGTGAATCAAATCACCATTTTTATCTTGCATGGCGTTGTAGCCCGCCTTCACTGTATCTGCAATAACATAGACCGGTGGTTGTCCTTTGCCGCCTGCATGTAAAGTACCGTCATTTTCTTTTTTTCCATTTGTCCATGTGACCCCATCATCCCCGCTATGCGTATCAATTTCTTTTTTTGAATGATTAATATCCGCATTACCCATAGCTGCAAAGGACAATTGTTTTTTCCATTGATCATTGACTGCAATTTTCCCCCAATCTTGATAAGGATTTTCGCCTCTATCGATTTGTTCTTTGTCGATATCACAAGATTTAGTCGATATTTCTAATTTATGATTCGCTGATAATAATTGATTATTTAAAAGAGCATACAAAGTCGGATTCATTTTAGCTAATTCATACAAGGGCATCATGATTAAGCTTCCTGTAGCATTAGTGACAATATCGCGTGTAATATTTTCTGTGCTATCTTTCAAATCATTGATGGAGTTGCTAATCGACAATGCGGGATTAAATAAACTGCAGCTATAGCCAAGTCCTAAATTGGTTGTGGTGTTCAAATTAATCGAATCCGTATCGGATACAGGTGGTAAGGAAAATCCATTGCTGCCGCCAATTTTATAATAAAGAACGTTATTATCATTACCGACTGGAATGATGCTAGATGCAATGGAGTTCACACTAAATAATAGTATAAAACAGGAAGTAAAAATCTTTATCACGGATACACTCCAATAAATTTTCCACGCCCATTAGGGCAACCTTGATAATGTCGCCAAACAATCCACATATACACACCTTTATCATTCAACATACGATCGGTGTAAGAAGAGTCAGCACCGAATGGCTTGCAGTCAGTTTGCTCTATGGGATAAATCAATTGAAATAAAATATCTTGGCTATTTTCTGTGATCGCTGCAGCTTTGCAATGTCTGCCGCAATAGGTGCTTAATTCTTGGTGAATATGACCATAGACAATTTTATTTGTCAGTAAATCAGCCGCACGTTGTGCAATCACCATGGATGCTTTGGCATCATTGTTACCCATCACCGTTCCTTCATGCGGATACACACCGCCCCAATCGGTTAGTCCTGTGCCAACATGATGGACCACGTTGAATGTAATTGCTGATAGCTCTTCGGGCAATGCTTCAGGCATAAACCCGCGCCACAATGCACTGTCTAGCATAGATTGGAAATATGGCGTTAGCGGCATTGCTGTGCTATGCAGCAGAACTTCGCCAATATAATGTGGAAAAATAGCTAAAGCAGGATTGCCAATAACATCTGCCTCTTTAAAAATCACCTGTTGCTCGTGCTCATCTAAAAAGCTATGGTTCCCACTGCCCACTTTGGGTATAGCACTTTCCTGCGCCATTGCACTAGGTTTATCTAATAATAAATTAGCCTCAAACCAAGGATTATCATCTTTATTACGGTAGACCATTACAATTAAATCAGGTAAGTAATGATCTAAAACAGGCGTAACATTCCTTCCCATCCATGGCGTTAACCAAACACAGAATCGTGTTGGAAATTTGTAATGAAAACAACTTCCGTTACTTTTTAATGCAGCTTTAACAGTTGCATTGATAATATCAATAGATGTCACTGTTTTTGCATAGGATGTCATAGAAAATAAAGACATCACTAAAATTAAAAAAACTTTAATCATCAGAATCTGTTATCCGCTTTTTATTCATCATCTCTAATGCAATCATTTTAACTGCTTCTATTTCGCTACATTGATGCTCTTGCATCATGCGAGCGCGTAGATATTTTTCATCTTGGTCTGTCGCAGCCATGGCTAAATAAAGTGTAGGCGGAATATTTCTGCATAGACCTTTTTCTTTTGGGGTCAAGATAACCAATTCTGTGTATTTGCCTTTTTCTTTTTGTGCAGATAACAATAGCGCACGTTGTTCGGCTGTTAGTATTTTAAAACGTTCTATTTGATCCACTTCATCAGGCGGTAATGCTAAACACAGCCAAATCTCAATTTGCGAGAGCATCCGGCGTGCGCCATCAGAAAAGTCCTTCATATTTTGAGTAGCAAGCCAGAGCCATAGGCCTAGTTTTCTGCCCATTTTAGCGACACGCGTTTCCATATCAGCCAATAAAGGAATACTGGTAAAAATATGGTTTTCATCACATACCACTTTTATGGCACGATTGCTTTTTTGGTTGGCTTCAGCCAAGGTTAAAACGTGGTTCATACAGCCTGAAAATGCGATGGAGCGGTGTGCTTCATAGCCTTCTCTTGCAAACAATCCAAAATCAATGATAGTCACATCCGCATCCGTCCATGGATTACCTGTCGTATTAAAAAACCGACTGGAAAGAGGGTCTTTCGTAAAATATTGCATCGCATCTGCCATCTCGCGTGCACGGCGAATTTTTTCATTATCACGATCTAGACTTAAGGTTAAGGCTATTTGTTCAAAGCTTTCTACAATGTCACTGGCAGTCATTTGATCGCGACATTGATCTCTGACACGACAAGCTGCTTTAACAATCGCATCCATAATCAGCATTCTGTCACTACGACGAATAGATTCTTCTTCTTTTTTTTCTCCGCCGGTAATCATCATGAGTGCGGCAAGTACCATTTCGCCTAAAATGTCGCGTGGTTCATCATCTTCTATGATTGAATCTTTATGACGGTTATCTTGTTGCTCTTGAATAAGTTTTTCACAGGAATCGGCTAGAAATTTTTCACGATGCGTACAATCGAGCGCTTCCAGTTGCTCAATAATGCGTAATCCATTGGAGAATGGGTTTAGTGAGACTGGGCGTTTAGGGTCTATCTTAATTTTATTAACGGTTAAACCTAAAGAAGCACAATAGTCTCCTAATAAATCAAATGAGCCGCCCGCATCAATAATAAAAAAGCGCGGGTTATAAAGCGCCAAGTCATGCGCAATCAAAAAGTTTAATAAATTAGATTTTCCAGTGCCTGTTTCACCTAAGACTAGCATGTGCGCGTTTTTGGTTTTATCTACCATGGCATCATATGTCCATGGCTCGCCACCGCGGTTAAAAAACACCATGCCTGGGTGTCCAGTGCCGCGGCTACGGCCATAAAACGGTAATAATTTAGCGATATCGCTTAATAACAGATACCGTGAACGTTCTGTATTGCGCTGATCAAAATAAAAATCATAACACATAGGTAAATAGCGTAAATAAGCATCAACAGGAAACAATTCATCATCGGTAATCACTTTAAAACCATTACTGTTTAGTAATACTTCTACGCTGGCTTCCTTGTCATGCAGCTCATCCAAAGTCTTACCCTTAAGATAAACTGCCATCACTACTGGAAATAAATGATCACCATTAGCAATCGATTTCTCAGCG
>JAHFSI010000014.1 GCA_023265835.1 Legionellales bacterium
ATGGAAACATTTTTAGATGGCAAAAAAATCTGGAAGGAAAAAGTTGACAGTCTCAACTTGAACTGACAGAGGCGCGACTGAAAAAACGGGTAACTGTCACATTAAGTTTGAACCACTACATATTATTTGCAGAAAAATACCACTGTTATTAGACTGGCGCGGATCACCACCCCTACGCCACTTTCTTACTGCTTCACGAGCATTTTCTAGTTCCTGTTCTTCAGAATCATCATCTCCGTCATCCATGTCTCTTGACAATCTCTGAGCAAGTGCCTGCTGAAAAATCTTAACACTAGGAATAGTAGTAGCGTTTCGTGAACTAAAAAATAGGCCATAATCGTCTTTGAATACACCATTTTTATTATTTCCAGCATGAGGATGATTATAAAAATAATTCTGATATTCACCTTCTGTTGAAACACGACCATTCAACTCATCAAAGGTAGTTTTAGTTAATGGCTCATGTTCATTTAAGGCGTCTAAACCATTTGGATCCATTGCTGCAGCAAGAGTACATAAAAGCCATAAGCCTTTTGTGTAATTGAAACCCTTGCCTTGATCTTGGGCAACTTCTTTTGCTTCATCTTGATAATCATTGACAGCCGCTACATAGCCTGCATTGCCTGGAGAACAACAAACTTCTTCAACTTCATGCATCCATTTATAGTCTTTCTCCTCGTTAGAGCATGCTAAAAATGTCACGGGATTTGCTTGACCATTTTGTCTTGCTTGTAGCAGGTTTTTAATCTGATCGATCTCCCCTGCTCCGCCACTTGGCTCGCCATCAGTAAGAATATAGAGCGCCGATCTTTGATCAGTATTGGCTCCTCTCAACCGCTCGCTCTCACATAACATATTTTGCAAGTTACACAATATGGGTGTATTTCCTGATGGTGCCGCCTTAAAAAAATTATCTATTTGGGCATGCGCGTCCTTAATAAATACCTCAGGCGTTTTTCCATTTCTATCTAATACAAAAAAAGAGCCTTCTTGTCTTTCACGATCAAAAGCACTTACTTTAATTTTCGCCGTAGGAATATACGCTAATAATTCAACAAGAGTATGCAGCCTGTCTTCTGCTTCTTGCCAACGAGTCAAGAATATATCTGAATACTGAGCTTTAAATCTGCTCCTCACATAAAGGCAAGCATCTTTTATTTTTACACTTGAGGGGTTACTCATGGATCCACTATCATCTACTTTAAAATGTAATAACGCGCCTTCTAAGCACATTAATTTAGAAATGAGAGGTAGTGGAATTTCATTCCGTCCAAAGATTGCGGCTAATCCGTCCATGAAAGCGTTTGCTTGTGCGTTTGGAACGTCAACTTGCTGAAGATATCCGGAACTCTGATAAATAGACATGGTGGCCTGAGCATCCTGAGACGTTTTTACCTCGTCGACACCATCACCCGACGGGGTGTCTTTTTGATATGGAGGAGGAGGGGCAGAAGGTTGTGAAGATCCTGAATACATTGTACTTCTCTTTAATGTAATTAATGAGGCCACATTTATATCATAGAATGCACTATTTATGCAATATGATCAAAAAATAATCTAACTAGGCAACTCCTCCATCATCTTGTGTTGTCTCGCAATCACTTATAATTCACTTAATAGTTTATATGCTGCCTCAGCTAATAAAGCCGATCGTGTTTTATGTTGATGAGTTGCCGCTACATCAATCGCCTCAAGCAGCGCTCCATCCATTGTTATATTGATTCTTTGAGATTTACTAGAAGGAAGTATGATGGCAATGATTAATGGTATACATCCTTTTGCTTGAGGCAATTGCATGACATCATCAAGTGAGGAAGGTTTTGGTATCACTTCTCTGTCTTCCATCATTAATTCAATATGGGCCACCAATCCTTCTTTAGCATTTTTTCTTGCTTCTTCTAGATCATCACCCGCAGATCCAAGACCAGGAAAATCAGGAAAAAATAGGCTATAGCCTTCATCGACTTTTTCTGCTAATCCGACATATTCTATAATCATTTTTTTCTCTCCTTCATGCTTTCTTTGTTATCATACACACTATTCGTGTGTATTAAAAGAAATAAATAGAAAAGACTTGCCAGAACAATCGAATTGAACTTAGCGTTTATTAACCAGAAATTGCTTAGAAGTTCCCTCTCCCGCCCTAGAGATTAATTAGAATGTACGACCGGGAGAGGGAAACTTCTAAGCTTTGCCAGCTAACGTCCAGCCGCAAAGTTTATAGAGAAGGCGGGCGCCGACGTTGGCGTCCCATTCTGCGGCGGGGTTTGCTTCAATAGATAAGTCTGCATCGCCTGGCGAGACTTCATTAAGATCGAAGCCTATGATGGTACGGCCGGATTGCGCGACTTTTTTAATGAGATAAAGGGCTTCGCGTAGATCAATTCCGCCAGGCACAGGCGTGCCGGTGTGAGGACAAAAACGAGGGTCTAGGCCGTCAATATCAAAAGAAATATAAACTTGTTGCGGCAGACAAGTGATAATTTCATCGCATAGTGTCGCCCATTGAATACCATTAAGTTTTTGCTCGGCCAATGCAGCATCAAAGAAGGTGATAATTCTTGAGTTGTTCTTTTTGATATAATCAAATTCTTCTTCACAAAAATCGCGAATGCCTACTTGAACTAATTTTTTTAATGCGGTTTTTTCAATAACATTATGCATAATAGAGGCATGAGAGTATTCAAATCCTTCAAATGCAGCGCGCAAATCAGCATGCGCATCAAAATGTAAAATACCCATGTCGGGATATTTTTCCAAAAAGGCTTGAATAGCGCCGAACGGCGTGGAATGGTCTCCGCCGACTACGCCTACATGCTTGCCTTGTGATAATAATTTTTTGGTTTCCGCATAAAGGTAGTCATTGAGTTTAACGCTATATTGGTTCACTTTTGCAGCATTAGCTGCTAGGGCAGGCGCAGCCTCAACTCCGCCCTCTGCAATAATTTCTTGCGCCAACTGGCTTGCTGCTTTATTCCAGGTTTGAATGTCTTTTGATTCATCCAGCATAGCAATGCCGGCCTCAAAAAAATTACCTAAGTCGATATCAAACAAATCAATTTGCTTGCTCGCCTGCAAAATCGCTTGCGGGCCTTGAGCAGTGCCTCTGCCATAAGAAGTCGTTACTTCCCATGGCACAGGCAATAGCACTAAAGCCGCTTCCTCTACCGTAAAGGGAAGCCCGAAAATACCAGAATCTTTGGGCGCAGCCGCATTTGCATCAAATTTCTTCATAAATGTTAATCTTCAAAATAAGTATAACCTTGCAGTCCTTTCGTCAAATCATTCAAATAATCTGCACGCAGTACGTCATCTTGTAAATCCGCTTTTTCCAATTGTTCCCTGAAAGAACGAATGAGCTGATTACGATTGAAGTTAACATAACCCAATGCGGATTCAACGGTATCGCCTTCTATAGATTGCGTCAATCTATAAGTACCATCTTCAAGCAAGTCAACGTGCACGGAGTGCGTATCACCAAATAAATTATGTAAATCACCCAAAATTTCTTGATAAGCACCTACCATGAAAATACCAAGCAAATAGGGGCGCATAGGATCATGCGGCAATAAGGACAACGTACGATCTAGTCCATAATTATTGACATACTGATCAATTCGACCATCCGAATCACAAGTAATATCATGTAAAATACCGCGTTCTGTCGGCTGCTCGTTTAATCTAGACAAAGGCAAAATAGGAAATACTTGATCGATCGCCCAAGAGTCCGGCAAGGACTGGAACAAAGAAAAATTACAAAAAAACTTAACCGCTAATTTTTCATGTAATTCATCAATGACTTCACGATGCGCACGTATCGACGGTTTGAGATAGTCTCGCACCTTAGTACATGTGGCATAATAAATTTGTTCAGCATACGCTCGTTTTTTCAAATCCATCAATCCATGCGTAAACATGGTTTGTGCTTCAGAGTTCCATAAACAGACATCGTGGTAAGTTTCTAATGCGTTGGTTTCAGATAAATTCGTATAACCGTCCCATAGATTTTTAATCATAGCGACTTCACCTGCTTCGGGCGGAGCCAAGTTAGTCAGGTCACAGGCCTCTTCGGTTGCAATCACATTGGTAATCAACAAGGCATGATGCGCGGTAATAGCGCGTCCTGATTCAGTAATAATTTCTGGATGCGGTAAGTTATGTTGCTGACAGATTTCAGCTAACACATAGACGACATTATTTGCATATTCTTGTACGCTATAATTCATAGAACAATGGCTGCGTGAGCGCGTGCCTTCATAATCAACACCTAAGCCGCCCCCTACGTCTACAATACTGATCGGCGCACCCAACGCATTCAGTGCCGCAAAATAGCGTGCGCACTCACGCATGCCGCGGTGAATGTCTGCGATATTAGCAATTTGTGAGCCTAAATTAAAATGCAAGACCCGCAATAGATGCAGCTGTTTCTTTTCACGTAAGATTTCAATGACGCGCAATACTTGCGTTGCAGAAAAACCGAATTTGGCTTTTTCACCGCTGGTATTTTGCCATTTTCCGGCGCCGATAGAAGCTAAACGTACACGTATGCCGATATAAGGCTCGATTTTCATCCGCTCTGCTTCATCTAAAACAAGATACAGTTCGGATAATTTTTCTAATATGATACAAACACGATGGCCTAACCGCTGCCCAATAAGCGCTAGGCGTATATATTCACGGTCTTTATAACCATTACAAATAATAACGGATTCAGGATGCGCCGAAAGAGCCAGTGTCGCCAACAACTCAGGTTTACTGCCTGTTTCCAATCCTACGCGTGTTTTAGTGCTATCTAAAATGGCTTCTACCACATGGCGTTGTTGATTGACTTTAATGGGATAAACACAAGTAAACAAACCACGGTAATCATTTTCTTTAATAGCGCGAAGAAATGCTTCGCTGAGTGTCTGAATACGCTTACGCAGCATATCGGTAAAACGTACCAGGACTGGGAAGGTCAAACCCCCTTCTTTGATGCGCTGTGCAAGCTCAACTAAATCAATGCTGACATTGCCTGCGCCTTTGGGGTTCGCCTGCAAATGTCCGTCATCAGAGATATCAAAAAAACCTTCGCTCCATTGAGCTACCAGATAAGCATCCCGCGCTTGCTGCGCAGACCATTCAGCCATGTTTCATTTCCTCTTGTGATTTTCTGTTAATAAGCAACCAGCTCACCTTGTTCTTTAAACAAACGCGAAAACGCCCGTTCTTTACGGTTACGCCATCCGCCCTTGCTATACGCATACCCCGCAATTAAAGGCAAAGCAATCGTCGCCTCACTATACACCATTTGTTCATGAACTACCGATACCTTGCCCCAAGAACAGGCTTCTCGTAGCGTAGAGCCCGATAAAGCACCATCACGTTCATCTGCAACGGTAATTTGTATAGCATATTTATGCAATGGAACTTCAGCCCCCAGCAATTCAGCCGCAACCACAACATCTTGGGCAAAGTTCTTAGGTACGCCCCCACCAATCATCAACAACCCCGTTTCATTCGCCTTGATCTTAAGCTGAGTTAATTCACGAAAATCTTTGACTGAATCGATGCAAACATGTTTGTCTGGATGAGCAATCTGGTGCATGACCAAACCAAATCCTGCACTGCAATCGCTAAAGGCAGGCACAAAAATAGGAACATTTTTCTGATAGGCACGTAATACGATGGATTCTTTGTTTTTTCCGTGTTTTTCCAAGTAGCGTCCCATTTCACTAATAAACTCTCGCGATGAATACGCTTTAGGAGGCAAGCTATTAGCAATATCGCAGATGGTATTGTCGCAAATACGTAATTGGTCTTCATCAATCAACGTATCATAAATTCGATCAATGGCTAATGCTTGTAACTCTAAATCATCTAATAAAGGCGAACCTTGGTAATGCTTAAATCCTAGGCCCTCAAAAAAATCTTGGTCTACTATGTTCGCGCCGGTCGAAACAATAACATCTATCATATTGTTGTCCAGCAAATCTAAAATGACCTTCTTTAATCCTGCGCTAATCAACGAGCCGGCAAGACATAGGATAATGCCGCACTGTTCGTCTCGCAGCATTTGGTCATAAATCTTAGCAGCACGCCCCACGTTCTTGGCTTGAAAGGCTGTTCCTTCCATTGCCTCAACTAAAGTGGAAAAATCGAACTGTTTTATATCGATATGACGTACTTCCTTCGACAGCAGTTGGCCTTTGGTGTTTTTCATCGATAGCTCCTATCAATACCAATAAATCAAGAATTAGGGGGGAATAATTTAATCGAAAATAACGAGATTAGCCAGATAAATTTACAGGGCCTTTGCCTTCTTTGCTGCCCGATACAGATAAAACAGCAGAACAGGCGCAATCATTAGCACTAACGCGCTGGTAAAGACCATTTCGTAGTGCATCATACCTCCCACATCAATCCCTGCGGGCGGTACAAACCCCACAAAAAGCGTTATGCCACACCCAGTCAGACCCAGCAGACAAGCAGCCCACATTCCGATCTTGTCTCCATGAATAGAAAAAACAAACGGCCGTTTGGCAAGCTTATACTTTAGATGAATGGCTGCTATAAACATTAAAACATACATTAAAATATAGAGTTGAGTGCTAAGATCGGTCAACAGCCAATAAGAGCCATTGACGCTAGGCATCAGCAAAAAAGCCAAACACATGATACTGACCAAAATGGCCTGGGTAATCAGTATCCTGGAGGCAACGCCTTTTTCGTTTTCTTTAGTAAAAAAGGACGGCAAATAACCTAACTGCGCAGCATGCAATAACCCTTTAGCAGGCGAAATCACCCAGCTTACCGTACTGCCTGCTATCCCCAACAGCAGCATGATAGTAATAACAGGCATCAGCCAACTCACATGATAGTAATTAAAGTAATAAGTAAAAGCCTGCATCACACCATTCACTAAATTAATTTGTTCTTTCGGCAGCACTACTGCGATGGCCAAGGAACCGAATATCATGGTTGATAAAATAATTAATACCGAAAAAAACAAGGCCCTAGGAAAAGTTTTATGAGGATCAATCACGCTTTTAATATGTACCGTAGCAAGCTCCACCCCCAAAAAAGAGGTCATAATAGCAGTCAATGAAACCCAGCTATCTGTATGCTTGAGTGAAGGCAACATTTCTTTAAGAGTAAAATGAATTTGCAATGGCTTGCCTAAAACCAACCAAATCACCGCCACAAGTACCAATAGCGTCATTGGAATAATGATTCCGCTTACCACACAAAAACTTGAAAATTTCGCTGAAAAATGCAGCCCTTTTAAATTGACCCAGGTTAACAACCAAAAGGTGACTAAAATAATACTGGCCAGATAAAGTTTATTTTGTACGATTGCAGGGTCAATCAAATAAGTGGCTGTACCAATTAAAAAAGAAAGGATGGTGGGAAACCATACCATCGTATTAATCCATTGCAGCCAGATCGCAAGAAAAGCGGTTTTTTCTCCTATTCCTGCATGGATCCAATTAAATATACCGCCTTTTTCAGTAAAATGTGCCGATAATTCCGCAGACACTAACGCGACAGGCACTAAGAAAACAACAGCCGAGAATAAAAAAAAGAAAATAAGCGAACTACCAAAAAAAGCCGTAGTAGACAAATTTCGAATGCTGTCGATGGCACCCGTAATTAACATGACCAACGCAAAGGTGTTCAAGCCTGCTAATTTCTTGTTATTTCCCACAGTAATCTCTCTCAAGCAAGCCCAAAGCGGGTATTATAGGATGATAAACCGAGTCTTTGCAATGACAGAAACTTGCTGAGTAATAATATACTTCTGCAAATTTGGATGATTTAACTAGCCGATTTAATTGTGTCAATTGTTAGAAAAAGCGTAAGTTCTGATTCTTGCAATGCAGTGAATCCGTAGTGTTTATAAAAAGCCTTTGCATCAGTATTTTTTGCATCTACCACAACAGCAAATACACCCATCTTGTCAGCAACGTTTAATACATTAGAAAGTGCATCATGAAGTAGGAATCCTCCCACTCCCTGTCCTTTGGATCCTTTATCTACTGCAAGTCTGCCAAGGCGAGCTATGGGTATAGAATATTTTGGCAACTTAGATTTAACAGCTTCAGGTAATTGGTCACACTGAATATGCCCTGCTGAAAGCGTGTAGTAACCATAAATCTTTTTGGGATTTTCTACTGAGACAGCAACAACAGCTACATACGTTCTTGATATGTTTTTAGATTGGTTTTGATTGGCGTGTTGTTTTAAAAAAACGTTCAATTCGCCGACACCACAATCAAATGACTTACGATCATGTAAGCTTGTATTAAGTTGTTCTATTATTAAATCCATTATGCCTTTTCTTGATGTTGAGATGGTTTTATGCGATGTTTCTTGAATAATTGTTTAAGATTCTCATGAGCATGAGGAGCTTTTTGCAGAGCTGCAATAAACCGTTCGCTCTCTTTATGAGTTAAGCGAATTAGGTCAAATTGAGCAACTATTTCCCTTGCCTTAGACATGGCACAATCAAGAATAAATGCACTCATGGTGGTACCTGCAGCATGCGCTGCCCGTTCTAGCATCGCCTTAGCAGCTTTGGTTGTCTTCAGGTCGACTCTGGCATCTTTGGCTGTCATGATGGTTCCTCTGTTTATATCTATGTGCTCAGTATAGCATAATTCTTTAAAAAGTACACACTTTATCCGTACGATTATGGAAATGGCGGTTGTGCTGTTTAAAAAATGAAGAACAAGAGGCTAAAAAGATTTGATAATTTTAAAAAAACAATGTAATTAGTCGCTGGCGGCTTGATAAACATCTCTATGGAAGGCGCACGTATATTTTGCAGAATAAGAAGTTATCTTTTAACTTGCCAAAAGCATAATGTCACAATGACAGAGGCGTTAACGTTGTTATTCCAGGGCAAGATGCCTATGTTTATATACTTAAAATTCAAAAAAAAAGACGCAAGCGGGCTCGCAAACGGGCGCAATTAGAATAAATCATCCAGTGTGACCGTGTGTGAAACCAACTCGTCAGAATAACTATTTTTCTTTAGCCCATTTGCACTAACTATAGCCATGAAAATTTGTTTTTTAGTTTGTGTTTTCTCTCTAAATACTTCAATTTTACGTCGAAGATTTTCTGCGTATTTTTTATCAATTGCAAAAATTGTATCGGTATATTTAATTTCACATATTGTTATTGCATCATCGCTTCTATCAATTAATAAATCAATTTGCGCACCTTGTTCATTATCCTTTCTTGAAACCAGACGCCAAGATGATATATTTTCTGCGGTTTTAATATTAAGTGCTTTTACAATTTTGTCTATATTTTTGTAACATACTGCTTCAAACGCATATCCAGCCCAGACATGATAAATTGGTTTTTCAATTTGTTTAAGCCAATAATTCTCCAATATTTTTTTTGATTTTTTAGAAAATAGCCAGTAAATATAAAATAGACTAAATTCGTCAATAACTTTAAAATATTCACCTCTCTGTTTGTCCCATGGAACATGAGATTCAATAAAATTGGTATGTTCTAGGTCGTTCAATCGAGCTGTAAGACGGCCGCCGCCTGGTGACAACTTTGACAGCGATTCAATTTCCGCCCTACTTAATCCTTCTTTTTTTTGAGAAATCAGTTTTATTAATTCAACGTACGCTTCTGCCTCACTAAAAAGTGAACTAAATAATTTTAAAAACTCTTCTCGTAATGGAGCTTTTTTATTAAAAAAAATATTTTGAATATTTTCCGCTGCCGACAATCCTTTTTCTACATAATTCAAATAATATGGAACTCCACCCAATGCCATATATATCTCCAATGTATGTCGTTTATTAAACTTAATGCCTCTACTTAACAAATATTCGTGTGATTCTTTCAGATCAAATGGATCAAGTTTTATTTCACATGTACAACGGTTATGTAAACCGCCTTTATTATAAATAATATTTTTTATTAGCCAAGAAGCACTCGACCCACAAACTACTACGATTAAATTTGGCTTTGTAGACCAGTAGCGATTCCAGTAGTAATCCAGCGCCTCTAAAAAACCTGATTTTCTAGTCGCCATCCATGGCACTTCATCCATAAATATAACTATTTTTCGATTATCCTTTGAGCTTTCAAGAAATTGGTTCAACGTTCTAAAACAGTCATCCCACGAAACAGGCTGTTTGATTTGAACACCATTAGTAAATGTTTGAGACATGGCATCAGAAAAATTATGCAATTGCTTTTTCAAAGTGCCATTTTGCAATCCTGTAGATTGAAAAAATAGATAGTTTTGTTGACTAAAAAATTCCCTTATTAAAAATGTCTTACCAATACGTCTTCTTCCATACAAAACAACAAGCTCAGCCTTAGAAGATTTAGAAATCTTCTTAAGAGCTTGAATTTCTTTTTTTCTACCAATTAGCATATATTCATACCGGACAGATATAGCATCATTATAAGTGTCCGGTATATTTTTTACAAGCAATTACATCGGACACTTATAATGATGCTATACTTGTCCGATAAATGATTCGGTTAAATTTCCTTCTTTGAACTCCTAATCATTGAGGAAACCGGCGAATCCATATAAGTTACGTTTCTTGCAACATAAAATCCCAGCTCTTAGCAGCAATACTATTAAGCCAAGTCCTCATGGGCTCGGGGCTTTGTTCGGCTATCAAATGGATATGCGTGATGGGGTCTTCGTTAGGATTTTTACTATGTTGCTCGGCCGCTGCCGCGATGGCTACATGAATGTCCGGCGCATTTAGTATCGTTTGTAAATAAGAATGTAATTCCTGCAAACTGACAAAGATACTATAGAGTGCATTCGGTTGAGCGTTATTGGCGCCTATTAATAACAGGCTTAAGCTTTGCAGTTTTGGGCTGGCGGCCGTGATCGGGGCAAGCGCTGTATTGGCTTTTATGGTATCCAGTAGTTGTAATAAAGGCGAGTTATTGCCAGTCAAGATAGCAATCATCGCATCCAGTTGTAATAAATTTTTAGGAGTGCTTAATTGAATATTTGCCAATAAGCTTTCCCAAATATCAACATAATTAGCAATATATTGAGCGCGTAACTGGGCAGCTAATGCGTCCACTGTCATTTGATCTGTCGCTGTGTTAGCGCCCAAGACCCAGTTGCCTTGTAACGCCTCTGATGCCGCATTATTTATTTCATTCGAGACAATGGAATCAAATTCTTTGGCAGTAAACATCGCGGGAACAAAAGTCGCAACGCCTTTACTGACTAACACCGGCGGGTTGCCAAGCACAGTGCCTAAATCAATCGCATCATCTATATTGTTGCCGCCCATATTTTTTAAAATATCAAATCCTAATGCGGGACTAGACAAACTTAATAATTGCTTGCGAACTTTTGTGATGAGTTCATTGTTTTGGGTCACTGAGGAACTCGATAAAACAGCCGCTTGAAGATGTTCTGTCAACGCCGCAATGGTTTCTTTGTTTGTCACCTCAGGCATAAACTGTTGCAAGATCTCCGTCATGTCGTTTGCTTGAAAATGCGCAGCATCCCCCAACATTAAATAAGCTTTTAATATTTTATAAACTTGTTCTGGATTTTTATTATTAGCAGACTGTAAATAGTTATCAAAATAGTTTTTTATTTCGGGCAAAACAATAGATTGTAATGCTTGGTGATAAGCAGTATTTGCGGTTTGTTTTGATTTATTGGCATAAAAAGATAAGGATGACTTGGCTGTCTCCGCATTCGCAGCTTGTCGCAAAGAGTTTAATAAAGGCATGACTTGGACCAAACGATCACTTTGTTGTTTAGCTTGTTGAACAGTTAATTGATAACGGGCAACATCATTTTTTACCCAATAAGCTTGTTGTACATTTTTATGAAAATCACGCCCCAATAAAACAACAGCCATCAGCACAGCGCTGATAGCTGTGCCATAGGCCGCACGCCGCTGCCATACCGCGCTGCGCTTTCTCACCGTATCAGGTCTTGCCGGCATCGCCAATAAATTATGTAAAATAAATTGCCGAGTAAAATAAGCCCTGGCAGGCATTTCAGGAATAGACATAAGACCTGCAGGCTGACTGGTAAAATACGTTTCCGCAGAAGATAATGCCATGGTAGGTTCCTCTACATTGTCTTGCGTGCTACTCGTCAGGTACACGCTAAATAAAGGCAAATGAGGAATATCTATGGTTTTTAACACCTGAATAATTGCTTCCTTTAATTGTTCAACTTGCAAAGGAAAATCTTTAATATAGGATCGCGCAACCGCATTTCGTTCTTGATGTAAATGCCAAATAAGCTGTTTGTTTAAACGCTTAATCAGCGCATTAAACCGCTGCTCAAACAGCGTGAATAAATTTTCATTTTCACCCGCGGCAGATAACGTCACGCCCCACGCTTGTGCCGCCTCATCGCTGCTACTCTCGCCAAAAAATTCTCTAAATCCAGGCAATAAATCACATTTAGTGATGACCAAATGGATGGGCATAGACGTTCCGAACGCGGCAAATATCTCCGTTAAACGTCTTTTTAAATCTGTGATGATTTCATTCTTTTTATAGTGATTGGTTTGCTGCATGAGTTCCGGCAAATGCAGAGCAACAATCACGCCCTGCAATTTGTTTTCACCCCGAATACGGCCTAATAATTTCAACAATTGCTGCCAAAGAAAAGGAAAAGCCGCTACCGATTTCGGCATGTTTTTTGCTTTAGAAAAAAGATAAGGCCCTGGCACGTCCACTAACACTAAATCGCGTGTGACCCACCAGTTACAGGTATCAGACGGTGGAATTGCCTTTAAGTGTTCTGTTTTAAATTGCTTGGCTAAAATATATTTTATCTCAGAAGTGGCTAATAAACTCGTTTTTCCTGAAGCGGTCGGCCCTATGACCAAATACCATGGCAACCGAACTAAATTAACATTTTTTCCATTTTTATGAATGACCGTACTCTTTAAAAATTTAATCGCCCCTTGGAAACGGCCCCGCAAATAGTCTATTTTATTTTTGATGTCCTCACTCACTGCGTCAGGCGAAGCGTTCTTTTTCAACCGCGTATCAAAAAAAAGGGCCTTGAATAACCAGACTAAAAAAAACAATCCGATTAAATCAACGCGTTTTTCCGTATCTTGCAATGGTGAATAACCATTGAGCCTAATCAAAGGCCCATCAAACCAAATAAAAAGAGAAACAACAAAAAATAGACTCAAAGGCAATAATTGCTTATAGATGCTAAATTTAAGAGGTTTCATAGATTATTGATTTCCTAATACTTGATAAGCCTGGCTTGAAATAGTATCCAACACAGAGCCAAAGCCCACAAATAATAATAAAATAATGACTGTTGTGATGAGAAACAATAACCAATAAGGTATTTGAGTCGGCAATTTTTTTGTTGAGTGAGTTGCTCTAATAGGAAATGGAGAAAGCGTTCGGGTAAAATCACCGTGATAAGCGCAAATCCGCTTATATAAACTATGGGTGATTTTATCTAACTGACTATCATTATCCGCGATTCTATAGCTCCCTTTATAACCCAAGCTCAGACAAATATACATAAATTCCATGACATCAATATAAAGCGCAGGCTCTTTGATAATACGCTCCAGAATAAGGAAAAATCGTTCTTGCTGGGCGCCTTCCGAGTTAAATACTGCCAGTAAACTGTAACTGTCCCACTGTCCTGCTCCGCCCCAAGGAGTATTTGCAATGACATCATCAAACGTCGCGCACAATGCATAACGACTTACTAAAGTATATTCAGAACGGTAGCCTTTTGTTGCTGCTGTTTCTTGAAAATGATTAATCTCGGCTGTTAACTCTTTTTGTAAACTATTTAAATTTGAATAAGATTTTAAATGTTTTAATTTACCTAAAGTAGAAAATAAATAGCCCGCCACATCGACTAATGGATTCAGGCCCGCTTTGGGATTATGAGTAACAAATTTGCCATGCAGCAATAATTGATTATCGGCAAATTCTGCGAGCGCGTTTTTTGTTGGAGCAAATCGAAACTCATCTTCAATGACCAGGGGAGACTCTTGACCGTTACCTGTTATAGGTATGTCATCGAGCGTTATGCTGTCGGTGTTCGTGGTAATCATGCTGAGCTTCCCTATACCCTTAGGGGATTATACGGGTATGTGTGCCCAAAAAAAACCCCCTATTCTGAACACAGAAGAGGGGGTTTTTGATCAAGCAAGAATGTCTTAGTCTAACATTCCATAAATTTTAAGTTTCTTACGTAACGTACCACGGCTCAAACCCAGCAAAATGGCAGCACGGGATTGGTTGCCTTTGGTATATTCCATCACTGCTTCTAGCAATGGAACTTCGACTTCCGCCAACACCAATTCATACAAATTAGTGGGTGGCTGTCCCTTTAATTGCGTAAAATAGCTTTCCAATGCTTGTCGAACGCTATCGTGCAACGGTTGATTTTTATGTGCAACAATAAAGGCAGATTGCACTTTTTGTTCTGCATCAGCAATAATTGTATTAGTAGTCATTAGTGTTCTCTCTCAATTAAAAATAATCCAAAATTAGCAAAAAATTCCCAAAACTTTCCAAGCAAATAATTATACACTATTGATCGTTGTCTGAGCAACATCGTTATTGACTTATTTTCGCATACCCGCTAATCTCGCCAATTCTTATTTATAAACAATGGGTTGCATAATAAAAAATGGCTGATAGGCCAGATTTAAGGCTTCCAAATGCCTTAAAGATTCAGCCATTGCTCTAAATAATGAATAGTTAGAATTCCTTTTTGGAAGGTATTGCCGCGTAAAATATCTTGATGCAATGGCAAATTAGTCTTGATCCCTTCAATAACCATTTCATCTAAGGCATTACGCATACGCGCCAACGCAATTTCCCGGTTTTCACCATAAGCAATCACTTTTGCAATTAATGAATCGTAATAAGGGGGCACTTTATAGCTGCTATAAACATGCGAATCGAGACGGATCCCAGGCCCTCCCGGCGCATGAAAATAAGAAATAGTTCCTGGGCAAGGCACAAAAGAACGCGGGTCTTCTGCATTAATACGACACTCAATAGCATGCCCTTTGATTTTGATGTCCGATTGCGTAAATGAAAGCGGCTGGCCGGCAGCAATACGCAATTGTTCCTTAACAATATCAACACCAGTGATAAGCTCAGTAATAGGATGCTCTACTTGCACGCGTGTATTCATTTCGATAAAAAAGAACTCTTTGTCTTCGTATAAAAACTCAAAAGTACCCGCGCCCCGATAACGCATATCACGACATGCTTGCGCACACCGTTCACCAATAGCTTCCCGCTGTTCTTGTGTAATCCCAGGGGCCGGTGCTTCTTCAATGATTTTTTGGTGGCGACGCTGTATAGAACAATCTCGTTCGCCTAAATGAATGGCATTACCTTGACCATCTCCTAATACTTGGACTTCAATATGACGCGGCGTTTGCAAATATTTTTCCATATAAACTTTATCATTATTAAAAGCCGCCCGCGCTTCCGTGCGCGTCATCGCAATGGCATTTAATAAATGCGATTCAGTATGAACAACCCGCATACCTCGCCCACCCCCGCCGCCCGCCGCTTTAATAATAATGGGATAGCCAATTTCATGAGCCATTTGCAGGGTCGCTGCATCATCGTCACCGATAGGATCACTCGAACCCGGCACACAGGGAATACCCAATTTTTTCATGGCTATGATTGCAGAAACTTTGTCGCCCATTTGACGAATACTTTCAGGATGTGGCCCTACAAAAATAAATCCGCTTTTCTCAACTTGTTCAGCAAAGCTCGCATTTTCCGACAAGAAACCATATCCAGGATGAATGGCCACTGCATCGGTAATTTCTGCCGCACTAATAATGGCAGGAATACTCAGATAACTTTCTGATGCAGGCGCAGGGCCAATACAAACTGATTCATCAGCCAATCGCACATGCATTAAATCACGGTCCGCTTCTGAGTGCACTGCGACTGTTTTGATGCCCAGTTCTTTACAAGCACGCAAAACACGTAATGCTATTTCTCCACGGTTTGCAATGACAACTTTATCAAGCGGAGGTACTTCCCCTTTATGGGTGGTCACAATGTTTTTTGACATAACAGGCTCCTGCTTATTCAATCACAACCAGTGGTTGATTAAATTCAACGGGAATTCCTGTATCAACAAGAATGGCAGTAACCGTTCCAGCTTTATCTGATTCAATTTGATTAAACGTCTTCATCGCTTCAATCAAGCAAAGTGTATCGCCGACTTTAACCGTCTGGCCAACATGCACAAATGTTTTCGCACCAGGAGAAGGCGAGAGATAAACAGTGCCGACCATCGGTGCTTTGACTGTATGTTTGTTGGATAAAGTTTCTGTCTGTTCTGCTTTGGCAGAAGGTGCCGTAACAGCGTGCGGAACAGGTGCTGGCGCAGGCGCCACCATAGTTGATATGACTTTGGTCTGTTCTCTGCTGATGCGTACAGATTCCTCACCCTCATGAATTTCGATTTCTGCAATGCCTGTTTCTTGGATAAGCTCAATGAGCTTGCGGATTTTGCGCAGATCCATAGTGATACGATGCTCCTTCTTGTTTTGTTAAATAATAGTGCGCATAACGCACGGCCAGTAAGTAACCTTTAGTGCCCAAGCCTGTCAGGGCCCCCACAGCAATATCAGAAAAATACGAAGACTGGCGAAATGCTTCACGTCGATAAATATTGGATAAATGCACTTCTAAAAAGGGTTTATTCACTGCAATCAACGCATCGCGTAACGCAATACTCGTATGCGTGAATGCCGCAGGGTTAAAAATAATAAACTCGGCATCATCTTGGCTTTGATGAATACGATCAATTAATGCTGCTTCAGAATTACTCTGGAACGTAACGGCTTCATGTCCAAGCGTGCTTGCTAATGCAACGATCTTAGCATTGAGGTTTGCCAAGGTATCATGACCATATAAATAAGGTTCACGCGTTCCCAATAAGTTTAGATTTGGCCCATGTATAACCAATATAGTCGCCATAATGTCTCCATCCAAAAAGTTTCCTATTGAATTTGCAACATTCTGCATGAAGCGGCGCGTTTTGTCTATATCTAAGAAGTTAGCAGCATTTTATTGCTTGTTTGCTGCAAAATACCGAAAGATGAGAAATTTTGATTAAACTACGGCCTTAGCCTTAAAGAATTTCCTACGAATAAACTCTATTAAGGCGGGTAAAATCGACAATATCACAATGGCCAACACTACCAGTGAAAAATGCTGTCTAACCACCGGAATATTGCCAAAGAAATAACTGCCGTACACCAAAAAACCCACCCATAAAAAAGCGCCAACCAAACTATAAATTAAAAACTGCCTATAGGTCATATAACCAATGCCCGCCACAAAAGGCGCAAAAGTGCGAACCATAGGAATAAATCGCGCAATAATAATTGTTTTTCCACCATATCGTTCGAAAAATCCATGTGCATTGTCTACATGTTTTCGATTAAATAACCATGAGTCTCTAGAATAAAAAACCCTAGGAGCCAGCCACTTACCAAGAAAATAATTCAAGCCATTGCCTAAGACTGAGGCCGTAACCAACAACACAAACAAAACATGTACATTCAGTACATCATTCACATTGGCTGTTAGCGCGCCCGCTGCAAACAGCAAGGAATCTCCGGGCAAAACAGCAGAAAAAATAATACCTGTTTCACAAAAAATAATAAGGAAAAGCAAAGCATAGGTCCAAACACCATAGGCCATGACAAATGCAATCAGGTGTTCATCCAAATGAAGAACAAAATTTATTAAATAATGCAGTGTTTCCATCTTATTTTATCCGCTTCGCTTGTCATCCCCGCGTTCGCTTGTCATCCCCGCGAAAGCGGGGACCCATCTTAACTAATCTCTAACTCTACTTCAATTCTTGGTAATTCAATTTCCATGTGGCTTTTCATTGCTTGGTGGTTTACGCCGAATGGGTCCCCCGCTTTCGCGGGGATGACAACAGTAGGCGCTGGGATGACAGCGCGCGAGTAGAGATAACAGAAGAACTTTCAACAAACCCCTGTTAAATACACATCAAAACGACTACTGCTGCCCAATACAGAAAAAGAAGGCGCTGGATCTATAATCAGCCTTGCTGCCAAGCGAGACCTTTTTACCACAACCCGCTTCTTGGCACAAGTTAATGCCGTTTTTAACAACAGTTCTGCATCAGCATCCTCTCCTACAATGTCATGTAATATCAGCATTTCTTGTTTAGGCAACGCCGATTTTTTTCGTTCAGGAAACATGGGGTCTAAATAAATAATGTCCGGCCTATCGGATGCTTTTAAACCCTGAAGCCATGTTATTGCGTCGGCATGCACTCGTTGTATTCGGCTTAGACTGGCGGCCACACCTGGATTTGTTTGCGCTCGCTGCACACCCTCTGCAACCAAGGCAAAAATAATAGCGGAACGTTCCAGCAAAATGACGTCAAAACCTAAAGAAGCCAAGGTAAAAGCATCTCCTGCCAACCCGCCTGTTGCATCTACAATATGAGGACGAACATTGCCTTTCAATCCCATTGCTTTAGCTAAGGCTTCATTTCGAAGCGAGGTATGCTGAGCGCGATAATTCATTTTTCCATGGAGAAAATCGACGTATAACGGGGCTGAGGTACTCGCTTTTTTTTGCAGCCCAAGATAATCAGGGGTCATGACTAAGAAATAATCATATGGCTCTTGCTGACTAGCTGCCAAAGGCAAACTGAGTTGCTGAGCAAGCGCTACAGCTGCCGCTTCCAAATGAGGCAGCACCGGAAAAACAGCGATACGCATGATTAATACATGACCTTAATAGTGTAATAGGGCACACAAATAGCATATAATGCACCCCCAGAGCAACCGAGCCAACATAATGACACCTTACCTTAACCGCCGCTTCCCCAAAACTCGCCTACGCCGTATGCGTGCCGCACCCTTTTCACGACGTCTAATGGCAGAAACCCACCTAAAAAGTGACGACTTGATTTATCCCGTCTTTATTTTAGAAGGCAAAAATCGCAGCGAACCGATTCAATCCATGCCTGGCATACAACGCATGAGTATTGATCTCTTGCTCAAAGAAGCAGAAGAAATCATTCAACTTGGCATCCCAGCCATTGAGCTATTTCCCGTCGTCGACATGACAAAAAAAACATTACACGCTGAAGCGGCCTATGATCCTAATGGTCTTGTCCAATCTGCTACCCGGCAATTGAAAACTGCATTTCCAGAATTAGGCATTATCACTGATGTAGCCCTCGATCCTTATACCTCCCACGGACAAGACGGTATTATTGATGACAAAGGCCATGTGCTAAATGATGAAACCATTGCTATTTTGACCCAACAAGCTTTGTCTCATGCCGAAGCCGGTGCAGACATCGTTGCGCCTTCTGACATGATGGATGGGCGTATAGGCATCATTCGTGAGGCATTAGAAGCGGCCCATTTTACTCAAACATTAATTCTTTCCTATGCCGCTAAATATGCTTCCCATTTTTATGCTCCCTTTCGTGAAGCAGTCGGCTCAGCCAAAGCGCTAGGCAAAGCCGATAAACTTCAGTATCAAATGGATACACGCAATCAAAAAGAAGCGCTGCATGAAATCGCCATGGACTTAGAAGAAGGTGCCGATATTGTGATGATCAAACCAGGCATGCCTTGTCTGGATATCGTGCAGCAAACCAAAACCCTATTTCAGGTGCCTACTTTTGTTTATCAGGTCAGCGGCGAATATGCCATGTTAAAAGCATCCGCCCAATTAGGCTGGCTGGATGAAAAAGCCATTGTCATGGAATCTCTCATCGCGATGAAACGGGCCGGTGCCGATGCCATCTTCACCTATTTCGCAAAGCAAGTGGCAAGATGGCTGAAATTTGACTATGATAAGTAGCAAATATCCCGTCGGAATTAAAGCATGTTTGAAGACATCATGGCACCTTTGCTCTCTACGGAACAGGGTCGACGCGGCGGCTTGGCTGCCATTGCCATTTTTAGTCTATTTTTATTAATCACGCTCGTTGAAATACCTATCACTTGGCACCGCGATTACTTATTGGCACAGACAGCAGTCACGACTAAAATGGCCCAGCCCGCCTCTGACCAAACGATAGCACTTATTATGCAGCTTCCCGATCAACACCTTTTCGGTGCATCAGGCCAAGCAGCTGATCTTCCTATCACCAGTTTGCAATTGCATCTGGTTGGTATTGTTAAAGCAGACACAGAAAGCGCATCGCGTGTTATTATTTCAGAGGCAGGCCAACCTGGTAAAGTTTATCAAATCGGTGATAGCTTGACCTCCGGCGTGCATATTAAAGCCATCACAGCGGATGGCGTGATATTAGAAAATGGCGGCCACATGGAAAAACTACCTTTGTCCCGGCCTCCTTTAACATTTCAAGGAATGCCAAAAAATATATTGCCTGGAGAATAAAAAGGTGGGAATGAATCGTTGTATTTTGCTTATGTTGACCTGCCTGTTTATACAGTCTTGCACGTCAACAATGGAAGCACAACGTCTGCAAGGCGGCAAAATGAGTTTTATGGCTGGAGATTTTAAATCTGCTTTTCATCAATTATTACCTCTCGCGGCAGAAGGCAACCCTCAAGCAGAATATGGTGTAGGTTATATGTATTATTATGGTTACGGCGTCACACAGGACACGGAATCCGGTATCTTTTGGATGAACAAAGCCGCCGCTGCGCATTATGAGCCAGCCATTAGGGCCCTGGCTGCAATAGAAGAAAACAATATAAAAAATGCGGAAAAACGCAAATACTCGAATGTATCATCTGCCCCACGAATTAATACAGCGCATGCTGAAAATATACCGGCTAATAATCAGAACATCGACAAAGACGCTATCTTAGATGCTTTGAATAATCCACCCGCGCCAAAGCCAGGCCATGTCACCGTGATGCCATTACCCGATCAAACAGCATCCGCCCAACTCGGATCGCAGCTTAAAAAAATCAGTGATAACACTGCGGCATCATCCACAGAACCCCAAGCAAAAAAATATACGCTACAGCTATTAGGCAGCTACTATCTTTCTTCCTTAAAAGCACGTCAAGCCGAATTAAATTTAGGAACACCCACTCACATCGGCCAAACAAAATTTAATGGACGAGACTGGTACGTGCTGACTATCGGCCAATACCCAGCACTCGGCAACGCCGAACTCGCCAAGCTTGATTTGCCAAAAAAAATAAAAGATTTTAAACCGTGGATTCGGAAATGTGATGAGTTGATTTGGGTGGGTTAGGAAGAGTTGTAATTATAAATCTATTCCTTATACTACTTAGCAACAACACCCGCCACGTACTGGCAAACGCACTCAGATTATTACAAACTGTTTCTCCCTTTGTCATCTTTTACAACAGAGCTGCTGTTTGTTCGCTTGCCAACCTGTGTAATTCTTTGCAGACCGAAGGTCTGACATCCATTTAGCCCTGGGTCAGCGCACGTTTTTTGTGCGCTGACCCAGGGTGATCATATCCCAACCTGTAGCGCTGTAAGCGCGTTATCTATGTATATTTATTGACATACCTTTTGAAATAACCTATTGTTTGGCCAATTTTAGATTTATGCTTGCCGCCTGCATTTTGCATAATCTGGCGCGCTCATGTATGAGTATTTATAGTGAGGTAAAAAATGCTAACAAGTAGTAAACCCGAACTCGCTTCTTTTTCGCAAAAAATACAATTCTTCGAGAGTCAGGAATTAGATTGGCAAGACGCGCTTGACAAATCACGCAAAAAACAAGACTCTTTTAAAACTCAGAATGTAACGGGCCGTGATTGCCGACGGTTTTCTATTTTCTTTTTAGATCCTGCGACTCAAATATGTCAGAGATTCAGAGATGATAAGGTTTTTCAGGAGTTAAAAAAAATCACGGTTTGTGATAATAAGCATGCAATAGTTGCCACTGTACAAGACCTCAGGAGTGAGTTTAAGCCAGACTTAAACTATTGGAACCACGTCACTCCACTCTATTGGGCCAGATTAGAAGCGTATTGCAATCGTGCTATACTACATAAAAATCTCGACGACTCAATGATTGAGAACAGCCCTGCTTTTTTAATATATTTAGCTTTTCATCCTTCGGATGCGCACGTTCGTGATGATTGGAATTTCGAATTTAATTTTCAGAAGGAGTGGGGAAAATATACTCAAAGTAACGGCCATCAATTAGCACTATGCCGAGGTTCAAATGCCCTCCTAAATAGAGCTATTTCTATATTACTACAGGAAAATAAATTATTTTTACAAGAAAAAAATGGAAAAAATAAAAGAAAAATTGAAGAAAATAAAAAAATTATTAAAGAATTATTGTTCTTAGCAGTTGGTAATTTGCATGCTTCAGGTTTGCATAGACCAGAAGCTTATTTTTTATTGGCTGAAGTTATATTAGATGAGAGCAATGAGAAAGACAGGGCTAAAAACTTGCTACTAGCCTTTCATCTTTTTATTTTTTATATCTACTGCCTGGATCCCAAGCAATATGGAACTCCAGATAAAGATGATATGGTTCAAAGCCATATAGATAATTGGGCAAAAAGACATCCCAAAGAAACTCACCCATTAATTGAAATGATGGAAAATTGGTACAAAGAAATTTTTATTTTAAGAGAGGAAATTACAAGAAAGATAGAAGTATACCCGGGCACACTATCGGTAGAAGCAATATATGAGATCATTTATAGTGAAGTCATCCAAAATTATGGGGCTGATAGAACATTGCATGGTCGATCTCTTTCAAGAGCAGAACAACCTTGGATACGCGAATTTCCGGCGTTCTATACTACACTTTATAGCCCATCCGTCAGAGAATATTCATTAAGATACAATTCTAATAATCCCCAAAATCATAAAAATTTTTTACGCGGTATTACGCTCTTTTTGAAGCAACTATCATCAATCACAGAAGGACAAGTTGATGATGCAATATGTGAAAAAAGTGAGTTAAAATTTACTCTAAAGAGCACAAGAAGAGAAACAAGAGAAGAAGAAGCGGCAAGAAAAGCTAAAGGAGAAGCCAATGAAAATAAAACAGCAGAGACAAAAGGAGCTGGGAGAAAACAAAAAAGTGAAGCAGAAGAACTAAAAGAAAACAAGAAAGAAGAAAAATCAATCGAATTTATTCTTAGCCAACCCAGAGTCCGTATCTATGTAGGTCAGATAGAAGCATTACAAAAGAGCTTTACTGCGTACTTTGAAGGTAAAATTGAAAATCTATTTAGTCGACTAAGATTGGGAAAAAAGGAGTTAAATCTACATAATTCTATAACAGCCCTCTTTAATTTTATGAAAGGAATATTAGCAAGAACTCAAGATAAAGTTACAGAAAAAGAAAAACCAGAGTTACTTTTACTTGAAGAAAAAAACAGACAAAAATCCGAAGAAAAAAAGACAGAACAAAAAAAAGAAGTCCCGCCTGCAGAAATCAGTACTGAAGAAAAAGAAAAACAGGCTGCGGAAATTTTTAGTAAAGAATATGCAGAAACACGATCTAGAGAAGAAAAATCCTATTTTAAAAAATGGTATAACTATGAATTATATTCTCTCAGAGAAAATGCAGCAGACCTCACTATAGAATCGATTGTTTTACATGCAATGAAAAATCCCGTGAATTCAAAAAATGGCAAAGGCGGAAATCGCACTGCTCGTATTCTCTATTATCGATATGGGATCGCAGTGGATAAAAGAACACTCGCTAGCGACTCCATGCCGCAAATGACTCAGGATAAAATAAAGGGGGCTATTGGGCCTGGCAGAGCGACGCAGATACAATCATTCTACGACACTTTTTGCAAAATTTGCGTTGACGATGCTAAGCTTATGGAATCATTTGAAAGCAAACATGCACAAGAATACAAACCTTCTTTAAAGTCCCGTTCTGCCTATAAAAAAGAAGACAAAAAAACACTCGTTAGAACGCTTTATGAAACTAGAAATAATACCGGTTTTTCATCACATTTCTTTTCTCGAAAACGTTCGCATGATGTTTTTGTTAAGCTCGGCGCTCAAATAGATGGATGTGATCTTCTGTTAATTGACATTTCATCTCTTGAGGATAAAGAAACGAAAGAACGTCCTCTTGAAGTCGTTCAAAAAGCCGCTAAAAATAATAACAGCCCCCTATTAATTAAAACTAAAGAAGGGTTTTCTGTTTATGGCAATCCAAATAAGCCATCCAGCCCAAATAGATGGGAAACTACTGATTTCAAACCACCGTCAGGGTCAAATTCTACATTTGCAGAACCTTTATCAGACGCTGAATGGACAGTACTTCAACGCGTGAATTTTACAAGCGAAAAAATCAGCCGAAAGGACCTGCCAGCACCACTGCTGAAAATAATACAAAAAGGACACGAAGGAATGGACGCTTCAGAAAAAGCGTTTCCCTCAGAAAGAATGAGAAATGCACTCTGTTCTAGAGCTTGATCAATAGTGACAGCTCGAAGAATATCTCTAGGATTGATAACGCGCTTATAGCGCTACAGATTGGGATATGATCACCCTGGGTCAACGCATAAAAAACATGCGCTGACCCAAGACTAAATGGATGTCAGACCTTCGGTCTGTGAGACAATGAGGAAAGGAACAATTCATCTCGGATTTATCAATACGTTGCGCAAAAATCTTACAAGTTGTATTTTATGTAAATCAGAAGTTGAACTTCAATATTACATAAAGTAAACTGCCTTCTTCAATTAAATCAAGCCAAACTACCATGCAGCTACTAACCAGAACCATCCATTCTGAATTGATCCAAATGGCTCAATCCTATCCTGTAGTCACGCTTTTAGGCCCACGACAATCAGGAAAGACGACATTAGTTAAGCAATCATTCCCTGATAAACCCTATGTTTCTTTGGAAGATCCCGACCAAAGATTGTTTGTAAATAATGACCCACGCGGCTTTTTGGAAAAATATCCCGATGGCTTGATACTAGATGAAATT
Organism: Legionellales bacterium; assembly: GCA_023265835.1. Classification (GTDB taxonomy): domain Bacteria; phylum Pseudomonadota; class Gammaproteobacteria; order DSM-16500; family DSM-16500; genus UBA4722. The sequence goes on from JAHFSI010000014.1 coordinate 24,941, forward strand.
CAGCGACAACCTGAACTTCTTTCTTATATACAAGGAATAGTCGATGAAAAAAATAGCAAAGGGATGTATATTCTAACAGGCAGCCATCAACTTGCATTGCATCAAGCCGTTAGTCAATCATTAGCCGGTAGAACAGCCCTATTAAAATTATTACCTTTTACTATCGCAGAATTATTGCAGGCAAGTGATCGCAAACCACCTGATCATTATCTTTACTACGGGATGTATCCTCGCATTTATCATGACAACATTAATCCAACCAAATTCTATCGTGATTATGTACAAACCTATATTGAGCGTGATGTACGTCACTTAATTAATATTAAAGATTTAAGTTTATTTCAAAAATTTTTAAAACTCTGCGCTGGTAGAATAGGCCAATTATTTAATGCAAACAATCTCAGCAATGAACTAGGCATTTCTACTCATACTGTGCAACACTGGCTTTCAATTTTAGAAGCTTCGTTTATTGTACTACGACTACAACCCTACTTTGAAAATCTAGGAAAACGTACGATAAAATCAGCAAAATTATATTTTACTGATGTTGGTTTAGCTTCTTATTTACTTGATATTCATAATGAAACCCAAATAGCCCGTGATCCATTACGAGGTGGACTTTTTGAAAATCTTGTCGTATTAGATATTGTCAAAAATGCTCTTAATCGGGGAATAGAGCCCAACTGTTATTTTTATAGAGATAGCAATCATAATGAAGTCGATCTATTATTTAAAACAGGGAATAATCTCATTCCCATAGAAATAAAATCTTCGCAAACTTTTCACTCGGATTTTTTAAAGGGACTGCATTATTTTAAAAAAATCGCAAAAGACCGTTGTCCTACTGGTTTTTTAATTTATGCGGGTGAGTGGGAACAAAAAATTGATACGTTACAAATAAAAAACTTTACACATATTGCCAAGATAATTGATGAAATTTAGACTAATCAGTTTCCGACAATAACTTTAATCATATCATCCACCCTAATACGTTTTTTAAGCGCAGCCTTCACCTCCTCCAAACTCACCGCTGCAATATTCGCTTGAAACGTATCAATATAATCAATCGGTAATTTATAAAAACCAATTTGCGACAACAGATTAGCGATATCGTGATTTGATGCAATAGCTAATGGAAAATCATTAAAAATATTTTTCTTTGCCCGCAAAAATTCGTTTTTACTAGGGCCTTTATTGACATAATCATCCACAATCGTTTGCACTAACTTCAATGCTTTCTTGGCAGTCGCATTTTGCGTGGCAAAATGAATAATAAAAGGCCCTGTTGCATCTGAAAAATGAAATGCACTCGTAATGCTATAAACCAGGCCTTGTTTTCCTCTTACCTGAGTAAACAATCTTGAAGTCAGCGAAAAACCACCCAGGATCTCATTAGCAACCCGCATCGCATAATAATCTGGATCATGGTAATTCATGCCGAGCTGCCCCATCCAAACATTGCTCTGCTCGGAGGGAAATGGAACATGAAATTCTCCGCACGGCTTAGGTGAAACAGCACCTGCAATCGGCACGACCTCTTGGCCTTGCGTAAGATGCTCTGCTATTTCATCGACTCTTTTTTCCGCCTCTTGCCGGGTGATATCGCCCACGATGATAATCGTTGCATTATTTATCACATAATACTTTTTATAAAAATGTTCGGCATCCTCTCGCGTTAATGCCATCACCGTTTTTTTGGTGCCTTCAATAGGATGCGCATAAGGATGTCCGTCATAAAGTGTGCTATAAAATGTATGGGCTGCAACACTGCTAGGCGTTTGTTCGTGCATTTGTAACACGCTGAGTATTTGTTTTTGTTTGCGTTGCAAAGCGGGTTCCGGAAAATTAACGGAATGCAAAATTTCTAAAAATAATTTAAATGCGGAATTAAAATATTTTTTTCCTGATAAACATTTCAACCCGACATGCCCGTAGTCTCTGCCCGAGTGCTTGTTAAAATGCGCGCCCACATCGGCAAATTTGTCCGCGACAGCATCCGCGTCGTAAGCGTGAGTGCCTTGGTTCAACATCGCATTAGTGAGATAAGATAATCCATATTTTTTCCCATCCAAAGCGGAACCGGCCCTAAAATAAATATCAATATCGACAGCCGGAATTTCAGACCGTTTTACGAAATAGACATGAGCGCCTTTTTTGCTTTGCCAATATTGAATAGGAACAATAGATTTTGCCGCTAATTGTTTTTTCATATTTAATTTGCCTTCATTTTTAGTGGCTCAAGCACGCCTATGGTCAATCTTTCAGGAACCAAATAATTCAATGCAACCTCTTTGACTTGTTGCGGAGTAATAGCTTGAATTTTTTTTATCATATCACGCTCTGTTTCAACATATGAGATACCAACACACTCTAACATGCCAATCTCATAGGCTTGTCTACTCAGAGAATCTTTGGCAAAAATTTCGGCGGCAACATAAGCGGTTTTTACCCGCTCCAACTCATCTGTATTCACTAATTTTGTCTGCAATTCCTCTATCTCTTGAAATAATGCTTTTTCGCATTCTTCCACTTTTTCCATGTTGAGGGGAGTTAGCTCCATAATGAATAAATTATTCAGCCGATCAAACGGCGAATAATAAGCATTAGCAACGCTTGCGATTTGTTTTTTTCGAATGATGTTTTTTTGCAATCTCGCACTATGATTAATTCCCAAAATGCCATTTGCGACCGCCAACGCATAGGTTTCCCATTTTTTATCTTTCGTCATTGAATTTAATACCGGAACGTTATAGCCCAAAATCATCCAAGGTAATTTTGCAGGTACTTTCACCGTGACATGACGCATACCGAGTGATTGCACTTCTTTTTGCGGTTTTACCGTAGGAACTGAAGAAGGTTTGATAGGGCCAAAATATTTTTTAGTCCACTGATAAATCTGTTTAGGTATCACATCACCTACGACAATGACAATTGCATTATTAGGCGCATACCACATTTGATACCACTGTCGTAAATCTTTTACTGTCATATGCCGCAGATCATCCATCCAACCAATAATAGAATGTTTATAGGGACTGGATACATGCGCCACCGCGCTAAATCGTTCATAAGCACGACGCTCAGGATTATCATCGATGCTCATATGTCTTTCTTCCATCACCACTGAAATCTCTTTGTTAAAATCCTCTTCTTTTAACAAGAGTTGGTGCATACGGTCCGCTTCAAGTTGAAAACAAATTTCTAGTTTGTCGCTGCCCAACATTTGATGATAAGCGGTAAAATCGTGGGCGGTGAACGCATTACTTTGGCCGCCATTTTCAGTAATAATCTCATCGTACTTTGAACCCCGATATTTTTTACTGCCCCGAAACATCATATGTTCCAAGGCATGAGAAATACCAGTAAGACCATTGGGTTCATAACTTGAACCCACTTTATACCACACTTGCATCATCGCAACAGGCGCACGATGGTCTTCTTTAACAATCAACTTCAAACCATTTTTTAAATGATATTCATGTGTTATTTTTTTTGCGGACATGGACAGTCTAGTACCTTATAAATTTATATGCGACGCACACTATGCCATTCGCCGCATTAGAAATCAATATTTACACAGATTTATCAAATAAAATCAGGTAAAATGACCCACCATCTCACTATGGGCCCGTTACATGAGTAAAACTGGAGTTCTCTTAATTAATTTAGGTACACCTGATAACAGTGATTGGATATCTGTTTATCGTTACTTAACGGAATTCCTCAACGATCCGCGTGTCATCGATTTGGCGACGTTGCCCCGTTTGCTTCTCACTAATCTTTTCATTGTGCCTTTCCGTTGCCAAAAAACAACCCGCGCTTATCAAAAAATAACAACATCAGACGGCCCGCCTTTACGGGCCAATTCGCAAAAACTAAGAAACGCTCTCGCAGCAGAGTTAGGCGCTGATTATCAAATTGAAATAGCGATGCGTTATGGCAGCCCCACTATTCAGTCCGCCCTGAAAAAACTACAACATTGCAATCAACTGATTGCAATACCTTTGTTCCCTCATTATTCTTCTGCCGCGACAGGTTCTGCTATCGCTAAGTTATTGGATGAGTTATCTCACCAATGGAATCTACCAGAAATAAAAATCTATCGCGATTTCTATGATAATCCCGGATTTATTCAAGCCTATGCCACCATCATAAAAAAAACGATAGCCGATAAGAAACCCGATTTACTTTTATTGAGTTATCATGGCTTGCCCGAGCGGCACATCGATAAAAGCGGTTGCCAAGCAAAATGCGACCGACTCCACGCATGTCCTGCCATCACTGCTGATAATCTTTATTGCTATCGCGCACAATGTTATGCGACCTCCCATTTATTGGCCGCTGCATTGGAGCTAGATACAACGCAATACCAAGTGGCCTTTCAATCTCGATTAGGCCGCACACCTTGGATTAAACCTTATACTGATGTTGTTCTAACTCAGCTGAGACAACAAGGTGTTAAACACATTGCTGTTGTATGCCCTTCTTTTGTGGCGGATTGTTTAGAGACCCTAGAGGAAATCAATATTCGTGCACGAGAACAATGGTTGGCCTGTGGCGGCAGTGAATTTACTTTCATTCCTTGTCTAAATGATCATCCTTTATGGGTCAACGCATTGGCAAAACTTATCTCAAATCCGGCTAAATCGTAAATACTGTATCAAAATAGATCAAATCTGAAATGGCTCCTAATGTTATAATGAACAAAACACTTCCACTCGTCATTGCGAGCGAAGCGAAGCAACCCAGTCTTTTCGGCGCTGCTTTTGAACGTAAAGAATACTAATCAATGCTGAAAAGACTGGGTTGCTTCCTGCCGCGCAAGCTCGCAGTCGCAATGACGGTGAACTGTTACAGGGTTTATTTTAAACCATCATATATAGGAGATCATCATATGAAAACGACAATGCTTGTTTTTATCGGATGTCTAGGTCTATTCGCTTACACCTATTCCTTTGCTTGCGGAGATAGCTACTCAGATTGCCAGCCGACTTCTTGCGTTGAATCGCAAAACTATTGCGAATGCGCCGATGTCAATGCCGGTAAAAATCCCTGCTTGAGCAAAGCTGAATATTGCCAAGTTTTTGGAAATGTGGGCGCTAATCATATATCAGATGATAACTAAATCACTGCTCTAATCGTGCCCGTGAGCGTGCCCGTGCCCGAGCGCGGCTTTTTGGTCTTTATAATAGCGCTTTTTCCTCATTTGGTATAACATAAGCAAAATTTTTTAGCCTTCACGGAGCATCCCCCTTGCGAATTCTTTGTGTGATACCCAGCCGAATCAGCTCAACACGCGTACCGCGTAAACCTATGCTGCCTATACAAGGCAAGCCAATGATTCAATGGGTGTATGAAAATGCTTCACGCTGTTCAGTCATAGCCGAGGTCGTTGTTGCGACAGACAGCGAAGAAATTGCTGGGCTTATCCAATCCATTGGCGGCAAGGCCGTGATAACCGATCCTGCTATTCCGACTGGGTCTGATCGTGTTGCCATTGTTGCAGAACAATACCCAGAAATGGACGTGGTGATTAATCTTCAAGGAGATGAACCGTTTATTAAACCGCGCATGCTGGAACAACTGGTTTCTCCCTATCTCCAAGGGGAAAAACCTGACATGACTACGCTTGCACATCCATTGGATATGCAAACCAATTATGCCTTGCCTGGCGTGGTGAAAGTTATTGTGGACGGCCACGGCAATGCCTTATATTTTTCACGCTCACCCATTCCTTATTTCCGTACGGAAGAACGTGCTGCGCCGGTGTATCATCATATTGGCCTGTATGCTTTTCGGCGTGATTTTCTGATGACTTACAAAACATTAAAACAAACACCGCTTGAAAAAATCGAAGCGCTTGAACAATTGCGCGCGTTGGAACATGGGTTTAAAATACGTGTTTGCTTGACGGAAGACAGAACGTTGGAAATCAATACACCAGAAGAATATGAACAAGCACAGCAATTTGTCTATACTGATTCACTAAATGAAACCGGCCTTTTATGACAACATCTTCTGCAACACAACCCATAGGAATTTTTGATAGCGGCATTGGCGGCCTGACTGTGACACGCGCTATTGTGAATCATTTACCTAGCGAAAACATTATTTATTTTGGCGATACCACTCACTTACCTTATGGCGATAAATCGACTAGCGCAATTCAAGCTTATTCCATCAAAATTGCCGATATGTTATTGCAGAAACAATGCAAACTGATCGTCATTGCGTGTTACTCTGCAACCTCCGCGGCCTATGAACTCGTCAAAGAATATGTCGCTAATAAAGCTATCGTGATGGACGTGATTGATCCTATGGTCCATTATATTCATGCCAACCATGCCCATCATCGCGTTGGTTTAATTGGCACGCGCCAGACAGTTAACTCGAATGTATACAAGAAAAAAATGAATAAACTGAACAACAATATCCAGTTAACTTCTCTTGCAACCAATTTGCTCGCCTCTGCTATTGAAGAATT
>JAHFSI010000015.1 GCA_023265835.1 Legionellales bacterium
TTTGAAAACAATATAACGATAAGATATATAAAAAATCATACCATCTAGAATTATCTTATATGTACCAATCAAATGAATATCATCAAATAGCCTCCAAAATGCAATTAAAGATATACCACTTAAAATTAACAAATATTCTGCTGGCATATTTTTTTCAGCGTTAAATTTACTCAATTCGATTTCCAGGTAAGATAATGCTTTCTTAATAGAGAATGATGAGGATACATCTTTCAATTCTTCTTTCCATAAGTAATATTTCATTTGCTCAAACTGAGATAACGTTAAAAATTTTACTGTATGTTTTTTTCTTAATTGCTTGATGCAATTTTTTAAAGATTTTTTATCTAAAAAGTAAAGAGAAAGAACACATACCACATACGCTGCGAGAGATACAAAGTAATATTTTGTATTTGCCATCCAAAATATACAAATTATCACCGAAAAAAATATCAAACAATATAATGCATTAAACAAATAATGGTTATATTTAAATTGATTATGATAGATATTTTTTACTTTTAAAGCTCGTAAGTACGGTTTATAAAAAGCATTAAAATGATTGCTTGTCATATCCTCTACCTTCAAACAATTAAAAAATTTTCTAACTAAATAGGCGGTAGATAATATTTAGCATTTCCAACTTCTTGGAAGTTAGACGCATCTATATCAGCTAATTCCTGCATTTTATTTAGCAATTGATATTTTCCGATAATTTTTCACTGAAATAAATCGGTAATTATTCTGCTATCATTAAGCACAGCCGCCTATTTGTAAAATCAGCAAATCGTCCATCTATCGACTCATCTTGGCCTACTAAAAAGCATCTTTGCTTATTCCTGTACTAAAAATTAACCAGTATTGTTGGCAATACTATCACTTTGTATAGTTTCTTGGTAAAAATCAAATAAATCATAAATACTCTGCACAGCTGAAACACCTCTGGTTTCAAAAGCGATCATACCTTTCCATTGAGTGGTTAAGATTGTAGAGAGAATTTGTTTATAGTCAATCGTCCCATTGCTTAATCTAAGATGTTGGTCACGTTTCCCGTCGTTATTACTAAATGACATGGCAGCAATTCTTGTATGATATTTTTTTATTATATCTACAGGGCTTCCATCACATATATTAGCATGACCTATATCTAAAAAAAACTTCACATCAGATATTTTATTCAAAATGTATTCAAACTCATCCATATCTGTAAAAACATAATGAAAAGGCCTGTAGTTTTTATAATTAGATAAATTTTCCAAGTAAATTTCAATATTTTTGGCTTTCGCGTACTCAAGCAACACCTGAATAGAGTCCAGATAATTATCGAGGGCAGCTTTTTTTGCCTTATTTACAAGCCTTGGTTCAACAATAGCCCCGCCATGAATGATAACAGGCGAGTTAAAATATGAAGCTAAATCGATTTCTTTTTTGGTGTATTCAATCGCTGTTTGACGCAAAATTGAAATATCGGAAGCAAGAGGAACTTTATAATTTCCATGATAGATGGGCTTTACGTTATGACGTTGTATTTTTTCTTGTAGCGTACAAATTCTTTTCTCATCCCATGCCTCGGTAAAGTTTTCTTCTAGACTGCCATCAATATACCAATGTGTATAGTTTGCTTTTACAGCCTCCATAAGGCCATCTTCTGCAGAATGATACTCTTGCAGGGCAAAACTTGTTGCAAAAGGTATGTTATATTTAATATCTGACCAGCTATTTTCCATTTAAAATCTCCTATTAAAAAAAGTTGTGTCTAGAAACTTATAAAAACCTACGTCGATATTAGGTAGGCCGGAACATTGACATTATAATGTCGATTCGTCAATAATTTTTTTATAGATTTTTAATATAATCGCTATTTTTTAACATAAAATCTATTAAAAGTTACTTATGGCATTAAAATGTCGATATTCTATAGACATCTTGGTTTAAAAAAACTAACATAACCAACGATGCGATCAGGATGCGATGCAAAAATATGTTTGATAAGCTTTCTAAGAACTTAAATTTATTGATGGAAGAATTACGAATTAGCGCCGACGAGCTAGGTCGGCGCACAAGCTTACCTGCAAGCACTATAAAAAAGATCCGTAATCGATACAATCCTAACCCCACTCTTACAACCCTACTACCACTTGCTAAGTTTTTTTCAATTACGTTGAGCCAACTTGTTGGCCAAGAACCTTTGCCGAAACATCGAATTAAAGGCGCATACAAAGAAAATATTGAAACAATATGTCATATTCCAGTTTTGTCGTGGGAAGAAGCCATCGCATGGCCGAAAACAATTGACCAGGATCACAATACTGTGACAACTGAATTTAATTATAGCAAAAACTCTTTTGCACTAATGGTTGAAGAAGATGGCTGGGAAAATTTAAGCATTGGAACCGCTTTACTAGTTGATCCATCAGTAAAAGCAGAGCATCGTGACTTTATAATTAGCTATAAAGAAGCGCAAAGTATTCCTTCACTAAAACAAGTGCTCTATGATGAAGGTCAGTTATATCTGAAACCGGTTGTTACTGGATACAATATTAGTATTTTTACACCTGAACACAGAATATTAGGTGTTGTTGTTGAGTATAGAAAAAATTTAAAGAGAATAATTAATAAATAGCAATATTACGGATATACTTATGAATGAGGAAACATCTATGGACGATCAAATAAATCTCCAAAATAGCCCCGCTCAGCGTAAAACCTTTATCATGCTTCTATTTCAAAAAATTACAAATGAATATAAAGCCCTATTAAAGTATACTCGCAGTATTAAACCATTTAAAATTATTGAGATTGAGCGACTATCTTCTATCCCGGGTGAAACAAAATTCATTATTCAAGTTGTCAATAAAAATACAGTCATGGTACTTACAGCAGCTGAAATTATTAATACATATTTTGATTTAAATGTGTTTAGCAAATTTCATGCAACTCTGATTCGCCAAGCTGCATCAGGTAATTTAGTAAATTTTTTTAATTTATCTGATAAGGAACATTCCTATAAAATTATTTCAAAAAAAATTGACCGACTATCAAAACAAGTAATTTTTACAATAGAAACAAGAGAAAAAATTAAATTTACACGCACTGCGGATGAATTATCAAAAGATAGGACTTTATTAGAAAATTTGAATTTTCAAGATATTTATGATATTGGCTACACGAATGGAACCGAGCAAATTTTAAAGGAAAAAACTGCGTTATTACTTATTAAACGATAAACATAATGATTGTCAGGAATAAAGGAAAGAACAGAATGTCTGTAAATCAAGTTGAGAGACTCAATCAGATATTATTTAAGCCTGAACAAGGTAAAATCTATCAACATAAGCACCTTATTTTCTTCTCAATGTGCTGCATGATGCTTATGCTCTGCAAATCTATTTTTAGTTATAGGCTCGTTGCATTAGGTGGGTTTACTTTACAAGCAGGTCAGTTAATTGCTCCCTTATGGTTTACTATCAGTGATATTAGTGCAGAAGTGTATGGTTATAAAATTGCAAGAAAAATTCTTTCAACAGGCCTTATATGCCAAGTAATATTTACAATAATTTGCATGATACTTGTCAACCTACCGCACCCATCATTTTGGCATGATGAAGCATCATTTAAAATCGTTTTTGGCGATATGTGGCGCGTGAGCTTTGCTGTGCTTTTTGCTTTTTTTGTGTCAGGACTCATTAACATAAAGCTAATATCCTATTTGAAGGTATTAATGCATGGAGAACATTTCTGGTTGCGGAGTATATGCGCATCTGGCATCAGCGAAATTCTATATTCAATTCTAGCAACATTTATTATTCAATATGGGAAACTAAATTTCTCTGTAATTTGTTCTATAATAGTTGCCTCAGCAACTTTAAAAATAATATATTCAATTTTATTAGCATTTCCTGCACATGCTACTGCTTTCTTTGTTTCAAGATCCGAGAAACTGTCAGATGAACAATTGTCATTCTAAAAAAGAGGTTAGTTAAAATCATATGATTACAGAGATTAAAATAACTCCTTTATTATTTCCATTAATTAAACCATTCTCAAATCATATTAGGGTGATAACACATATTACAGGGTTAGAAGTTAGAATAGTGACCACCATAGGAATTATTGGACATGGATTTATTTATGGGCTTAACAATATGCCACATGAAGAAATTATAAATATCCTAGAATCTCGTATATTGCCTAAATTATTTGCTCATGATATTGACATTGAAAATCCAACTCAGCTTATGTCATGGTGGAAAAAAATTTGGCCAATTCTTAAACCCGAGCAGCATACTCAATCTGAATTAACTGCATTAGCAATTATAGATATTGCCATTTGGGATATTCTGATGAAAGACAAAAAAACATCTCTCAATAAATTTTTAGGTGGAGAAAAAGATAAAGTGCCAGTCTATGCTACAACCGGCTGGCTTTCTATGAGTTCTGATGAACTGATTGCAGAATGTAAAGAGTACAAAAAACAAGGGGTTAATGCGTTCAAAATAAGATTAGGACATAAAGAAGATATTGCTCGTGTTCGGGCGGTACGAAATGCAATGGGCGATCAATTTATCCTTATTTTAGATGCAAATCAACGCTATAGCAGCGAAGAAGCAATACAGATTTCAAAAGATTTTTCTTCTTTCAATATTCTTTGGCTGGAAGAACCAACAATAAATAAATTGAATCTGTTTGATAAAACAAAAGAAAATAGCGTAATACCGATTGCGCTTGGAGAAAATATAATAGCAGAAAATGATTTTATTGAAATTTGCAAAAATAAACTCACTGATATACTGCAAATTGATTTACCCAGAGCAGGAGGAATCACTGGCTTTATTCGTATATTGGAAATTGCTTTAGAATATAGAATTCCTGTTTGTAATCATTTATTATACGAATTATCTATTAGCCTTGTTTCCGCATATAAAAATGGTTACATGCTTGAATACGATAATTTACTTCCATCGGGAATATTTTCACATGATTTTAAAGTTATAGATGGCTGCATTCAACCTCCAGACCTGCTTGGGAACGGAGTCGAATTAACTGAATCGGCTTTGCATCAATATGGCCTTTCCACCTACACAGTTTCTCCTAATTCATTAACTCAGCGCAGGGTATAAACATGATGACATTATCAAGTTACGCCTCTTTTTTTATTTTGGTTTTCACAATGGTTTATAGCCCGGGGCCTATGACGATGTTCATGATGGCGAATGGTATGAAAATGCAATATCGTACTATTTGGCCTGTTTTGATTGGTGCAAGCAACGCTTATTTAATTTCAATGATTGTATTTTCTGTGGGATTGACCCAATTATTGCAACAAAATAAATTAATATTGACTGTGGTGCAAGTAGGTGGAATTATTTATCTTCTTTATCTAGCCTACACTCAGTGGAATAAAAAAACTGTTTCAGGACTCAGCTCTACAGGATTTGAAGTTTCTAAAAATTCATCTTTATATGCCAAAGGCGCTTTAATTGCCTTTTCAAATCCAAAAACAATCATATTATTTGGATTGATTTTTCCACAATTTATTACAGATAGCCACTCACGTTCATTACAAATTATGTTATTAGGCATCACATTTCTTATTCTGCAGTTTTCGAGCGGCTGTGTTTATGCGTACTTCGGACGGCGTATCAAACAATTAGTAGAACAGCCATTTTATCAAAATTTAATCAATAAAATATCTGCAATAGTTCTGGTGGTTGTAGCGGTATTTTTGATTGTAAAGCTGTAAACTAATGAAATTCATAAAACAGCGGTATCAGAGCCTGCAGTAAAGAGCATAAAATCATATGTTTTCTCATTTAACTTACCAATTACTATTTATTTTATTCATGACTGGTTTAGTTGCTGGCACCATCGACGCGATCGCTGGAGGTGGTGGATTAATTAGCTTACCGATGTTATTAAGCGTTGGTGTGCCGCCGCACATAGCATTAGGAACTAACAAATTACAAGGCTCTGTTGGCACTTTTACTGCTGCTTGTAGTTACTATCGCGCGGGTTTATTTAACTTCAAAACAATATATAAAGGCTTGGTTTTTGGATTTATCGGCACAGTATTAGGCGCACTCACAGGACAATTTATTAGCAGCGATGTACTTAAACAAATTCTTCCTATTCTGCTCGTTATTATTTTTATTTTTACTGTATGCTCTCCCAAATTAGGTATAGAAGACAGAAAAACATCTTTTAATGAATTTTATTTTTATAGCATTTTTGGTTTTATCCTAGGCTTTTATGATGGATTTTTTGGCCCAGGAACAGGAACACTTTGGCTTTTTTCACTGACCTGCTGTAACTGCTCGCACCCTCTCTCCGTAAAAAAAACCACAAAAAAATCTTGACATGTTTTTAAAGCTTAATTTTTTCTAGTAACAGGGTTCGTTTTTCGTTTGCCAATATATCGAAATACAAGCCCGCTATTGAAATAAAAAGATTATTTTGATTCATGGATAGGGTTGCTTAATTTTCTCTTCGCCACATGAAAATATGAAGGCCTAAAAATCGTATGTTATAATTTTCTATCTAAAATTTATAATGTATTGTGTTATGGCAACGATTCATACTAACTCTATCAGAGAAGAACTTGCGCGTATAAAAGCGGAGTTTGCTGCTCAAACTAAAGCAAATAAAATTTCATCCGAATCTTCTATGCTGATTAAAAGCTTAATCATGCTGCTTGAATTAGTTTTCTCAATTTTTTTAGAGAAAACAACCCGAAAAACAAATCGCAACTCAAGCAAGCCCTCATCTCAAACAGGTAAAGATAACACATCTATCAATAAGAGAAACTCTAACGGTAAGGGTAAAGTAGAGGACGTCATCAGCGCTAATAATTCGCGTACTGTTATAACAGATATAACACTTCCTGTGAATGCATGCTTTGATTGTGGTGAGTCACTAGAAAAGATTGAAGCTTCTGGTAGCGAGCGACGCACCCGAATCGATATTGTATTTGAGAAAACAATTGAACACTTTGATGCTGAAATCAAACAGTGTCCCAGATGTCATGAAACAACCAAGGCTGAATTTCCGGAAGGCATGCATGGCAAACTACAATATGGTAACGGATTAAAAGCATTTGTGATCCACCTCATAGTTTCTCAAATGGTTGCTATTAATCGCGTGAAAAAGATGGTTATTGCTATGATTGGCAAACGATTATCAGAAGCAACACTCTTAGATTTTGTTTTACGCCTTCATTTGGCATTAGAAGGCTGGGAGAGGCAGGCAAAAGATATTTTGCTTGCCCAACCTACTATGCATGTTGATGAAACTTCCATTAAAGTAAATCGCAAAAACTACTGGATTCATGTGCATGCTGGAGGCAATATAACGCTTAAATTACTGCACCCCAAACGTGGGAATGATGCCATCGTTGACAATGGTATTATTACTCGATACAACGGATGTATCATTCATGATTGTTGGGCCTCTTATCTTTCTTATACACAATGCACACATGGTTTATGTGGATCACATCTATTACGCGAGCTGACATTTATCTTTGATTCAAATCAGTATAAATGGGCTAAGGCCATGAAACATTTATTACAACTTGCATGTCGCAAAGTATCTAAAAGCAAATCGAAGAAACTGACTAAAAATAATTACAAAAATCTTCAAAAAAGATATCGTACGATTTTAACTTGTGGGGAAAAAGAAATGCCTAAAATCCTGACGAAATCAAAAAATAAAAATGGGAAAATTGCCAAATCGGACGCCCATAACTTATGGGAAAGGCTAAAAAAATATGAAGATGCTGTACTAAGGTTCGCACGCGATCCTAACGTACCATTTACAAACAATCGCGCAGAACAAGATTTGCGAATGGCGAAAGTGAAGCAAAAAGTATCAGGATGTTTTAGATCTGAAATTTATGCAAAAGCCTATTGTCGAATATCCAGCTATTTGCAAACGATGGCCAATAAAGGCATTAACCCTTTAATTGCTATTCAAATGGCGCTTAACCGAGAGATTGGTGCTCTAGCCGGCGAGTAGATACATTTTTTATATAAATAACAACAAAATATAGTTATTTAATGTCCTAAATTGACGAATGTAATTAATATGCTATAATGTATTATATGTCCTAAATTGGCAATAAATTATGCGTGTAAAATACTCAGAAAGCATAGAGTATAAAGCTCTTAATCGCTTAAAAGCGGTTCGAGGAAGCGCAGTATTACGCAAAGATTTTGATGGTCTTGGCTCTTACCGCCAAATAAGCCGTGCCATAAATAAACTCATTGAAGAAAAAAAACTAGTAAAGATAGGCGCGGGTATTTATGCTAAAGCTTACCTCTCAAAATACTCCTCCACTCCCCTCATCAAAAACGGTACAGACACCACTCTCCGAGCAGCTTTAAAACGTTTAGGGATAGCCTATGAGCCAGGAAGTGCAGAGAAGGAGTACAACGAAGGTAAAACAACACAGGTACCAGTACGCAATATTGTAAGGTTAAAAAGCCGTTGCCGTCGTCGTATTGGATATAGGAATAGTGAATTAATTTTTGAGAAAAATATAAATGCTAAATAAAAAAGATTTACATGAGTTAATTGCCACTACGCGTCAACATATTAACTTGCGCGAAGCTGTTATTGAAAAAGACTATTATGTCACTCAAGTGATTCACATCCTTTCTAACCTAGAAAACGAAAATTTTCGTCTAGTATTTTGCGGCGGTACTTGTCTCGCTAAAGCACACAAGCTTGTGCAGCGCATGTCAGAAGATGTAGACTTTAAAGTGCAACTTAAAATTAAAGAGAATTTCAGTAAATCACGATTGAAAAATGAATTAAAGAAATTTAGAGAGCAAATCAGAACAAAATTGATCTTGCCTGACTTATCTGTAACAAATGACTTTGCGCGAAATAAAGGAAGATATCAGCAAATCACTTTAAAATATCCGTACTCTTTTCCTATTGGTGGCACACTGCGGCCTGATATTAAAATTGAATTTACGTTTGCTGATATTCTACTCTCAACGGATGAATTACACATTAAGACACTTATTGAAGATACTTTAAAGGATATAAACATATTTAACATGCCGACAACCAAATGCATTTCTATTGATGAAACTGCTATTGAAAAATGGGTTGGCTTGACTCGCCGCATAATGATGATTGAACGTGGCCGCGAAGATGATGATAAAACATTAATCCGTCATGTGTATGACCTTAATGCTATCAATGAAGCTAACAAGCTAAATTCTAGCTTCACTGAATTTGCAAAAACCATCGTCATTAGCAATGGTAAGCAATTCAAAAATCAACATCCCGAATATGCTGCTGATCCTAGCGCTGAAATCAGACAATCTTTAGAATTATTAAAAAACAAACCGTTATGGAAAGAGCGATACGAAGAATTTATTGAAGCGATGGTGTACGACAGCACTAATACTCTTCCATATGATCAGGCAATCAATGCGTTGGAAGACATTAGTGCCAACATCATTGCAACTCTATGAGCTATAATTAAGGAGAAGATAGTGTCAAATTTTATTAAAGCTGTACCAGGGATGAACCGCTCAGTTATTTATACCGATAATGATGGAAGAAATTTTCGATTTTCCGGTGGAACACTTACATGGAGAAACCATAATCCAGGTAACGCTCATCCAGGTCATATTAGCAAGAAAAATAATCAAATTGGTGTTGCCTATGAGCTCGCTGTTTTTCCTGATTATGAATCTGGACATAATGCTTTACTCGATGTTCTAAAAATTACTTATGCAGATTCATCAATTGATGAAATGATGCAAAGTTATGCTCCTCCTCATGAAAACAATACAAAAAAATATATTAAATTTTTACAAAACGTAACAGGTGTAAAAGATAACAAAAAAATCAAGGACTTTACTCCAAATGAATTTGAAAAATTATGGAAAGGGATTGAAAAAATGGAAGGCGCTAAAGAAGGAACCATCACAGAAATCTTTCAAATTACTAAAGTATGCACAAATGCAAAAGGAATTATTTCTTCGCTTTTCGTGAATGAGAATTGGATTTCAAAAGAACAGTGTATTCAGCTCGCGAAACAAGGGCTAGTTGATTTAGAAGTTTGCACTTCTCACTTAGGAAATACTTTTTTAAGGACGCCTTCAAGCACTTCGTTTCAAGAAAAACTAGACAGCATTATTGAGAAAAAATACGAGGAAAAAGCTTAATGCAACTAATCAGATTTTATTTTATATTACCCTGGATCATGGTATATCCAGCTATAGCAAGCGAATCACTTCCTTGCGAAGCAGATATATCAGTCTTTTCTAAAGCGGGTAATATTTACTATTTACAAGCTCCTCACCATACAATTCAAATAACACATTCAGGAAAAGACTCTGACCCAACATTATCATTAGATAAAAAATGGATTGCCTTTGTTAGAATCGGAAATCAGATAATCCCAAAAGGCTGCAATGGTGATACAGAAACAAACTATGGGAACCAGATTTGGGTCTATGATATAGCAACAGAAGAAGAAAGACTACTGGTCACTAATAATTTCCAATGTAATGACCCCAAAAAGCAAATCATTGATCCAAGCGGATTAACTTTTTCTCCCGATAATAAGATTCTCTACTTCATTACTTCCGCATGGACTACTTCAGGCGCGCTGCATGGTGTTAACATAGATGGTACTCATCAACATTATATTGCCCCTGCTAATTCACTCGAGGTAATTACCAAAGGAACCTATAAAGGTTATTTGATTGTTAATGAACATCGATATTTTATCCCACCTGGCGGAACTTATGACTGGTATTGGCTTGTCACTCCTGATGGAAAAGATGATGGGCCTTTAGGCGAGGATATAACAAATGAACAGAGAAATTTTCTGGAGTCATAGCACTCATAATTACTGATAATCCATTCGCAATTCGCGAATCACGAATGTTCGATGTTCGCGAACAACGAACAATGTAGGACGCGGGTTCAATTGATTTTCAAGGACGGTTTTTTCAGGGGTATTATTTGGGGTATGTCACAAAATTCTTATAGTTAAAAATGATGTTAATCAACCCACTAAAAAACCAACCCCATTCCCGCCGCCAATTCGTTTTTACCGCTGGAAATGTCCTTTAACATACTGAATGGTAAGGATAAATCAGCGGTTCCAATGCCAGTTTTCGGATGCATCGCAATCGGACGTACGAAAACCAACTTCTGAACTAGTCTTTTTTGCCTTAAATCACCGCGAACCCAAGCATCCTGCGGGTTTTCCATGAAATTCATTACCGCAGTTAGAGCGGTTCCAAAATCAATATCGTGGGTACGTAGTTTGGTAATGGACTGCTGAATTTGTTGTTTTTGAATTTCCAATTCTTCAATTTTCTTTTCAAGCGCTGCTATTACTGTTTGGCTGATAGTTGCGATGAGCTTGTGTATTTCACTCCGTTCCGAACACCCTTGTGAGTCTTCTCAACAAATTGCTATAACACTGGCCGCCGCTCGCGCCACGGGGTAGCTCGTTCATACGCATCAGCAATGTGCAAAACAGTGGCATCATCAAAACGTTTACCAATTATTTGCATTGCTAAAGGTAATCCATCCTCGGTATAGCCACAACATATCGACATAGCAGGGCTACCAGTGACATTAAAGGGTATTGTCAATAATGGACGTTCAAAAATTGAAAATTTACCAACTGCATCGATCTTTGGTGCCTCATGTGAAGTAGTGGCAGTCAGGATTACATCGAGATTTGCCATTTCCTGATCAAGTTCATCTATCAGTTCACGCCGACGACGCACTGCTTGAATATAATCAGCACTAGTGATTAGGCCTGCCAACGCCATGCGGGCGCGGAACACTTCACCAAAATCAGTGAAGCGGGCGCGCAAATTGTCTTCGTGAATCGCATAAGCCTCAGCCAACATGATAATACCACCGCAAGCAGCCCATTCAGATAATGGAGACAGATGTATCTCCTGCACTTCGCATCCCATTTCCTCAAGTTTTTTAGCAGCGACATCAATTGCATCACGCGTCGCTAATTTGCCAATCATGATTGCGCCAGCCTGCTTCAATCGTTTGACTGAATATGCATCAGTAGTTGGAATAGGGTTTTGCATGATCTTTGAATGAGCTGTGGTGGGAATGCCCGCAACGTCATAGACGTCTTTTAATCCAATTGGGATACCATGTAGTGGGCCTTTGTAATTCCTTGCAGCAATCTCTGCTTCGGCAGTACGGGCGGCGACACGCGCCTCATCAGCAAGCACACAGATAAAACTATTTAGTTGTTTATCAAATTTTTCGATACGTTGAAGTCTGCTTTCGACCAACTCTACCGGTGACAATTCGCGCTTCTCAATTAAACACGCCGCATCTGCAATAGTCAGGAAATCAGAAACCATTTCTCACCCTTTTGGAAATGCAACAATATGCGCGGGCTCAGCCGCAACAGAACGAGGCTTTTTGACAGAAACCGCCATCTCTTCGATAAATCGCGCAGCATCAGTGAGATCATCTCGCTCTGCTTCTGGCACCTTTAAACCCAATCGGGCTAAAGTTGCATCAAGTTCTTGTCGAGTCATTTTGCATCTCCATTTAAGTTGCTTCTTTTTCCAATATCTCTAATTCATGCAAATATTCTTCTTCAGAGAGAGGCGTGGCGGGTATTGTTAATTGTTATGGGAATCATAGCCATTATCATTGTTATGCACAACTTTTTGTTGCCCGAATTTTTTGATGGCTGCTCGCTATTCAACTGTCCGGAAATACCAGACAGTTCACAAACACACTAGCCACAATATGCTCTAAAAAGTGACCAACCATAAGATAAAGCTAAGGTTCTACTCCCTAGTGGTGAATAACAAACCCCAACAGTCGCTTTTATCACCCCTAACTCATTGATTGATCGAAGCTCCACTTCATGCCACCAACCCCAAAAGCTCTTGCCCCCATTCCAAAATATGGGAATTGAATTGGTTCAAATTTTCTGACAACATGTCCACCAAATTCCTGTTCTAAAGATATCTCGGTAGAAAAATGCCAAAAAAAATTATAATAGTGGGTGGCGGGTTGGCTGGACTTGCTGCGTGTAATGAATTAATGAAATCTGGATTTGATGTGCTGATATTGGAAGCATGTAATCATCCTGGCGGCCGAGCTTCGGCGCATACTAATTTAGGCATCCCCTTTGGCACTGGAGCAAGTTGGATTCATGGTTCTAATAATAATCCTATTGCATTAGTCAATAAAGCTTCTACAAATATGGTTTCAGTTAGTCCTGAAGAATTTCTTTTTTTTGATGAAACTGGCCGCCCTATTCCATCCCAATTAATTGAAAAATTTTTTGCATCATTTCATTAAAGAACCCATTTTAGTGGGATATAGCGGTGGAAAAACAGCACGACAATTAGAAAGTGATACCGATGAGCAAGTGATAGATAAAATGATGCGTAATTTTCAGGCTGTATTTGGAGCCAATCTTCCCAAACCAGAAAGTTATGTAAATACGCGTTGGTCACATGATCCTTATACCCAAGGCTCCTACTCCTATTATAAAACAGGCTCAAGCCAAGCAGATCGTAATGCCCTAGCTGAACCGGTAACAAATCGCTTATTTTTTGCTGGCGAAGCAACCTCTTTGAGACATCCAGCAACGACTCATGGAGCTTATTTATCTGGATTACGTGAAGCGGAAAATATAAAAAAAATATTTTGTTAAATTTGGCATCTACACACCATCATATAATCAGACCACAAATACCTTAGAATGCATTAGCATAGATGTTATTAATACTTTATAATTCTCCAATTATTCACAAATTACTACATGATATTAATGGAGTTTATTATGAAAATGGAAAATAGCACCGACATCTTAGAAGTAAACGCACCAACTGAAAATAATGCTAATGAAAAAATACACTCATGGAGAATTTGTCCCGTAGGCCAACACTATGTGAGAACACATCCTGAAAACATTCATCCAAGCAAAATACATCCCGACGGAGAAGCTATTTCCAGACAAGGTCATTGCGCTAATAATCCAACACATAAAAACAGCGAAGGAAAAGAAAGATCAACAAAAGATATACTCTCATTTCCTGAACTCCAAATAATTGCTGAGACGCATTTTCACGATTTACAGGGCCCGCCTAAAGCGAATATTTTAGAATTTAAGAATGAGGCTAAATTTGATTCTCTTATTCGTGGGTGGGTCTATTATTGGAATGCTGTATTCAAGGCAAAAGATCCTCTAGATCCTAATTTAGTTAAAGCACTCATAGCGGGTGAATCAAGCTTTATTCCAGACAAAACTAATTCAACTGGTAGCAAAAAACTTGGCATTGCCCGCGGCCTCATGCAGCTTACAGATGACACTTTAAAAAAGATTAATGGCCACGAGATTGAACTAAAAGATAACTTCATACATCTCACCACCGATGAAGCCATGGATCCCGCTGAAAATATTTGTGCTGGCACACGCTGGTTATTTATGAAATATGCTGGCGCAAGAGAAAGGTTCACAAAAGAAGGAAAAGGTCATATCGCAACCTGGGACGATGCAGTAGCAGAATATAAAGGCCTTCTCAAAGGTATGATAGACCACAAGAATGATCCTAAAAATTATCCTAATGAGCCTGATCCATATAACGCAATGCCAACATTTCGTGCGTTTTACAAGCAATTACTTGAGGGATAAATGAGAAAGATTTTTATTTTTACATTAATTGCATCATGCAGCTTTCAAACAGCATACGCTCTTAATGATGCTCTAAAAAATAAGTATCCTAATTCGGTTTTGACTGACGATTTTGGCATTCTTAACGAAAAAGATTTAAAGATAGAAAATCCACGACCTTTTTCTCTTAAGCGCGCACTGGGAGAAACAATCTATTGGCAATGCTTTCCTAGAGAATCTCTGTCAATTACTCTAGAAGATTTCGGATATACTTCTGCTGATATAGGTGGTGAAGAAAACTATAGTGGTCTCGTCATTAACGTCAAGAACCATGAGTATGACATGCGCAGAAGATGGCCACTATCTACCTACAGAAAAAAACTCGATGCCTGGATAAAATTAATGCACAATGAAAAATATGTATGTGTTGCCGGTCGATTTTTTGGCTGCAAAAATAAAATAACTTTTGACGGAATAAAATACAAGCACTGCTCTTGGATCTTTGAGAAATTAAAAACCAAAAAAGGTTGCGACTCTTATTTTCAAAATGACTGCCATGCATAAGATCATGGACGCGGGTTCAATTGAATTTAGCGACTAATTAACCCTCCACCAATATTAAAATAGTCATAAATTATCAATTAGTTACTCAACCAATTACTGATACTTCCTTAACCACTTGAATAATTTCATTCTATATTCTAGAATCTAGAATATGAAATAAAGAGATATCAAGCCATGTTTATCAAATCCCAAGACATTGTGGTACTAACCAAACTGTTAGCATATAAAGAAGGTGCTCAATGGTCTCAAAATAGCATCGCTTTTGAGCTATGCCTAAGCCCATCTCAAATTAACAGCGCCTTTAAAAGACTAGTTATTGCTGGACTAGTAACACCCTACCATCCACCCAGTAAACCACAACCGATTATCCAAGCATGCGAGGAATTCTTTATTCATGCCCTCAAATATATATTTCCTGCAAAACTAGGAGAAATAGCCCGAGGCGTATCTACTAGTTATGCCGGCCCTAGCCTAAAAAAACAAATTATTGCTGGCAGTGACCCTGTTCCAGTTTGGCCTTATGGAGAAGGTGAAGAACGAGGAGTTTCACTTAAACCTTTATGCCCCTCCGTACCTGAGTCTATTATTAAACACCCCGATCCTTTATTCTATGATTTACTCACTTTAATTGATGCAATTCGTTCAGGACGAGCAAGAGAAAAACAAATCGCTATACAAAAGCTATCGAAAATACTGAAATCAAAATTAAACAAATAAAAAAAAGCAGGTACCCTATGAACCGAAGTTCCGCTCAACGCAATCTTGATCTCGCCCCTAAAAAACGGACACTCAACTAAGTGACCTTTTTCGCTTCAAAATATAATGGACTTAAGTAGCCAAGTCTAGAATGAAGACGTTTCAAGTAGTATGCAAAAAAGTTCATGAATCAAAACTTAGTATTATTAGGGATGGCATAAGTAGCAAGTAATTCCTGCGAAAAATTAACTACACATTGTTTTTTAGTATTTGTTAGACCAGATAGTGCATCTAGATAATAGATTTCTGCTTCCCGTCGCGTTGCAGGAGCCATATTATTATTGAATGAAAAGCTATCATTTGCAATCTCTTGAATGGCAGGAACAAGCATGGTTGCAATAGTTTGCGCATTTGTAATAGGGTCAGCTTGCTTTGCTGGACACTCTGCATTAGGCACATGAATCAAAGTAAATGCAATATGTAATTTTTTTAGTGTTTCACTCAAATGATAAGCCGTATTATTGCAAACAAATTCCATTGGATCATGAGAAATAATAGTATTAGGTGGGCTATCCGGTTGAAAAGCGCAAAATAGATCAGGAATTGGGAATATAAATCCAGTTCGTTGTGGGCCACCAGGAATAATTATGCTGCCTCTACGAATTTGTCCCTCATTGTCGGCCCAAATATCATTATCCCAGTTAGTAGCCGCTGTTTCCAACCGCACAGTGCAGTCACCTTCTCCCAAGGAGATAACAGCGTCCGGAAGAAAATCATTAACACAACGCATTGCTTGATTAGCGGCAACATCATAGACGACTGGGAGGTTGCAAACTTTTATCTCAATAGGTATATCTAATTTATTAGGAAGAATATTTTGGATTTGGGCAGCAATTGCCTGTGTGTTATTTTTAGAGGAACCATGATAGGGATCAAAGGACGTTATCAAAAGATGAAAAGGCTTCTGCGCAGCAAATGCAGGGGCTTGTAAAACAAGGAAAACATTGATGATAATTAAAAATAATTTAGTTATTCGTGTCATGTTTTATCCATCTTTAGGCTTCTGCTTCAATGGAGCAATAAATATAAAAAGAAACAGTTATTAAATCGAAGTACGATTTCCCTCTAAAGAACATTAAATATACAGAATTTAATATTATACTCTTTTCTTTATCATTTTCAATAATTATGTCTTATAATGTTATTTCTATTTTAATAATATTATTTCTTTATAACAGAGGAGCAAGCCATCATGAAAAAAATTTTAGCGTTGTGTACATTCATGTTCATAGGCACAGTTTTTGCCGATGATACAGCGAATAATAATTTTTTAATTATAAATCTGAATACCACATCTTCCATTACCGTAGAGGGTAACGTTTGCGGATCGGCTTCAGGAATCTCCATAGGCTGCGTTGATTTTCCGGCTTTAACTATTCCCGCTTATGGTTCATCTAAATCAAACATGGCAACCGTGTCTAAAAATCTTGTCCCATCCAAGCGCGCAGACATAGCATTCACGTTAAACATAAAAAATGTTTCTATTAGCACACCAAACGGTATTGTGTCTAAGCCATTCATACCCTGTTCGACTGTCACTCAGGTAATGACACTTTCAGACTATGGTGATAATAACCCTTACATTATATGTAAGTAATCCAGGTGAGATTGACCTCCATCGGCCTTTAGGTCGATGGAGTCAAATTTAAATCATATTAAGGACTAAGCATAAGAATAGTTTATTATAACAGTACTTATGCGACCAACCCATTTTCTGATACCATACTTGCAGTTTTTAAAAATACAAGCCATATGAGGAAGTTGAAAGTTTAATTAATCAGAGTTAAAAAAAGGAAGGATGTTATCATGAATAAAATTAACTTAAAAAAAGCCATTATTATTTTTTTATTATCACCGCTTGTCGCATTTGCAGATGTGCCTGCATGGAAAATTATTCCAAATGAAAGCATATTGACCTTTACTGCCACGCAAAATGGTGCTCCTGTTACGGGTACATTTACCCATTTTTCTGGCGATATTCATTTTGATCCTGCACAACTAGATAAATCTAATGTGAAAATTATTGTGAATGTCGTTTCAATTTCAAGTTCCTATAACGAACTTTCTGATACGCTAAAATCTTCTGAATGGTTTAATACTAACTTATTTCCACAAGCCGTATTTCAATCCTCCGGCTTCACTAAAACAGGAGATAAGACTTATCAAGCAAAAGGCACCCTCACTATTCGCGATAAAACACAACCTATTGTTTTAAACTTCACTCAAGAAGAATATTCTCCGACAAAAGCAAAAATGACAGGAAATACCACAATCAAACGTACCGCTTTTGGGGTTGGCCAAGGTGAATGGTCAGATACAAAAGCAGTAAAAGATGATGTGCAAGTTAATTTTACTGTTAGCGCAACAAAAAAATAATTTTGGTAATTTTATCTACTAAGGCAGAAACGATGCACAATGGAAGGCCTGTTTTCTTTAGGTAATTCCTTCTGCAAAATGTTGACGATTTTTTCTGTACTTGCTTTTAAAAGGGGCTTTTTAAATATAGATTGTGACACTAAATAGGCACTGGTTGCGAATGTGATGCCATATTTGGGGATTGCCTCCCAAAGTGTGGCTATAAAAGCAGTATAAGAAGAACTTGCAAAATTCATAGATGGACTTTTCTCTGCTAAATATTTTAATGTGGCATCCATGCAAAGACACATGTCAATCCTAAACAACGCATCAGGTATTTTTGCAGGATTATATGACATAATCGTTTTAGGTAATTTTTGCTGCAGCCAATTTTTATAACGTATCCACCTATCTGCTTTACTTTTTGATTTATCATCCAACATGATATTGACTATGGTTACTGTTTTCATTGCAATATTCTGCACTGTTTTAGGTAATAAACCGGGAGAAGAAAGTTCTGCTTTGGCTAATTCGTGAATCAGGGCCGTACATAAATGCCTAAGTTCCATTGCTAATTCGGGATATTTTGGCCCCACCTGTTGCGCTGTTTGCAGCAAATCAATCATGGATTGGTCAACAGCACATTGTGCCTTTAGTTTTTTCTTTTCTGGGCCGGCAGATTGTTTATAATCTTGGGAAAATCGATTCACTTCTTTTCTAAATGCTTCAAAGCGCAATGTTAAATCAAACGTATCGTAATGCAGCTTCCCTGTTTCATCCGGTGCAAAAGAAGCGTTAAAATTGGCTGTATTCATGCGTACAATGCAGCGATTTTCACTGTGATTTAACCAAGCAAGAATGGTTTTTATCGTATCATGCTGTGTTGTGGGTTTTACAGCAATTTGGCGTAAACGCTCAAACACTGCCTCTAGCACCGATTCTGTCATGGATGCTTTGTGTTGTTCTTGTAACTGAAGCAATTGCTTTTTGACTTCAGATTTCATTTGATCATAGCGTATCTTTGAATCAGGAATAGGTGCTGATTCACGCATAAAATGCCGTCCTTTTGCGTTAAAAAAATGATTGGTCGCGACACAAGCATCTTCATCCACCATATCAAAAGGTTGATCAGATCCATACTGCATACATTGCAACACACCATGCATATCTCTTGCGGCTATCGTTAGATGACAGGTAGAAGCAGGTTGATTTTCCTTTAATAAAGCAACCACTTCTGCCATCGTCGAGCATTCTTCCGCTATTTTTTTCGCTAAAATCATACCAGGCCAGGCATTAAGACCATTTTGTCTATTTCCTTTTTTTGCGCCCACTTCATTATAAACAACCACTAACATCCGATTATTAAAGACCGTGATCGCTGGAATAATGCCTGGTATCGTCGATGCAAAAGTCATTTCTGGTTTTCCGCCATGCTCTTTTGTCTCTTGAAAATGCGGCGTAGTTCTCATGCGATTAATCAGAAATAGATGAAATACTCCAAACAGATTAAACCAATCCAGATTGCTCGAGAGACCTTGGACGCCCTGTGCCAACGGCAAAACAGCAGTGCTGCAACCCTCCGCTCCTAATCCTTTGGCCTCTTCACAAAGTCCAGCAACGGCCTCGAAACAACATACATCAAATTCATCTTCTGATATTTGCAGACAAAAAGGCTCTGTTTGATTATTTTGTTTTAATTTCTTTAAAGTTTCTTTACACATATAATAAATATCAGCATTGACAGCATCGAAATTAAGCCCCCGCCGGTCGTTTTCATTAATAATGTACTTGATCGCTGCCCTGCCTGGATCCAGTGACCAGGCTCCATAGACTGTGTAGACGGCCATAAATAAATAATTTAGATATTTAATATAAAATTCTAAAAAATAAGGCGTTAATAATGTGGATTCTGTTAACGAACCTAAAAGTCCACCAGCATAGACTTCAACAACAGGCTGCGACCCGTAATGTGTTATTTTGCCTGCAGGTATCTGATCTATTGTAAATTCTTTTTCTTCAAATAGACTTTTTGTTTTGCGTGCAGGATTTCTCACATCGCCAAACTCTTTCACCAGTTCTTTTGCAAAAAGAAAAGAAACAAGTAATAAAGGTGCAAACTCTGGCGCTAAGCCAATCGTCATTACAGGACCTGCAATGACTGTGATGAGTGCATAGAATGGATGAATATGCGTGAATTTTTGGATAGTAGATTGTGGTTGTTGCTGCTTGCGATTCAACATATTAATATTCTCTCCAATTCAGCTAAAAAATTTTACAATTTAATTGATTTAAGAAAAATTAGGCTCTATCATTTCCAAAAATAATGGCAATGATACTATGTTCATTAAACTAAATATATTAAAAAATGGATCCTGTGCAGAAATTATTGTAATCGCCGAAGAGCATGAGGAAGAATTTAAAACGGATTCTTTTTTAACGCGGCGTATTATTATTTGGCATAATCATAAAACACCTAGTTTGCAGGTTAGAATACCGCGTGAAAATTATGACAACGACCTGTTTGTGATTTTTAAAAGTGAAGTACCTTTTAAAGATTTTAGAGAAGCAAGCCATATTCCGCAATTACAAAACCGATGCGTTATTTTAATTTTGTTTTATTTCTTGTGCTTTGGAGTTAAGACACAACTATCCTCGCTGTTTGGGTTTGATCAAGAGATACAGCCGTCCAATACCAGTTATCTTCCTTCTATTCTGGATGGAATCTATTTTGCATTAGTTATGTTTTCATTTGGCAAATTACATTGGACAATAGGCCATGAACATTGTGGTGTTAAAACGACTCGACTTTCACAGGCAATGAATGATTTTCTGGATACGATTACAGATGAAAAAATACAGGAAAAATTAAACACAAAAAAATGCGCCCATCCTCCTAGCCTAGGGCCATACGCACGAAGTGCGTTGACCCTAATAAGTAGGTAACCTCACTCGGATGAAACGCTTTTCCAAGATCAACAATATTGTATTTAATCGATTGATTCACTTGGCCCGTGCTATATAAATAGGCTATAGAAGGTTTAGCTGTCATGGCAATCGCATTGAATTTAACGTTTATTAATCAGAAATTGCTTAGAAATTTCCCTCTCCCGCCAACGGTTCATACAAAAACACGGATCTTGATTGCGGGAGAGGGTCAGGGAGAGGGCAAATCACATTTTCACCTAAATCATTTTTAACACTCATACTTATTTTTTACGCTAATTAAGTCAATTCTTATTTTTTATTTACGCACTGAAAGCATATTACAAAAAAGCGCACCATGTTCCAGCGCATCATCTAATGCTATATGCGTATGCGGTAAATTATCTTTCCACTCTATCGGTAATTTTTGTTTATTGGCTTTCTTATAAGAAACATTCAGCATGCCCATTGCATAACTGCGAACATCAATTGCTCGATATTTAAATGGATTTCTACCAAAAAATCGTTGTAAATAATAATCAATAAACCGAAAGTCATAGACGACCGGATAAGCAACAAAAATAATGTGGCCCGGAAGGGCCTCTAACCATTCGCCATATTGTTGCATCGCGATTTCTGGTGAAACAAGATTGGTTCGACACGCTTGCCATGCGGCAGGAAATCCTTGCCACCATTTTATGGTAGTAGGATCTGGTGCCGCACCTGGCAATGTTTCCAAATTAATACTAAACGTACCCAACATTGTCTTGTCAGGCAAATAGGCGGCAGAGCCAACGCTTAACATCGAGTTTTTCCCTGGAATTTCACCATCTGCTTCAATGTCTGTACTGACATAAATATCTTTATTAGCGATAGACATTGTTATGTCCTCTTTCCATAAAGTGGAAGAATATCATGATATTCTGTTAAAATGCTTATATTTTAGCAGGTACAATAGGTAATCCAATGAAAAATCCATACTTTGATCTCATCCGTACTGTATGGTGGTACGGCAAGCCATGGCGGGCCTCTATTGTTGGCTATTATTTTGCCTATATCATGGCACAAGGAGCGTTGGGCCTAACACCTTACGCCTTTGGACGCACCATTAATGTGCTGCAAACTTTCCAACCTGGCCGTCTTTCCGAAGTGGTATTTTGGCTGCTTGCGGGCGTGGTTTTTATGCTGATATTTTGGATATTTCACGGCCCTGCTCGTATTGTTGAACGAAATGTCGCTTTGAAAATTCAACAAACATACCGGCTCAATTTATATGAACAATTAGCACGGTTACCATTGAATTGGCACCAAGACCATCATTCTGGCAACATCATCACTCGTCTTAATCGTGCAGCTATTGCGCTTCGCCAGTTTGCGGAAAATCAATTTATTTATATTGAAACCATCGTGAAATTTTTAGTATCCATTGGATTTCTATTATGGCTTTCTGTGCCTGTTGGCATTATAAGCTTGCTTGCTTCTTCCTTGGTGACCTATGTGGTTATTTTATTTGATCGAAAATTAATACCACTCTATAACGCGGAAAATGAAATTGATAATCATGTGGGCGCTGTCTTATTTGACTATATCAGTAATATGACAACTATTTTGACGCTTCGTCTGGGTGAGTTAACCCATTCGAATTTGTTTCAGCGCATGATGGCCGTTTGGCCTTTTTTTCGTAAAGACTCGCTGTTGAACGAAACAAAATGGTTTGTGATGATGATGTCATTGGCCATTGTGCAAGCAACACTTTTAATGGGCTATATTATCCATACGTTGCATGCAACGGGAGCGATCATGATTGGCCTAGTGGTGATGATTTTCCGTTATCAATGGGACTTAAGTACCGTGTTTCATGATCTAAGCGTGCATTATAGTGAACTGGTTCGCATGAATACGGACATCCATGGGATGCAACCCATTTTAACTGATATCAAAAAGCTCGCGCATTTACCTAAAGGCAGCGCGACTGCGAGACAGTGGCATTCTTTTCAAATTCAGGAATTGACTTTCCATCATCTTGGAAAAGAAGACCAAGGACATGTTTTGGATCAAATTAGTTTTTCAGTAACCCGCGGAGAAAAAATTGCATTAATAGGCGAAAGCGGAGGTGGAAAAAGCACTTTATTAAATATTTTATCTAACCTTTATACGCCTTCACAGGTACAATTAGTGATTGATGGGATTCATTTTGATTCTTTAGAACCTTTACGGGCCATCACAACGCTTATCCCGCAAGATCCTGAAATTTTTGAAAACACGATTGCTTTTAATATTACGATGGATTTACCCGCCACTCCTGGTGAAATGCAACAAGCCGCTAAACTTGCCGGGTTTTTGCCGATAGTCAATACATTACCTTTAGGTTTTGAAACGGACATTCGCGAAAAAGGCCTTAATTTATCGGTCGGTCAAAAACAACGTCTTGCATTAGCGCGTGGATTGTTTGCGGCCCGCTTTAGTTCACTGATTTTAATGGATGAGCCGACCTCCAGTGTCGACTTGCCCACAGAAAAAGACATTCTTTCCGGTGTTATTCGTACCTTTCCAGATGCGGCGATGATTGTTTCTCTACATCGGCTGCATCTTTTACCTCAATTTGATTCGGTCATTATGCTTAAGGATAGAAAAATTATCGCAAATGGCCCTACAAGTGAGCTTCTAAAAAATCCGGGGCCGGTGCGGGATTTGTGGACGGCTTATAGTTTATAGATCTGTAACTTATTTAGGTAAAGTATCTTCAACAATTTTCCTATCAACCAAATTACGTATCGATTGATCTAAGGTCACCATTCCAAAAGCGCCGCCCATTTGCATCGCAGAATAAAGTTGAGCGATTTGGCTTTCTCGAATCAAGTTGCGTACAGCGGGTGTACCTATCATGATTTCATAGGCTGCTACACGGCCGCCGCCTATCTTCTTAAGCAATGTCTGACAAATCACTGCTTGCAAGGATTCCGATAACATCAGACGAATTAAATCTTTTTCACCGGCAGGAAATACATCTAAAATACGATTGATTGCATGAGGGGCAGAACGAGTATGAAGCGTTGCCAATACTAAATGTCCTGTTTCAGCAGCCGTCAAGGCCAAACGAATGGTTTCTAAATCTCGCATCTCCCCCACTAATATCACATCAGGGTCTTCGCGCAAGGCAGAACGCAATGCAATATTAAAATCATTCGTATCACGATAGACTTGGCGTTGGCTAATCACACTTTTTTTACTTTTATGCACAAACTCAATGGGATCTTCAATTGTAATCACATGACAATTAGAATTTAGATTAATATAGTCAATCATTGAAGCCAACGTCGTGCTTTTACCAGAACCAGTAGGCCCTGTTATTAAAATCAATCCATTTTCCGCTTCAAGTATTTTTTTAAAGATGGGCGGAGAACCTAAATCTTCCAATGTAGGTATAATCGCTGGGATAGTACGAAGTACAGCAGATACACCGTTTGCTTGCAAAAAAACATTCACCCTGAATCGGCCTAGTTCAGAAACACTCATGCCAAAATCACATTCATGGGATTTGTTAAATTCTTCTAGTTGGTCGGGGGACATGAAACTATAAATTAATGTTTCTGTTGCGGCAGCATCCAGCGGACTCTCACCTGGAATAGGTTTCAATTCACCATCCACACGCAACAGCGGCGGCAATCCGGGAGAAAGATGCAAGTCGGATGCTTTTTGTTTTAGACTCACTTCTAATAAGTAGTGAATATCCATCTTACACTCCACAATCGGCCTTTAAGTAACCAGTATATCATTATTGTGCATTAATCGTTGTTATAAAAAACAGCATAAAAATATATTTTGTATAAAATAATGCTATTTTATGCTTGGTAATTAGCACAGGCCAAATTTTCTAGTAACCTCAACGTATCCTCCCACCCAATACAACCATCCGTAATACTTTGTCCATATCTCAACGCTTCCTTTTTCATAAGAATTTGCTTTCCTTCGATCAAATTACTTTCTAGCATCATCCCGTTGATATAGGCAGGGCTCCTGTGTAATTGATCAATCAATTCTGCAACAACCTGGTGCTGTAATTTATAATTTTTCCTACTGTTTCCATGACTGCAATCTACCATGACACTGGGATGTAATTGTGCTTCTTGCAATAAATTTGCAGTTTCTTGAATAATAGACGCCGCATAATTAGAAGCGGTATGCGAACCACGCAAAATAACATGACAAGCAAAATTACCTTGCGTACGAATGATTGTAGGACTTCCTGCTGATGTAATACCTAAAAACGCGTGCGAATGCTGCGCGACTTTTATGGCATCAATGGCAACTTTAATGTTCCCGTCTCTATTATTTTTAAAACCGACCGGCATCGCAAAACTAGAAGCCAATTCTCGATGTGTTTGGCTTTCCACAGTGCGCGCACCCACAGCACACCATGCAATCAAATCGCTTAAGTAAGCGGGAATAATCGTATCTAAAAATTCTGTGCCGGCAGGAACACCGAGTTGATTCAATTCAAGCAATAATTTTCTAGCAAGCAATAAGCCATGATTGATGGCAAAGCTCCCATCTAAAAAAGGGTCACTGATGAGCCCTTTCCAACCGACTGTGGTACGGGGCTTCTCAAAATAGACCCGCATCACAATAAAAAGTTCATCAGCAAATTTTTCAGCTGCTTTCTTTAAAAGTGCAGCATACTCCAATGCCCCTTCTGTATCGTGAATAGAACAGGGGCCTACAATCACGAGCAATCGTTTATCATGGCCTTGAATGATACGACTAATATGCTGACGGGCTGATTGAATAGTTGTCAATGCTGCAGCGGTCACTGGTTGTTCTGTTCGCAATTGATGCGGGGAAATCAGTAATTGATCAAAACCATTCATGAGTTTGTTCATATCTCAATATTTTGTTTATTTTTAGCCGAATCATTTGTAACATATCTGTATGGTTCGAGCAATTGAGGATTTAGTCCAATGAATGCTCAAAAAGACCTTTACTTCATCAACTATGCTTCCAGTATCGCAGGGCCAGGCCCTGGTTGCGGGGATGGGCCCCTCTTTTTACAACATTCTTCCATTTTTGCAGGTCTCGCTCAGTCAGGTATTGTATTACATTGGCAACTAACTACCACTCCTAATGTTACTGATTCTACCAAGCTGGCCTCCGTTGTTAGACAATGCACTCAAGTCGCAGATGAAGTAGCGGACCTGGTGCGTCATAAAAAATTTTTTATTACCTTGGGCGGCGATCATTCTTGTGCTATCGGTACTTGGAGCGGGGCCAAACAAGCCCTACAAGAAAAAGGGCCGTTAGGTTTTATTTGGATTGACGCGCATATGGATAGTCACACACCGCAAACGAGCCATACCGGCAATATTCATGGGATGCCATTGGCTTGTTTATTAGGACAGGGTGAACCAACCTTGGTCAATTTAATGTCCCCAGGCGCTAAATTTAAGCCAGAGAACATTTGTTTAATCGGCATTCGCAGTTTTGAAGCAGAAGAAGCCGCTTTACTAAAAAAACTAAATGTGCGAATCATTAACATGAATGAAGTCAAACAACGTGGTTTAGTCGATGTGATTGCAGAAGCCATCAACATTGCAACCACTGGCACAGTGGGATATGGTTTGAGCATTGACTTGGATGGCATTGACCCTGCCGATGCACCCGGCACCGATGTTGCGGAACCCGATGGGTTGTCTGGAGAAGAATTATGTCAAGCTGCTCAGGTATTTGCAAAAGACACTCGGTTAGTAGGAGCAGAAATCGCTGAGTTTGATCCGGGCCGTGATCAAGAGCAAAAAACTGAAAAATTGATTACAAAATTGGTCAGGGCAATGGTCTTGGGAAAGTGAATGATATTTATCCCCCCCTTCCTGACCTTCCCCCTAAGGGGGAAGGAACGTAACAGGCATTGCCAAAAACACACATTGTGGATCGTCTTTATCTATGCTATATATTCAAAAAAAATGAATTAGGCTCTTATGACTGATAAAATACACGAAATTCTGACATTTTGGTTTGGTGATTTAGGCCGTGCAGACCTTCCTACCAGCGATCGCACCAATTTGTGGTTTGGAGAAAATGAACATTTAAAAAAACAGATGCTGGAAATGTATCGAGGAGAATATGAAAAAGCCACTACTAATGAGTTGACCGAATGGGCTAACTCACCTCGCGGCAGGCTTGCATTGATTATCCTGCTAGACCAATTTTCTCGTTGGGCACACCGCGACTCTGCAGATGCTTTTAAGCATGACATGCTGGCACAAGAATTATGTGTGGAAGGCATCAAGCAAAAAATGGACCAATCACTCACATTAATTGAACGTGTGTTTTTCTATCTTCCTTTAGTGCATTCAGAAGACGCGGCAAAACAAGAACAATCGATACATTATTTTCAAAATCTCGTTGCTCTCTCCATGACGGAAACCACTCAAGTCTATCAACTCTTTCTTGCTTATGCTTATGCCCATTTCAGAGTCATTAAAGAATTTGGCCGTTTCCCCCAACGTAACGCCCTCCTGAACCGTCAATCAACGCCCGCGGAGATTGCTTTTCTAAAAAGCGCTTAATAAAAATATAACAGAAAAAAACCATGTGGTTTAAACAACTTTAGTTATTTCAATTGACCGATTCGTTAACTAATTCCAGTTGCGGTAAACGTTGCAACAGAACCCGAGGGGCCTGTCACGGTACAAACAGAAGTGGTTCCTGACGTCACGGCCAGAGAAGTGATGGTATAACTTGCTGGCAATGTTGCATTGACTAATGCACTTGCAACCGCCGTGCAATTTGCAATAGCAGCCCCATTGGATGCATTCTCTTTGCGTGCTGCATAATTAACTGCGTTCGCTGCTGAAAGGGCGCCAGCAACGCCTTGCACCGCTGCCCGGTTTGCATCGCCTGATAAATCAATAAATTGCGGAATAGCAACGATAGATAAAATACCTAAGATAACGATAACAATAACCAGTTCGATCAACGTAAAACCGCGATATTGAGAATACATAGGATGGTCTCCGTTTCATCTTATGATTATTGACGTAGTTACAACCAAACATCTTAATGTGCTAACTTTACCATGTTCCATATCGGCAAATAAACAGCCAACGCCATCAATAGTACCATGATTGAGATAGCAATCAACAGTATTGGCTCAATTAAGTCCGTTAATTTTTTTAGATCATAATCGACTTCACGCTGATAATAATAGGCAATTTCATTCAGCATCGCACCTAATTCACCGGTTTCCTCTGCAACCCCCAACATTTGCAGTTCAATCGGAGTGAAGAGCTTACAAACTTGGGCCGCTTGAAGAATGTTATTACCACGCTGAATGGCTTCTTGCATGGCCATGACTTCTTGACGTGCATAAACATTAGTAATCGATTGCGCAACTAATGTTAATCCTTGCACGATAGGTATACCTGAATTGGCAACAATTGCAAATGTTTGAGCAAATCTTAATAAAGTGAGTCGTTTTAGCAAGTTCCCTATCACAGGTAATCTAAGTTGGTATGTGTGCCAAAGGAGTTTGCCATTAGGAGTATTCACATAATATTTCAGCGCAATAATACAAAAAAACAATAATAATAAAACAATTAGCCAATGTGCGGCAAAGAAATTTGAAATAGCAATTAACCAAACCGTCATTGTAGGCAATTGCACATGAGCACGCGCATACACTTTTGCAAACACAGGTATAACAAATATATTGATAATAATCACACCGACAATAATCGCAGCAATGACAAATATCGGATATCGAATGGCTGATTTTGCTCGTTTAATAGTACTATCTTCTAATTCAAAATAACTCGTTAAATGTAAAAAAACATCATTTAAGTGGCCTGTATTTTCTCCTACCATCACCATTCCAACCATCAATTGGCTAAAAACATCAGGATATTGCTGCATTGCAACACCTAAACTTCTACCTGATTGTAACTCTTCAGCGACACTGTGCAACGCTCGCGCTAACACTTCACTGCGTGCATTCGCCGCTAGGTGATTAACAGCACTTAGGATAGGCACACCTGATTTCAGCAAGGTGTACATTTGTCTGGTAAATAAACTTAAGTCAGTATTTTTTACTTTTTTCCCTTCAAAAAATCTGATGCTTTTTTTCCAGAAGGGATTTTCATTTTTTTTTAATGTAATGGTAATGGGAACAATATTTTCTTTAATCAGCGACGCGCTGAGGTTATCGGCCGATGACGCCATACTTTCGCCAGAAACAAGTTTTCCTGAGGCATCGCGGCCTTGATAGGTAAAAATTGGCATAGACTATCCGTATTATCCTTACACTGTTTTTTCTGTATTTGCTACTTGTGCATCACCAGCAATTCGAATCACTTCACTGATAGTTGTTATCCCTTTATCTGCTAGTTCTATCCCGCTAAATACAAGCGGTTTAAAACGCATTTCTTCTTTAGCGATACGAATAAATTCAATTGTATTGTCGAGACGCAATGCATTAGCCAGGGTCGGAGTAATTTCCAATAATTCAAACAAGGCAATTTGGCCTTTATATCCAGTCTGATGACAATAAGCACATCCTTTCCCTGCTTTATATTTAGTATCGGGATGCAAAGCGCCGGTCACAGAGACTAACCACGTTTCTTCTTGAGAAGATAGCGAATACTCTGCGCTGCAATTAGTACAAATACGTCTAACTAAACGTTGTGAAATGACAGCACGTAAAACACTTGCAATCAAATAACCTTCAATGCCCATATCGAGTAATCTTACCGTACTGGAAATAGCATCATTAGTATGTAATGTAGACAAGACAAAATGGCCTGTCATCGCAGCACGTATTGCAATTTCTGCTGTTTCATGGTCACGCAATTCACCCACCATAATGATATCAGGGTCCTGACGAAGTGTTGCACGCAACACTCGAGCAAATGTCAAATCAATTTGAGGTTGTACTTGTATCTGTGTAATACGTGGCAAATGATATTCTACTGGATCTTCTACCGTGATAATTTTGGTTTCTTCGGTATTCAATTCATTTAATATACCATATAAAGTCGTGGTTTTTCCGCTGCCTGTCACACCGGTAATCAGCAGCAGTCCATTAGGCAGTGTCATTACTCTATGGAGAACGTGTAACATATCAGCCGGCATGCCTAATTTATCCAGTGTTAATAAATCAAGCGATTGATTCAACAATCGCATCACCACCGATTCACCATATGTCGTCGGCACTGTTGATAGACGCACATCAAAATTCTTATTTTTAATTTTAATACTAAATCTACCATCTTGCGGAATACGTTTTTCCGCAATATTTAAATGGGCCATTAACTTAAGACGCAATGCAAGCGCATCAGCCACATTTTTTTCTTTCAAAATTTGCTCATGAAGAATACCATCTACCCGATGACGAATACGCAGTATTTTATCGCCCGGTTCAATATGAATATCAGAGGCATTAACTTGTACGGCATCTTCAAAAACAGTCTGCAACAGTTTTGCAACCGGTGTATCTACCGAAGATAATCCAGAGGTCAATTGCGCGCTATCGTATTCACTCTCTCCTATTTGTATAGCTAATTTTTCGGCAAGATTAGAAATTTCAATCGAATGACGGTAGACAATATCTAGAATTTTTAGCAAATCACTCTCACGCACTAATGCAATACTCACAGGCTGTTTAACTTGTGCGGTAATTTCATCATAGGCCAAAAGATCTTGTGGATCAGACATGCCTATTAAAAGCCCATTTTTCTCTCTTTTTAACACAAGACAATGAAATCGACGAGCATAAGATTCCGGCAGCAATTTCACTAATTCGGGATCAAAAGTAAAATTGCGCAAATCCACATAAGGAATATCTAGCTGATCAGACAATAATTGCAATAAAACATCTTCTTGTATAAACTGCATGTCAATCAATACAGTTCCTAGCTTTTTTCCACTAGCCATTTGCTCTATCATGGCAGCATCCAATTGCTGTTGCGTAATAAGATTTTTATCTAGCAATATTTGTCCTAACCGGATTTTTTTAATATAAGCCATTG
>JAHFSI010000150.1 GCA_023265835.1 Legionellales bacterium
TATACCGGCGATGCGATTTCTACCATGTCCATGGAAGCACGCATGACGATTTGTAATATGTCCATCGAATGTGGCGCAAGAGCCGGTCTTATCGCGCCAGATGAAACTACATTTCACTATTTAAAAAATAAACCTTTTGCACCAAAAGATGAAGCTTGGGTCTTATCCGTTGAAAAATGGCAAGCCTTAAAAAGCGATGCGGGATGTCAATATGATAAAGTCGTTGAAATGGAGTTGAATAAGCTCACGCCCATGGTAACCTGGGGCATTAATCCAGAGCAAGCCATAGGCATTGATGAATTAATTCCACACCTTGAAAATGCGGAAAAAGCTTATACCTATACCAAACTCAGCCCCGGTCAACCCATTAAACATCAACCCTTGGATTGGGCCTTTATTGGTAGCTGCACCAATGGACGCATTGAAGATTTACGATTAGCGGCAAGCGTATTAAAAGGAAAGGTAATTGCAAAGCACATTCGCATGTATGTTGTGCCAGGCTCTGAACAAGTGCTGCAACAAGCCAGAAACGAAGGCTTGGATAAAATTTTTGAAGCAGCAGGCGCCGAATTTCGCATGCCAGGCTGCTCCATGTGTTTGGCAATGAATGCCGATAAAGTACCGCCAGGCGCGCGCTGCATCAGCACGTCCAATAGAAATTTTATGGGCAGGCAAGGGCCAGGCAGTATCACACATTTGGCTTCACCCGCAACCGTTGCAGCCAGCGCTATTAAAGGTTTTATCACCAACGCGGAGATAATCTAAATGCACATATTTACATCCTTAACGAGTAAGGCTATTCCCTTAAACATGCATAATGTTGACACCGACATGATTATTCCCGCACAATTTTTAACGAAAATCAATCGCGATGGCTATGGCGAACATTTATTTCAATATTTAAAAAAACAAGATGCAAACTTTGTTTTTCATGATCCAAAATATCAGTCTGCGCAGATTCTTTTAACGGGTGCAAACTTTGGTTGTGGTTCTTCGAGGGAACATGCGGTGTGGGCACTGATGCAGGCCGGCATCAGCGTTATTATTGCAGAATCTTATTCTGATATTTTTTACAATAATGCAACCACCAACGGTTTGTTGGCCATTACCCTTGCGCCCACTGTCATTTCTAGACTGATGGAAGAAGCCAAGCTTGGTAACAA
Source organism: Legionellales bacterium (assembly GCA_023265835.1). GTDB lineage: Bacteria > Pseudomonadota > Gammaproteobacteria > DSM-16500 > DSM-16500 > UBA4722. Next base: position 1,164 of record JAHFSI010000150.1, read on the forward strand.
AGCGCTTACCGTTGATTTACAAGAACAAACCATTAAAACAGTAACAGGCGAAACTTTTCATTTTAATTTTGATCCTTTTCGCAAAGAATGTTTTTTGAAAGGGCAAGATGATTTGGATTACTTATTGGAAGCAACAAAATGAAAAAAAAGATTGCGGTATTAGCAGGCGATGGCATTGGCCCTGAGGTGATGCAAGAAACATTGCGTTTATTAGATGTTGTTGCAAAAAAATTTCATCATCACTTTGACTATGTAGAAGGCGCCATCGGTGGCTACGCTTATGATATCAGCGGATCACACTGCCCTGAAAAAACCTTGCAGATTTGTCAAACAATGGACGCTATATTATTTGGATCCGTTGGAGGACCTGTCACGGAACAACATCAGCCTAAATGGCACCAATGTGAAGTGAATAGTATTTTAAAATTGCGCAAACACCTAAATTTAAATATCAATATTCGCCCCATCACGGTTCATGCGCAATTAGCGAGTCATTGCCCGCTAAAGCCAGAAACCATCTCGCATGGCATAGACATGCTTATTTTTCGTGAACTGACAGGCGGCATTTATTTTGGACGTCATGAACGATCCACAAAGAATCATCAACGCACCGCCCTCGACGAATGTGTATATGAAGAAAACCAAATCCGCAAAATAGCAGAAGCTGCCTTTAAGAGTGCAGTCACGCGTCGCAAAAAACTGTGTTCGGTAGATAAAGCCAATGTGCTTTCAACCTCTCAGTTATGGCGTGACATTGTAAATGAAGTAGCAAAAGACTATCCCGACGTTACATTAACCCACATGCTGGTAGACAATTGTGCCATGCAACTCATTATCAATCCGCATCAGTTTGATGTTATTGTTACAGAAAATATGTTTGGTGATATTCTCTCAGACCTCGCCGCCGCATTGCCAGGCTCACTGGGCATGGTTCCATCAGCCAGCTTAAATGACGAGGGCCTGGGCCTTTATGAACCTTCTGGCGGTTCAGCGCCTGACATTGCAGGAAGAGGTATTGCAAATCCCTGCGCGCAAATATTATCTGCAGCTATGATGTTGCGCCATTCTTTTGATATGCACGAAGAAGCCAACATAATTGAAAATGCCGTCAAAACAACGTTGTTACAAGGCATCGTGACGCCAGATTTATCTCAAAAAAATACAAAGACAGTCGGCACCAAGGCTTTTGTTGATGCGGTTATAGCGCACATTTAAAAAAAACTGTCATCTTTGCTACAGCGGGGATGACAATTCGTCATTGTTATGGTAGTATTGTTACAAGAATAAATACAAGGAGCTTGGCCATGTACGATACTGACATATCATTAGAAAAAAAATTATTCAACCACGCCGATGAAGAAAATCCTAACATAATACAACTTGAATATTCACGAAGTGATCGTATTAATGAACTACGCTTTATGTATAACGAGTATAAAAAGATTTATATCCACTACCT
>JAHFSI010000008.1 GCA_023265835.1 Legionellales bacterium
ATCAAAGCGCACATCACTATGCGCAATAGCTTGTTTTAACGGAATACAACTTTCTTCAGTTGCCTCATTCAGTAAAGCAGAGGCGGTCAGATTGATTCCCCAATGAGCCAACATTGCTTTTTTTAAACATGGTTCGGCATTCGCAGATGCTTGCGTTACTGTTTTTGCTGGCGCTTTGGTTATATCTTCGTGTTTGATTTGAATATCATCTTTTTGTGCTTCCCGATTCTCGCTCGTGACTTCGTCAAAGCGTATTTCTATTCTCTCAAGCTGTTGATTGTTAACGTAGACATCAACCAGATAGGTTCCGGGCAATACCCGGTTGGCGTGCGCAAAGAGGGATAAATCGACATTCGCTTGCCCAGGAATGGTTTTTAAAAAGCGCGGATTAAATTGCAGCGCTACCTCCGCTAAAGCGTTTGAAACAAAGCTAACACCAATCAGAATGCTGACAATGCTGAAGATATGGGGGGAAAAATGAATACATCGGAACATCTTCAAACATTACTTATTGTTTAGGTATAGTGGCGTTAATCACCTTAGTTTCTACACCATAGTCATTGATAATCTTATAAGACACGTCATGTATTTGCTTGAGCGGGATTTTGTTTTTATCGAAAGGATAGGTTGCTTCGCTAAATGGAGGCACCATATGAGGAGCAGGCACTTCAAGCTGACCGTTTATTTTTAAAGAAGATAACGTAATGAAATAAGGCGTTGGATTGCGTGCTATTAACACAGCTTGTTGATCTTTTTCAGAAAGATGCCAACTGAGTTTGGTATAGGCATCACCAACTTTAATAGCAAGCTTGGCGGGGCGGAAAAATAATTTAAGCCGTGTGGTCATCGCAAACTGCAAGACGTTTTCACCCGTTGACGCTTCAGGAATTTCTTTGGCGTTAAACCAAAATAATGATTCTTTATCTTCAGGAAAATTTTCTTCACTGATGCGCAGTATGCGTAAAACGGCTTGTTGATCACTTTCAATACGTAACAAAGACGGCGTAATCAGAAACGGAACGTCGGCCTCTTCTCCTTGTGCATTCTCTATCCAAGCTTGCAGCAAAGTGGGTTTTCCCACTGAGTTATGCACGAACACGGAAGTTTCTTTTTTGTCTCCTAGAAAGATAACACGCGTACCCATAATTTGTATGCCGGCAAAGGCGCTCATGGACAGCATCCAGAACAGCAAAAATATGATTTTAAAATTTAAAAATGTATTGATAAGTGAATTTCGTTTGCTAAACATAGCAGCTATTTAATAATCAATGTTGGGAAAGCGTGATGAGATAGCGATACGCATCATTGCTGCCCCTAAATACCGCAAGCGATAAGGGCAGCCTATTTATTGGAGAGTATTAGGTGAATATTATTTGTACTCTACGGTAAAGCCATCACCTTTTTTATATGCTGCTTGTAGACTTAAATCTGCTGCATTATTATCGACACCTACATCGCCAGAGTCATATGCGGCTGTTATTGGTTGTCCAGCTTGATCGAAAAGAGCGATAGTTGTGCCTTGTGCAGCACCATCTTCCGAGTCTACAGCAATCAACCCATCTGTTTCGTTGTTCTGGATTGTTAGTTTGATTGCACTAGTGCTTGGATCACACTCAGAAAATACGAATGGAACTTTTACTTTCTGGCTGTAACCAGCCTGATCAAAATTCCTTGCATTGATCTTTGTGCCCATGGTAACGGCAACGTCTTTAATTTCATTTGCTGAATTGAATTTACAGGTACTGGGCACTATAGTTCCCTGAAATAGGATTTTCCCAGCGAGATTCTCAGTAGCAAAAGCGCATTGACTTGCCAATGCACCAATAGCTGCAGCAATGATAGTTATTTTTTTAACTGAATTCGACAACATAAATTCCATTGTAATGAAAATATAAAAGTAGCTCAACTACCTTCGGTTGAGAACAAAATTTTTTGTCCTGGTTTTTTATACAGCATAAGAAATTAACCATTTCTTATAAACAAGAATATTGTTTTTATATTTAAATGCATATAGATTTTATAAAAAATAAGCACACTTTCGTTTGATTTTGTGGGCTTGATTTTTGCAAAGAGTTTGAGCCTTGGCTAAATGCACATTTGCTGACAGATGATCATCGCAAGCAGTTGCGTGTAGCCAGTTGATCGCTAGACAGCGTCGTCGAGAGATAAAGGATCTGAGATAATCAACTTTTCTCTCAATATAAAGCGCTCATTATGGCTGCTGCGCACCGACGCTACGATATTTCAGACCAAACATGGAAATTACTGTCACCCCACCGACCAAAGCGTGAGGTGCATGAGGTAAAAAGGCGAGGGACAACAGGCACTTGAACAAGTGCATAAATGTATCCCCCTCGCGCAAAAATCGCACAGAGCAACATCAATATGACAAGCATCTCTATAAGTTAAGACCCTGTGTCGAAACGACTGAAGAAATTTTATATGCCAAAAAAACGTTCCCAAAGTTACCTTGATCAGCGCCAATCGATACTCAAACAAACAGCAATACTATTTGCACAGAAGGGGTATGCGGCGACCTCAATGAATGATTTGGCGCAAACCTGTCACTTATCTAAAGCAGCTTT
>JAHFSI010000016.1 GCA_023265835.1 Legionellales bacterium
TATCGCCATAAATAATGTTCTGCACGAGTATTTTGTTTTCGCAGAGTACGTGCGCGTTTTTGTAAAATTTCTTGTGTAGTCATTTGATTTCCCTCTCCCCAACCCTCTCCCGCAATCAAGGTCTTTGTTTTTGTATAAACCGTTGGCGGGAGAGGGAGATCGAATTTAACGGAAGAATCGAAGATTAAGGACTGAAAGTCAGGGCAGATATCAAGTGGTCATTTTATAATAATTTGAGTGCATTTGCCACGGCTATCCAAGCCGTCCTGACCAAATTCTTTGTCCCATGTGGCTATTTCTTCTTTCAAGCCTGTATGTTCTTCTAGCTCTTTAGCGCATAAAAAAAGATTTTGTTCGCGTAGAGGCATTTCTTTTTCAAACTTTATTGTAATTTTTAACGCATGAATCTGCTGAGGAATAAGATCATTTAGCACCTGATAAATTTCTCTATGTATTGCAATCCGTGATTTGCCTTTGAAACAATTCGCTGCAATCAAAACACTATAATGCCCTGCTCCATCACGGCTGCCCGCATGTCCTAGGTGTTCTGCGCTATCATCCTGCACTTCAAGTTCAGTAGGCGAAAAAGCAGCTTGTAATCGCTGTGTTATAAGAGTTACGCGATCTACCCTATTCATTTATCGATATACCGCGCTAAGAAAAATGCCTGCGCAAATCCAAACAATAACATAGCGCTAAAAATACCATACAACTTAAAATTGACCCAAACATCCGTTGTGAAATGATAGGCCACAAAAATATTGATTGCGCCCAAGATCAAAAAGAACAAAGACCAGGCTAGGTTTAATCGATGCCATACTTTTTTTGATACCTCAGTTTTTCCTTCTAAGGCATGGCCCATGATACGTTGTATCAAAGATTGTTTACCGATAAATTGGCTGAGAAAAAACGATAGACTAAAAATCCAAAATAAAATAGTTGGTTTCCATTTAACAAAAATAGGATTATGAAAATAAAGCGTCATGCCGCCAAATAGTAAAAAGATCACCATGACCAGCAATTGCTTTTTTTCATATTTTTTTCGAAACAGGCGTGTAATAACCACTTGAGCTATGCTGCCGATGATACCTACGGCGGTTGCTGCATAAATACCATATAATTTAAATGTAATAAAAAACAGCACAACAACAAAAAAATCGTAAAATAAATTTAACATATATTTCCACGCCATGGTTACCGAATTGAGGTAAGATTGTATCATGACTAAAAAGCCTGCGCCAAATGATCTAGATAAGGCCGCCTTTGATGAGGCAATGAAAGGCGTCAAGCGCTTAGTTCAACCTAAAATTAACCCGCTACGGCCGCCTAAGCTTGCCATTAAGTCTCGGCCCAAATTAGAGGAAACATCGGATTTTGATGTGTTCCAATTCTCGGACCATGAAAAGTATGAATCCATCGATTCTAATACCTTAATTGAATTTTTTCGCTCTGGGCTCCAACATAAAATGATCCATAAAATGCGAACAGGAAATTATGAGATAGAGGCAAAATTGGATTTACATGGTATGAATGTTGGGGAAGCAAGAGAAGCATTGGCTCGTTTTTTACTCGAGTGCCAGCAGCGAAAAATACGACAAGTCCTGATTATTCACGGCAAAGGCCGTGCAAACCAAGTCCCTGTGTTAAAAAACAAATTGAACCACTGGTTACGCCAAACCCGCGATATTTTGGCATTTTGCTCTGCGAAATCAAAAGAAGGCGGCACGGGTGCAATGTATGTGTTATTAAGAACAATCGTTAAATTACTATGATTTACCTCTAACATAATAGCCAGCCAATGCAAGCCCGATGCCGATGATCCCATTCAATGCAATACCTGTGTATGAAGAGTTAGTTCTAAAGGTAAGAAAAACAAATGCCCCACAAATAAAAAATATCCCTATGATAACAAATAACGTAACAAGAAATAGCCATTTTTCTTTGAAGCGCCGAAGCTTTGCATCTTCGGCTTTCTCTTGAGGTGTTTTTGTAATGCTAAGGATAATATCGGGATGATTAACCCAATCATTCCATATAAATTTTTGATCGTCTTGATTCATAAAATAATATCACCAACCTTATGTCCAGCTTTATCAACCACCGCTATTTGGTTTCCTTTTCCTTTGCTCGTAATGGCTACGTGCATGAGAAATAGTGCCTTGCGTAGGATATCGCTTTTTGATGTATGCTCAATTTCTGACATTTCATCTAATTTTTCAGCTAGTTCAGGCGACATTTCCATCGCAAATCTAACCATGTCTTTATGTGCTGCTGTCATAGTTTATACCTCGAAATACGCGTTTAATACATCCTTATTATATATCAAAAACGCACATTATCAAGATCGTATTTTTCTACCTTAACCGATGTACCTATGGTAATCTATTGAAAAAAAATAAGATTCGAAAAAGAGATACCATTGTAGTATAATAAATGAACTATTTTTGATTTACTCTAAAGAGGCGGTTCACGATGAAGTTACGAAATAAAGTACTCATTTTAATAAGTCTAGTGTGGGCTGGCTTTTTGGTTGTTACCTATGCCGCTTCTCATTATTTTTTATTACATAATTTTCTTTCATTAGAAAATGAACGTGCGACGCGTGATTTGAATCGAGTGGACCAAGCGCTTAAGCAAAGCAGCGCTTCTCTTTATACCTATGCCAGTGATTGGTCTCATTGGACAGATGCCTATAATTTCATGAATAGAAAAAATCCTCGATTTGTTGCAGATAATTTCAAAATGCCCACTTTTATCAATTCAAATATTAATGTAATTAGTTATTGGAATTCGCAAGGCAAACAAGTCGCCGGCAAAGCTATCAATACTATCAACCAGCAATATACAACTTATCCGAAGGGATTTAAGGACTATGTTAATTCAGATAGTCCTCTTGTTAACATGAAAAATGACCAGCAGGGTTACATCTTAACTTCAGAGGGCATTATGATCATTGCTTCTACTGAGGTCACGGATGGTGATACAAGCCAGCCCCCATTAGGCAAAGCGATATTTGGCCGTTTACTATCTGCTAAAGTTATTCAACATATCAATCAAGCCGCTCAAGTGAATACGATGTTGTTTTTACCCAATCAAATTGCAGCCAGCCCTGAACTGGCGCAGACTTTTCAAACGGTCGTTGCTCGGCCAACCGGTATGATGATTAGTCCTTATGATAAAAATACCTTGCATGGCTATATTGTGATTAAGGACATCTATAACAAACCGATAGGTATGTTACAAACTACCAGCACACGAATTATCTACTTGTCTGGCCTGAAAATAATTGATTATTTTCTTGCGTGTTTTATTACGTTAGGCGTTTTGTTCTCAATATTAATGTTATGGTTATTGCGTGTATTTATTATTAGACGTTTAGAATCATTAGACCATACAGTCGTCGCAATGGGACAAGACAAAACGCTTTCACAGCGTTTGAATATGCAAGGGAGTGATGAGATTTCTTCACTGGCCAATCAAATTGATAGGATGATGAATATCATTGAAACATCACAAACAAAATTGGAACTGCGAGTCAAAGAACGCACGCAGGAATTACAACAGACCAATATACAATTGCAGCAAGAAATTGTTGAAAGAAAATCGGTTGAAAGAGAATTAACGAACCATAAAGAACACTTAGTTCGGGTAGCGCATTATGACAGCTTGACTGCTTTGCCCAATCGATTTTACTTCAATGAAATGCTTACTAAAATCATTAGCCATGCCAAACGAAAAAGAACCAAATTTGCTATTTTGTATATTGACGTAGATAGTTTTAAAACAATTAATGATGCATTGGGTCACCCGATTGGTGATTTGGTGTTAAAAGAAATTGCTGATCGCTTTGCAAAAATATTACGTGCCGAGGACATTTTGGCACGACTGGGCGGTGATGAATTTGTTGTTTTACTCAATGACATTGAACAGCCTAATTTTTCCAGCACCGTTGCAGAAAAAATATTACAAGCCTGCATGCAGCCAGTGCAAACGAATGGCCATGAATTTGTATTGACTTGCAGCATTGGTATCTGCACTTATCCCCAGGATGGTACCTCATTAGAAGACTTATTGAAAAATGCAGACATGGCCATGTATAAGGCTAAACAAACAGGCGGCGGTACCTTCCATTACTATACGAAGGAAATGAACTTGGATGTCCATGAACGGCTTAAGCTTGAAGCGGCGTTACGTAATGCAATTAAGCATAATGAGTTTGTATTGCATTACCAGCCTAAATTGCAATTGTCCGATAATACCATCATCGGTGTTGAGGCACTCATACGCTGGGAAAATCCAGTATTAGGCTTAATTAGCCCAGAACAATTTATCCCTATTGCAGAAGAAACGGGGTTGATTATACCAATTGGTGAATGGGCATTGCGTGAAGCATGCAGGGCGTGCAAATCATGGCAAGAACAAGGCTATCAACCCATTACGGTTGCAGTCAATCTTTCCGCGAAGCAATTTCGTCATTCCAATCTTGTGCAAATGATTACAACAACACTGATGGAAACAAAGTTAGATCCTAAATATCTTGAACTTGAGATTACTGAAACGGCCATCATGGATAATGTCAATACGGCTGTTGCAACCTTGAATACGATTGAACAGATGGGTGTTAAAATTAGTATTGATGATTTTGGCACAGGATATACTTCGATTAGTTATTTAAAACAATTTCCTGTTAGCGTCATCAAGATAGACCAATCTTTTATTAAAGCGTTACCAGAGAATCAAGATGATGCTTCCATTACGACAGCCGTGATTGCTTTAGCGCATAGCTTAAATATTAAGGTGGTTGCAGAAGGGGTTGAAACACTGCAGCAACTGCAATTTTTAATTGACCATGATTGTGATATTGCACAAGGTTATTATTTTAGTCAGCCGTTAGCAGAGGCCAATATTGTATTGCAACTTACTAAGCTTCATACTGAAGCAGTGGTGTGAGTTAGTTAGGTAATGAAGGCACGTTCTTTGGATCAGGGCAATAAGTTAATATAATCGGTTGGTCTGGATCGGAATGAGGCGTGCCAAATGTATCATCATAAGCATAGCCATACATTCTGCAGCTATTATCAAGTTGTCCGTTATATTTTCCATAGTTATGCAGGTATTGCACAAAAGCGGGTGTTTCATTGGATATTTTTGTTGAATCATCAGGATCGGCACCGTAATTTTGGCGGCATGTGCTTACACTGACGGGCGGGGTCGGACAGCCATAATATTGGTAGTCATTATTTTTCTCAAATTGATTGTGGTCTTTGATGCTTATTTTCTTGTTTGGATAGCATCCTACAATTTGTCCGTTTTTGATGATGCGTTCCTGAAAGAAGCTTCCTAGGTGATCCTCAAAATTGCTAGGACATTCTGCGAGAGAAAGTTTACCGCAATCTTGGGTTTGTGGGATGCCGTTAAGTATGTAATCGACTTTAACAGGAAAAGTGTATCCTTCTACCGCAGATAAATTAGGTACTAATTTGTTGTTGCTTTTTGCAATGGTAAACCAATCGACTTCAAATCGTGTATCCACATTATCAGAGCCTATGGCACAGTTTTTTCCTGCATTATCACAGCCAGCGGAAGCTTTAGTTAAAGTGGCGTGGGCGCCTTCGGGCGGGATGGTATAGTCGAAAGCGTTTTCTGGTTCTAATTTGCTATCATTTTGTTGAAGTTGGTTGTTTATTCTGCCTTCGGTGTGGATCCAAATCGGGTAGCTGCATTGGTTGATGACTCTGAGTGTGTGTTTATCGAGAGGAGCGCTGGGTTTTGCGGGTTGTCCGATTGGGAAATTAGCGGCATGGGCTGCTTGTAGGGTGGCGATGCTTAATAATAAGATGAGGATATTTTTCATCGTGAGGGAGATCCTGTAATGTTATGGTAACAGCTCATCGTCATTGCGAGCGAAGCGAAGCAACCCAGTCTTTTCAGCGTTGATTAGTACCCTTCATGTTCAAAAGTGGCGGTAACAGATCAAGCCACCTAACACTGTCATCCCCACGCAGGCGGGGACCTATTCATCCAAAGCACCTTTCCTGCCATAAGCAGAATGGGTCCCCGCCTGCGCGGGGATGACAATATTGGGTATCTGAAGTGGCGCTCAAAAGCCTGGGTTGCTTCGCTTCGCTCGCAATGACGAGTGTAGGGGTAAATTTCCATTAATCTTATACACATCAAGCCCTATTTTCAACCATTTTTTCGCAAAATATCCAAAAATTCTTCTTCATTCAAAATAGAAACGTTCAAAGTTTGTGCTTTTAATAGCTTAGACCCCGCCTCTTCCCCGGCAACAACATAACTCGTCTTGCTCGACACGCTCCCCGCCACTTTAGCGCCTAACCTCTCCAACTTTTCTTTTGCCTCTTCCCGCCCCATTGTCTTCAAAGTACCCGTCAACACAAATGTTTTACCTTGTAACGCAGATAATTTTTTTTCTACTTTTGGCCAATGAATACCCGCAGCGATTAATTTCTCAATGACCTTGGGATTATGCTTTTCTGCAAAAAATGCCATGATATGTTTAGCCACAACGGGCCCGATGTCCGGTATAGCTTGTAAAGCATCTTCTGTCGCAGCCATGACATGGGCCAAATCGCCAAAATGATTCGCTAATTGTTTGGCGGTTGCCTCCCCTACTTCACGAATCCCTAAAGCAAACAAAAACCGAGCTAAGGTAGTTTTTTTACTTGTCTGTAAAGCATCTAAAATATTGTGCGCCGATTTTTCACCCATACGGTCTAAATCGGCGAGCTGCTCAAGTGAGAGAGAGTATAAATCAGCGACATTGTCTACCAGTTTTGTATCCACGAGTTGATCTATGATTTTATCGCCTAGTCCTTCTATATTCATTGCACGACGGGAAGCAAAATGTTTGATGGCTTCTTTACGTTGTGCCGGACAAAATAATCCGCCGCTGCAACGTGCCACGGCCTCGCCTTCAATGTGTTCCACTTTAGAATGACAAATGGGGCAATGCGTAGGCAGCAAAATTTTTTGCGTTTTTGCGGCACTTTTTACTACACTCACGACTTCCGGAATCACATCTCCAGCACGTCTAACCATTACCCTATCGCCAATATGGATTTTTTTTCGATGAATTTCATCCATATTATGTAACGTGGCATTACTAATTGTCACTCCATGAACAAATACAGGCTGTAAACGCGCAACAGGTGTTAAAGCACCGGTACGTCCTACTTGAAATTCAATGGATTCAATCGTTGTTTCTACTTCTTCCGCAGGAAATTTGTAAGCAATGGCCCAGCGCGGACGTTTAGATACCGCACCGAGTTGTGTTTGATAATCTTGTGAATTGACTTTACAAACAATACCATCAATTTCATAAGGTAATTGTTGCCGTTTTTCATTCATGGATTGATAGTAAGCTAAACAGGCAGCAAGGCCTTTTACCTTTTTTGTCAGAGGACAGACAGGCAATCCCCAACTTTTAAACGTGCTTAGTAACTCTGTTTGGGTAGTTGGTATTTCAGGCGATGGTTTGCTGCCTATACCATAAAAATAAATGGCAAGTGGTCTTGATTGAGTAATCGCGGAATCAAGCTGCCTTAAGCTGCCTGCGGCAGCATTACGCGGATTAATAAAAATTTTTTCGCATCTGGCTTCTGATCTGGCATTGAGTTCAGCAAAGCCTTTTTTAGGCAAATAGACTTCACCTCTAACTTCTACTATGTTGGGAATAGAACTGCCTCGCAAGCGCAATGGCACCATTTTAATAGTGCGAATGTTTTGCGTGATGTCTTCACCGGTTTCGCCATCACCGCGTGTTGCAGCGCGGACTAAAAGACCGTTTTCATAACGAATACTGACAGCGACACCATCCATTTTAGGTTCACAGACGTATTCCATTTCATCAGTGGTATCTAACAGCTGCCGAACACGTCGATCAAAAGCAAGCATTTCTTCTTCTGAAAAGGCATTGTCTAATGAACCCATAGGAATTTCATGGTTTACTTGAGTGAATTCTTTGAGCGGCTTTGCGCCCACACGTTGTGTCGGTGAATCAGGCGTAATCAATTCGGGATGTTGTTTTTCCAACTCTTTCAAGGCTTGAAATTTTTTATCGTATTCTGCATCAGAAATGGAGGGGGCATCTAATACATGATAAGCATAATTATGTTCTTCAATTTCTCGTCTCAGGTTTTCGATTTTCTTAATGATTGTTTCTTTTTTCTTGTGTTGATCAAGCATGACACGTTATACCATCTTATCAAGATATTGCTGCTTGATTGCCTCATTCCATGGGTTTCGGGTACCTGAGCGCAATTCACCTTGTAAATCTTCTGCTAATTGTTCGGCGGTTTCCAGCATTAAAGTAAATGCTTTTCTTTTATCGGGTACTTGCTGAATATTCATGAATAAAATGAGTCCGCTGCAGGAAAAATTGCCCATTTGATTTAAATCAAATTCACCGGGTTCTGTCGCAGAAGCTAGACTAAATAACGGTTTTTTATCCATTGAGGCGGGAGAATAATAATGAAAAATGTTCATAGCGCCGAATTGCATGCCGGTCGCAGAAATGGCTTGTAGTAAATCGTAAGAAGCAAAGGGTTGGTTGGGTCTTGCAACGACACTAATAATAATTAAATCTTGCATCAGAGAAGTGTCATGGGTGTCGCTTATCATGAATGCTGCGCTCCTGCTAAACTCATTGCTTCCTGCACGTCTACACTGACTAATCGAGAAACGCCTGGTTCGTTCATGGTGACGCCAATCAATGTTTCAGCCATTTCAATCGCTAATTTATTATGGCTGATAAAAATAAATTGGGTCTTGTCGGCCATGCGTTTGACCAATTGGCAGAAACGGCCGATATTAGCATCATCGAGCGGCGCGTCAACTTCATCTAACATACAAAAAGGCGCTGGGTTCAAATGAAAAATTGAAAAAACTAAGGCAATCGCCGTCATGGTTTTTTCACCGCCTGACAATAAATGAATGGTGCTATTACGCTTGCCCGGCGGACATGCCATGACAGTAATACCGGCATCTAATAAATTTTCACCGGTCAATTCAAGATAAGCTTTACCGCCGCCGAATACAATCGGGAACAATTCTTGAAAACGCGAGTTGACTGTTTCAAAGGTTTCTTTAAATTTCGCTCGTGTTTCTTTATCAATTTTGGCGATGGCATTTTCTAATGTCGTCAAACCTTCTTGTAAGTCTTCATATTGCTTGTCTAAGTATTGCTTGCGCTCAGAACACGTTGCATATTCTTCAATGGCAACCAAATTAATAGCGCCCAGACGGGCAATACGCTGAGTGATGCCTTCCAACCGCGCATGCCATTCTTGCGGTTCCACATCAGGAGACAAGTCTTGCAGAATCGTTTCTAATTGCAATCCTGCTTCAAGGATTTGTTCAACCAGTGTTTCAGATTTTACTTTAATGCCTTGACATTCTATGCGTAATTTTTCCAAACGATCACGAAAATGGGTCATTTCATTTTCAAGCCCTTGCTTACGTTTTTCCAAATCACTTAAATCTTGGCGCGCTGATTCGACATTTAATCGTGCTTTATTTAACTCTTCATCTATGCTTAATCGTAGAGAAAGTAAAGCTGCCAATTCATTTCTGCGAGACTCGATTGACTGCGCTGTATTCAATTCATTCTGCAATATTGCTTTGCGCTCCGCTAAAGTGGTTAATTGCGTTGTTAAGCGTGCTATCGTTTGTTTAATCGCACTTTGCTGTGATTTGCTGGTTTGCAGGCGTATGTCTAATTGATGTGCTTCTTCTCTTAGTTCATCGACTTTGTCGCGTTTAGTATGTAATTGTTCACGCAATGTTTCGCGTTTTTGATTGAGTTGGTCACGTTGCTGCGCTTGGGTTTCTAACTCAGACATGGCTTGCTGCCAGGTGTGACGGGCCTGGCTTAATTCTGTTTGCGCTTGTGCAAGCTGAAGCTTATTTTCCTCTAATTCTTCACTGAAGCGGTGTGCTTGCTTGTGCAATTCTGTCAATTGTGTTTGTTTCATCTTATGTTGAGCATGCGCTTCTGCCGAGCGAGCATGAGCTTGATTGGCTGCATTTTGCAAAGCGTCGCGTTGGTTTTCAAATTCATTTAACTGATCACGGCATTGCGCCAAGTTTTTTTCTAATTCTTCCTGCGATGTGCTAAGTTGGGTAATTTGTTGCGCTAATTGCTTGAGTTCCTGTTCTCGTTGGAACAAGCCTGCTTCTGGACTTTCATCTCGTGTTACCCTCAACCAAGAAGGGCCAAGCCAAATGCCTTCACGGGTAATGACGGATTCATATGGTGCCAGCGATTTGGCCATTTCAAATGCGGCACTTTCAGATTCTGCAATATAAATACTGCCTAGCAAGGAAGCCAAGGGCCATGCCGATGTGACTTTACTCAGCAGCTGGGTTGGCGTGGTAGAGATGGCGGTCTTTTGGTTTTTAGTAAAAACACATAAACTGCCTTCACCCAGTTCACCTATGAAAGAAGCAACTTCAGACAAATCATCAACGCAAATCGCCTGTAAGTAAGCGCCCAATACTTTTTCAACGGCATGCTCCCACCCTGCTTCGACTTCAATGCCTTGTGCCAAGCGTGGCTGTTGATCCAGTTGGTGCTGGGCCAGCCATTGGACAATAGGATTATTGCGTTGTCCTAATGCTGTTTGCTGCAGTGCTTCTAAAGAAGCTTGTTGTCCGCGTGCTTTCTGCAGTGCATTGCGTACTTGGTCTAATTTTTCGGTTGTCTGCTGCTGCACGGCTTGTAGCGCGGTGATTTGATTTCGTGCTGCTGCTATATGCTGCTCATGGCTTTCCTTTTCTTCATCAACCTGAGAAATTTGTTGAGAAAGCAACGCTATCTCGTTTTCTAATTTGATAAAATCAAATTGCGGCTTGTCCTGTTCAAGCTTAGTTTGTTGTTGAGTGAGCCCCGAAATCTTTTGTTCTAAATGTTGGATACGGGTTTGTTCAATTTGCGCTGTTTGAGTCGTTTTTGAAGCCAATTGATTAAACTCATCCCACTGGCCTTGCCAATCTTGCATGGCTTCTTCTGTTTCTTCGAGTTCATGGATGGCCGTATTCATCCTGTTGGCAGCATTTTCTGCCTCGGGTGCTAATTGCAATAATTCATCGGTCAATTGCTGCGCTTCGTCTTGTGCCGCTCCAAGCTCATTTTTTACGGCTAACCCATCATTATCTACTTGTTGAATATCGGCTTGCCACTGCCGTACACGTTCTTCATGATGCTGAATTTCTTGTTCTAAACGCGTAATGTCACTGCCTGTTGTATAATATTGTCGTTGTACTTCTTGGAAAGCTTCATTTGCTTGATGCTCAACTTCACGTTGATACTCGATCTGTAAATTAATTTCACCTAAGTCGGCTTGACGTGATTCTAAACCGGTGGCTTGCTGCTGGATTTGCAAGGACTCATTAACAAGGCGATTGTCTAATTGACGCCATTGAATTCCATACCATTGTCCGCGTACCAAGCGTTCTTCTTGTTTTAGCAATTTAAATTTTTCTGCGGCATTGGCTTGGCGTTGTAAGGTGCTTAATTGTTTTTCTAACTCTGCTCGCACATCGTTTAAGCGTGCCAAATTATCTTTAGTATGCTGCATGCGGTTTTCTGTTTCCCGTCGTCGTTCTTTGTAACGTGAAACGCCGGCTGCTTCTTCTAAATAAATACGCATATCGTCAGGTTTGGCTTCAACGATGCGTGAAATCATGTTTTGGCCGATGATGGCATAGCTGCGCGGTCCTAAACCTGTTCCCAAGAAAATATCAATGATGTCGCGCCGCCTGCAACGAGTGCCATTTAAAAAATAAGCAGATTCTGAATCGCGGTTAATTTGCCGGCGGATAGAAATTTCAGTATAGCTGGCATATTCACCTTGTAATGAACCATCTTGATTGTCAAAGACCAATTCTACTGAGGCTTGCCCAACGGGTTTGCGCGCTGTAGAGCCGTTAAATATCACGTCGGTCAATGATTCGCCGCGAAGATATTTAGCTGAACTTTCCCCCATCACCCAGCAGACTGCGTCAATAATGTTGGATTTCCCGCATCCATTGGGGCCTACGATAGACACCAAATTACTTGGAACGAGGACAGTGGTAGGGTCCACAAATGATTTAAAACCGGCAAGTTTGATTTTCTGTAATTGCATAAGTCTCTATTTACCCGCTCCTGCTGTGTTAGAAAAGTATCCTTATTGCTTTAGGAAAAGCTTTGCATAGTGTACCTTATACAATGTTTGGCGCCAAATTGATTTGATATAAATGAGGCTTATTTTTACAATAAGTGGATATATGTAATAGCTCATCTGTCCACTCGTCATTGCGAGCGAAGCGAAGCAACCCAGTCTTTTCGGCGTTGCTTTTGAACGTAAGGTGTACTAATTAATGCTGAAAAGACTGGGTTGCTTCGCTTCGCTCGCAATGACGGTGAGCTGTTATATGGATAAAATAAGAGCAGACGTAACGGAGGCTACATGAAGAGGACAGTTAAAAAATCTACTTTTTCAAGACGATGGCACTATTGGGCTTTATTAATGGGTGCAGCAATTACTTTATTGTTTGGATATTTTTTGCTCTCTATTTCTTTTACTGATACGGTAGCCAAAGCCGTCCTGCCTTGGGCGCTTTTTATCGCTTATCTGACCATTTTAGTGCTTTGTGCCGCCATTGTTTATCTCAGTCATTTACTTAAAGAACGTTCAGTCACTCGTTCTTTTATTGCAAAAGAGGCCAAAAAAGAGCTTGCAGAACGCTTGGAGGCGGAAAGGGCCAAACAAAAGCTAGAAGTTGCCCTATTACAAGGACAAAAACTACAAGCAATCGGGACCTTGGCAGGCGGAATTGCACATGATTTCAACAACTTGCTTTATGCTATTAAAGGGTTTACTGAAATGTCCAGGGACGACGTTGAGCAGAACACCTTGGTCTATAATAATCTAGGCCGTATATTGGAGGCAGTGCAACGGGCACAAGAGTTAGTCTCACGTATATTGACGTTTGGACGGCGCGAACAACCAACTGAAAAAGTGCCTGTTCATATTCAATCTATCATTGAAGGGGCCTTAGGGTTATTAAGGCCAACCATCCCTACCAGTGTGATGATTAATTTGATTGGCTTGTCTGATGATTTTGTTATTTTAGGCAACCAAACACAGCTGCACCAAGTCATTGTTAACATTATTATCAATGCAGTCGATGCCATGGAAGGTGAAGGAACGATCACAATCAAATTAAGCCATTTCTCACCGGGCGATGATTATTTAAAACAATTTTCAGAAATCAACGATACGCCTTATTGTAAAATCGAGATCAGTGATTCAGGGCATGGTATGGACAATCTTACTATGGAGCGAATCTTTGAGCCTTTTTATACAACCAAAGAAGTAGGAAAAGGCACAGGTTTAGGGTTGGCGATGGTGCATTCCATTATTCATCGACATCAAGGTAAAATTACTGTATCGAGCCAATTAGGAAAAGGTACAATATTCACGATAGCGTTACCCGAGATTGCTCCGCCTTTGATTACACCCCCCGAGAGCATACAACAAAAAAAAATACATTTAGAAGACAAGAGGTGACAGATGGCTAATATTTTATTAGTAGAAGATGATGAACTAGTGCGAGATATGTTGACTCAAGTATTGCAGCGTGCATCACATCAGGTAACCGTAGCGGCTAATGGAGAAGAAGCGCTTGAAGCGTTAAGGAACACGCAGCCTGATATCATGATTACCGATATTATTATGCCAAAAATGAGTGGTATTACGTTAATTTCTGAAGTCAAAGATAAACATCCGACCATGGAAGTGATTGCCATTTCAGGCGGCGGCCGGTTAGATCCAACTGGTTATTTGGATTTATCGGAATCCTTAGGCGCTTCTGCTTCTTTTGAAAAACCGGTGAATAAATCAGCCTTATTAATGGCAATTGATTTATTGTTACATGGAAAAAAAGACAAAATTAAAGGTTCTTAACTGATGCAAGAGTTAGTCATTGACTGGGAACAAGCAATCACATTAGCAGGCAATAATCGAGAATTTGCCAAAGAAATGTTTGCACTGTTAGTAAAAGAACTAACAAGTGAATTAATAGAAATAAAAAAAGAACACGCTATTTATGATACTAAAGCACTCAGAAATCGCTTACATCGATTATATGGCGCACTATGCTATTGTGGTGCTCCCCGATTAAAAACCACGGTCGCTGCATTTTTGCAGGCCCTTAACAATAAGCAATATTTAGAGGTTCCTGCTTTGTTGGTGCAACTTGAATTAGAGATCAATGAGCTAATTAAACAAGTTGCGAGCTTCCAGCATGAGTCCAATTAAAAAGAAAAACGCTTAATAATAACGTGATGTTGCAGACATGCTGCAACAAATTGTTCACTTTGAAAGTAGTCATATTCAAGTGCGCGTGCGGCTTTTATTTCATCTTTATTTTGTGACTGAGATAATCCTGGATGACACATGATTAATCCCCTATTTTCACTTTGTTGTAAAAAACGAGGAAACAATTGTGCGTATGCTGCCGCAGGGGCAAAGTTATAAATACCTGAAAAAGAACTATTGTGAGGTATATTACGTTGAATAAGCTGTTTTTTAAATTCATGCGCACCGCATAATTGGATGATCAATTGTTTAATATAAGCGTTCTCTCGAATTCGCAGCCAAGCTTTGGGATCATACACGCTGCGAACATAGCAAAAATGGTCACGTAATCGTTCTGCATAGAGTGCTAAAGTCGCCTCTCGAATAATAGGAAATTGATGCACATGTTGATGACCGTCAATGAAATCGGGCAGACGCCCCATGGATGAAATAAACTGATCTAATTGAGCATTGAGTTCAGCATAAACCACCGTTGGGTCTAATTGGCGTAAATAACATTTTTTAAGCAATGTAAATAATGAAGGAAATGAAGAACCATACAGCGCGATAAAAGCGGATGAAAGCGGCTTGCCCTCTGTGAGGTTAAAATGAACACCAATATCGGTCTGGTCTTTAAAAATGGCCAATTCTCTAGCATGTGCGGGCCATTCCGGTGCAGTGGTCATGCAGCTGACGGCTGATAGTCTTTTTTCCTTCAGCAGTGCAATAATCGCTTGTGAAATAGCCGTATTTTGCCCATAATCATCGGCGCAAAGCGTAATGCTTTTTACCATAATAAGAATCTTTTTATAAATTAAGTAGGTTTAATCTACGGGAATCGATCAGTGTTAGCAACCCAGAAAACACAAACCACGCGCAGTTGGATGACAGACCTGCTTTTTATTAGCTTGGCATTAGGCCTTTTTTATTTATTCTGGCTGGGCCTGCACCCTTTGTTTACCCCTGATGAAGGACGTTATTCTGAAGTAGCGCGCGAAATGATTGTGACAGGCGACTATATTACGCCTCGATTGAATGGCGTGGCTTTTTTAGACAAGCCTATTCTATATTACTGGCTCCAAGCCTCTGCTATTAAACTATTTGGTTTAAAAGAATGGGCCTTGCGTTTCTGGCCGGCTTTTATCGCATTATTGGGCTGTGTCGTTACTTATGTTGCCGGGCGGTGTCTTTTTGATCGGCGTGCTGGCATTCTGGCTGCGATTGTTTTAGCAACTAACCCGCTTTATTACGGCGCAGCACATTATGCGAACCTTGACTTAGAAGTCGCTGTGATGATTAGCAATACCCTGCTGTTTGCTTTGCTTGCGTTTCAAGCGGCTTCAGATCGTCAACGCACGGTGTTTATTTTATTGGCTTATTTGTTTTGTGCGCTGGCTGTTTTGACTAAAGGACTCATTGGCTGTGTGTTTCCCATTTTAATTGCGGGCAGTTGGATTGCATTACTGAATCGCTGGAACACGCTGGCTAAAATGCGTTTGCTAACAGGCGCTGGTATTTTTCTGGTGCTGACTGTTCCATGGTATTTTCTAGTGCAACGCGCTAACCCTGAGTTTTTTCACTTCTTTTTTGTCGTACAACAAATGCAACGGTTTCTTGCTCAAGCGGATTTTAATAATCCCACGCCCGCTTGGTTTTATGTGCCTATTGTTCTAGCCGGCTTTCTCCCCTGGTCCATTTTTTTGTTCCAAGCCTTTATCCAGCAAATTAAACTCGTCGTTAAAGACCGCCAACACTATTCAGCAGAATTATTTTTATTAGTATGGGCCATCCTTGTTTTTTCATTTTTTTCTTTTCCAAAATCAAAAACCGTAGGCTATATTCTTCCTCTTTTTCCTGCGCTGGCACTGATGGTTGGCCGTTATCTCAGCCAAAGCTGGAACAAATCGGGTAGAGCTATTTTTTTAGCCACGCTTAGTTTTATTATTTTATGTATCGCAGTCGTTGCCGCTTGTTTGCTGGTTCCGCATATTAAAAGTGTTGAAATGGCGCATAGCTTATTGCCTTATTTAAATGACACGGCATTGTTATTTTCTATCGGCGGCATTGCAGGTTGTTTTTTATTGTTCTCTGATAATTCATTAGCGAAATTAGTGACTTGTTTAACCAGCGTCGCGGTGGCTTTTTTACTAACGTTATTAGCTAGCGCCACTGCAATGAATCAAAAAACAACTAAGCCCTTGGCTATGCAGTTAAAAACCATCCTGACGCCCCAAGATGAAGTGGTTACCTTTTATCGCTACTACCAAGACTTGCCGCTTTATCTCGAACGCCGCATTACCATTGTCGCCGATTGGCATGCAACGGATATTATGCACAATGATAATTGGGTAAGAGAACTTTGGTTTGGTATGCCGTTTCAAGATACTAGTAAATGGTTGATTGAAGAACCAGCTTTTTGGCAGCGGTGGAATAGCGACAAACGGATGTTTGTGTTGATGAATGCTCAAGATTATCTGGGCTTTAGCAAAAAAACAAAGAGTTATAGGCTAAATGAGTATGATGATGTGGTGTTGGCGAGTAATCACTTGTCTTAATTGAGTAACAGCCTCTCCCACAAGGGGCATAGGCGTCGAGCTAAAAAAATAGCATTGCTTAGGATAGCCTCTCCCGCCCTCGGACTTAATAAGAAAATTGAACGTAATTGCGGGAGAGGCCGACACGCGTAGCGTGGCGGGTGAGGGGGAAAACAGGCCCTCTTAAAAACAAGCAACAAACAAAAATAACACTCAAAATAATTTTAAGCGCTTGTTTATATAAAAAATGTCATTTATGACTGCAAGTGGTTTTAATTCTTAAAAAGTTTTGCCTCTTTCCCTCACCCGCCACGCTGCGCGTGTCGGCCTCTCCCGCAATTACGTTCAGTTTTTTTTATTAAGTCCGAGGGCGGGAGAGGCTTTGCTAAGCAATATTTCCTTAGCTTGATGCCTATGCCACAAGGGAGAAGTTATGCTAAGCAGCAATTTTTTCTTAATTGCGATTGCTGCTAGCAGCATAAGCATATTGCTGCGCTACTTGTTGTGTGGCACTGCATCTAGTAGCGTTACTAAGGAAACTATTATTAGGTAGATGTGATGTTGAATTATGCAGGTTACGTCGTTGTAGCTGTTGTGTAAGTTCAGCTATTTTGTTCGTGTTCGCTTGTAATTCATTGGCTTCAATACCTGGCGTCACCTCTCTTTCAATTTCAGCTTCCCGCTTTCTTATCATTTCTAATCTTTGCTTATTGGCTTCGACTATGGCTGGATGAACAGGTGTTATCTTGTCATCAATCTCAACTTCTAATATATTTATGCCATTAGTAGCGGTCCTAAGTGTTGTTAAAGCTGCTTGATTAGCTGTTTGAGTGAAATTTGCAAAACTTAGTTCGGGACCTTGAGGAACTTCATTTTCAGCAGATTTCTGTTCCCTTGTTGTTACTTTAGCTCCAGTAATATAATTCAACGAATGAATATCTTCTATAACTATCTCCATCAATAATCGTTCAATTTCATTTTCATATTTATTGATACCAAAGTCTCGTATTACTCTACAAACATTCTGAGGTGGAATTTGATAGGTAACGGTTGTGTTAACAGTCACACAAATTTCGTCAGCAGTATAAGCTTGCACTGTAATTTTTTTCTTTTGTAGTTCAGTAGAAAATCGTTTATACCATTTCCATTCAGCTTCTAAATTATGGTTGCCAGGATCCAATACATTGATTTCACCATTTTTATCATAATAAATTCCAACTTCACCTGGATCAATAGTAACAGATAATACTTTATTATTGGGATTTAGGTCTGGTGTAACAGACGTCTTTTTTCCATCCAACTTTGTTCGACTGCGCTCATCCTCAGTTTTTTGGACAACGACTGCTTTATCACAAGGCACAAGCTCTCTATACTCCGTTCTGGGTGAATCAATAACATGTGTTCCTACGTCTAACAACTTATAGCTTTTTAGGTTTCCTTCCGAATCACGTAATGTATTATCCTCCGCATACACACGATCTTCGGCTGATCGTATATTAGCAATGGTAATTGAATCATGCTTAATCATTTTATCACTCACGTTCTTTGTTCCAATCCATTCGACTGAAGAAGGTAAATAGTATGTGCCAGGCGCTAAAAATTCTGGTCTTCCTTTTATTCTAATCAGGCCAATTTCACCTTGTTTTACTGTTTTTCCCTGTATCCAATTTGAAAACCATTCAGCAGCCTTTGTCCAAAACCATGTGCCTCTATAGAAAGCTCCTGTTTCATGTCCTCTCAAATAATCAGCTGTTACACATGGAATGTTTTCATATTTCATATAAATACCGCTGTCTACTCTTCTGTCTACGCTATTAAAATACACGCCACTATCTTTTGGAAAACAAACATGTGAGTTAGGTTTTGCTAATTGTTTTAGTCTTTCTTTTTGTTCCCCACCGCGGTTCCTCAACTCATTTTTTTTATCATCACCCCTTGGAAGATTGCTGTGAGATAAAGATGCTGTGACATATGGATTTTGCGCAGGACCATTAACTCTTTGTTGTAGGTCTTGGATTTGTGCATTAGTTGGTTCAAGTATTTTTTCTTTAACACGATCTCGAATCGCACTATAACCTGGTTCAGATTTCCGTAGTGAGAGCAGGTCAGCCTTGCTATGCCTCTCAATCTGTGCCACAACGTCGTTTATTTGCTTTCTTTCATTCTCTGGCGCTAAAGTGACGTTTGTGACTAAAAAAGAATGAAATTTTACACCATCTGGTGGGCTTGAGTAGGGTGCTGCTAATAAAGCCGGATAAGTAATCGTTTTTTTACTAGCGCGCAAAAGCGCAGAACGAGACATATTTTTATACTGTTTTTTAACTTCCTGTATTGCTAGTCCTTCTTCTTTAGTAATCTGTCCTGTTTTTTCATCACGTACTTCAAATTCTTTTTCAATTCCCGCTTTAATTTTTTCTTCATCATAACCAAATTTTTTAACAATCTTCTGAACAGAATTTTTCTCTTTCGTAGATACAAGATCAGCATCATTTGGAATTTCATAGCTTACTATTACATCAATAGTCGCATCCGCGCCATCATCTAATTTAATTTTTACTTTTTTTAATGTTACGGATTGCATTTTAGTTGAGAGTCTTCCCTTAAATGTAATTTGTTCATATCCATTGTCAGCCTCTAGATCAAGCTCCTTCAATCCCAGTGGGATGACGCCAACCGAGCCGTCAGTTATCACACCATATCCAAGTTTGCCTTCACAAACCCTTGCAAAGCAAACTCTAGAATTTGTATCTAAACTTACTTCCAGACCATATGGATTCACGACCTTAGAAATCCTGGCAGGTTTGTTAAACACATGTCGGCCAGGGGTTAATAAATAATAATTTCTATCCTTCGCCTCTCTATCGCCTATAGCAACAGGATTGACAATATGACTTAAATGCCCATCAGGTACAGTGACAACGGTGATATTTCCATGTTGAATGAGTGAGTCGCTTGCTTTAACATTTCGCTCCCATGTTGTTGTCGAAGGTAAATAATACATGCCAGGCGCGAGAAATTCTTTTTTGCCTTGATGTGTAATTAAACCAAACTCGCCATCTTTTACATGTACTGTAGTCATCCAAAAACTAGACAACCAATTTTTAGGAGGAATTTGAAGTTCGTTTGCCTGTAGACAGTTAACACCTGCATAAAGATTACCAGATTTTTCTTCTGTATTTAGAGAGGGATGTTTTGCACTTTGCTGAGGTGTTAAAGAGTATGGGGCAAATTCTGAAATTATTTGCTTATGCTTTTGCTCTTGCTCTTGCTCTAGTACTCGTGGAGCTGGTGGTGACGCTGATGATATTAATGATGGAGCTGATGGTAGTGGTTGCCCAACCTTGCTCTCGACGCTGTTCTTTTCGTTAACGAATGTTGGCGGGAACATACTAGAAGAATAAACTGAAGAAAAATAAAGCTCACCAGGCCCTAATGGAGCATCATCTTCAGGTTGTTGCTGCCTAATGACCTCATTCTTCTTTTCAGCCAACATCATTGGCGGTGCTGATGGAGATATTGCTGGAACTAATGCTGATGGTGCGGATGCTTGTTGTGTAGATACATCAGTTCTATTCTGAAATTTACTAGTCAGTTCTGGGATTAGATACTTTGTAAAAAAAGATTTTAATTCTTTTTCTATTTCCACTGCGCTTAACTGTTTCCGAGTTAATAGTTCAGTACCTTCGGGGAGCTTATCGTGCATTACAGTGATCTTTGTCCAGTGGCAAATGCTGCAGTTACAGCGTAACGAACAGTTGTAATTCCGATTACGAAAGCGTGTTTCTACGACAGCATGTTGTTTCTTAAATACAAAAGTGCCACTACTTACTCCATATTTAGAGCTATGTTCATATTCTACAGTAACATCATTTGTGAACGGGGGATTAAAGGTGACAGAAGTATGATTACCATGATTTAACTGTATTTTTTCTTTGAGTTTATTGATGATTACTTTCTGCGTTTGTTCATCTGCTGTTGTAATAATTTCATAAATTAAACATAATTGTTGCGCGTATTCATGATCTTGAAGCTCAGCTCGAACATCTGCCATATTTATCTCCTACGTATTGAATTGCTTTAAAAATAACGTTTGCATTATATGGATAGTATCAATATTTATCAAATATAACTAAGGTGTTCCCTATTAAACTTGATTCAACTAGTTCTATTAGCTCAATACTAATTAGCCAAATAACTGCTTTTGTGCATCTTAATTAATTTTGGTGTATTTGTAAACAAATAAATTTTAATTCATTGTATTTATTCAAAAATTTTTAGTTGAGGGAGAGCGATAGAATTGCTCTACTTCAACCGATTAGCTCAATTTTCTTCAAACCCATACTTTTGCTCAATAATATACTGCGGCCTTTGCTTCACTTCCGTAAAAATCCGCGCAATATACTCGCCTAAAATACCAATCGACAATAATTGAATGCCGCCAAAGAACATGATGGCAACCACTATAGTGGGATAACCTGGTAAGTCTGCCCCATAGATTAAAGTAACTGCTACGATGTAAATCGCATAAATTAAAGCAATCAAAGAAATAATAAAACCAATAAATCCCCACACACGTAATGGCACATTTGAGAAAGAAGTGATAGCCGTGATAGCTAGTTCGGTTAATTTAGCAAATCCCCAGGAACTTTTTCCGGCGGCTCTTTCTTGGACTTCATAAGACACAGCGATTTTTTTAAAGCCGACCCATGCGTAGAGTCCTTTCATAAAACGGGTGCGTTCTTTAAAAGTTTTTAGCGCATCAATGACTTTACGATCTAGTAAACGAAAATCGCCTGCGTTATTAGGCACATCGATTTTGCTTAGCTTTCCCATCAACCAATAAAATAATTTAGCAAAATTTCGTTTCAAAGAAGATTCGGTATTGCGATTTTGACGTACAGCGTACACCATGTCATGGCCTTCTCCCCAATTTTTTAAAAACACGGGCAACAGCGTGATAGGATGTTGAAAATCAGCGTCCATTAATATTGCAACATCGCCAGACGCGTAGTCTAAACCGGCCATAAGCGCGGTTTCTTTGCCAAAATTACGTGAAAATTGCAGCAGTTTAATATGAAATGGCTTAGGTAATTGAAGCAGCGTTGCAACGGTCGCGTCCCGGCTGCCATCGTCTATGACAATGATCTCAAAATGGTGCGTCAATGTCTGCAAACATGCTTGGAGCTCTGAAAAAAAAGGATAAATATTAAGCTCTTCATTAAAGACAGGAACAATACATGTTATAAAAATGTTTTTATTTTCAATAAGTTGATTTCTTTTGGCCAATAACATAGCAAATAAGGTCCTTAATAGGCTATTAACTGATATAGACATGTGAGTATAATACGCCAAGAATAGCTTCACAAAATAGAGGTTAAATAAAGAATGAACAATAAAATGTTTTATTTGATTCTGCTTAGTATTGTATTAGGTATTGTGGGGGGGATTTTCTTACCAGAGCAGATGATTGCGATACGCTGGCTTGGAACATTGTTCATTAATCTACTTAAATTAATTGCATTGCCTCTCATATTTTCTGCGTTAGTTGGCGCTATTACCTCGATTGGAAATACTAGACGTTTGGGTTCTATTGGTGTTTATACTATTTTTTATGTCATGGTGAGTGTCTCATTTGCCGTTTTCATTGGTCTTCTGTTGTTGAATGTATTTAAACCAGGCGCAGGTTTACCACCCGAATTGATTTTAGCGAACGTATCGACAACGCATACAAAAACATTAGATTTTTCTTCCTTTTTACTTACCTTGTTTCCACCTAATATTGTTGCCGCTGCAGCAAAATTTGAAATTATGCCTATTGTGTTTTTTAGTATTGTTTTTTCTATTGCTTGTATATCGGTGGGTGAATCGGCTAAGCCAGTGATGAATTTATTTAATGGCTTGCGCGATATTTTTGTAAAAATGATTATTTGGTTAATGTATTTGACTCCGATTGGATTGTTCTCTTTATTAGGTTCTGCTATTGCAGAAGCAGCACTGCAAAAAAGATTAATGGAAAGTGTGCGAGGCATGTTGTTATTTATCGTCGTATTTATGTTAGGACTGCTTTTACAATGCTTATGGCAGTTTGCAATTATAAGATATATTAGGCGTAAAAAAGCGAGTGAATTTGTTCGCCAGGCCAGTAACCCTATGTTGACTGCTTTTGTCACTTCAAGTTCTATTGCAACATTGCCTGTTGCATTAATTGCAGCTAAGCAGCTTAAGCTTACCGATGAAGTTGCACGTTTTGTTTTGCCTTTTTCTACGACAATTAACTTGGCAGGCACTGCGATGTACGAGGCTGTTTCTACGTTATTTTTCTGTCAAATTCTGGGCATGCATCTTTCTATCACGGCACAGATTGGGATTTTTATCACTTCAATTGTGGCAGGCATGGGTGCGACTGGCATACCTGAAGGTGGTTTGGTCACGATGATTATGGTATTGCGCAGCGCGAATGTTCCCACTTCTGCATTAGTATTGCTGTTGCCCTTTGATCGCATCTTGGATCGGTTCCGCACGATGGTCAATGTTTGGGGCAGTTTAGTTTGCACAGCGACGGTTGATTATGTGTCAACTAAGAAACAACGTGCTGCTGTGTTGCCTGATTATGCGGCTGAAAAAGAAGATGTGGCTTTGGCTTAAAGATCACTGTGTCATTTTCAGCATCAGACCTGTCATCCCGCAAATTTTCTCTTGCATTACCCATTTAAACACGTTATAAATGGTTTTCCTGCTGTCTTTCCCACTCGTCCCTCGCGCAATTCCTACACCACCGATTTAAAAATAATGGAGAGTATCATGCAAAAAAATATTTCCGGTTTTTCGTTAGTTGAGCTGATGATTGTTGTTACTATTATTGGAATTTTAGCCGCTGTTGCTTTGCCTTCTTATCGTGATTACGTGAAACGTGCGCGATTTGCGGAAGTGATTGCTGCAACCGTTCCCTACAAAACGGCGGTTGCGCTTGCATTACAACAAGGCTCGGCATTGGCCGAGTTAAAAAATGGAAGACATGGCATTCCTAAAAAACCGGAAAAAACAACCAATCTAGAGAGCATTATAGTTGATAACGGTGTTATTACTGCAACGGCAACTCCAGCTGCAGGAGCTTTTACCTTAATACTTACGCCGCCAGAGTCGGAAGAAAAAGCATGGAGCATGGGCGGTACATGTAAAGACGCAGGAATGTGCAATGATTAATTTAGGCATTGCGCCTTCTGCTGTCCAAGAAGGGTTGCCGGATGTCTCTCTTATTCAATTAGTGGACCAAGTCATCAAGAATGCGATTCAATTGGCTGCTTCGGATATTCATATTGAACCTTCTGCCAGCTCTTATCGTGTTCGTTATCGTCGCGATGGCATATTGCATGAAGTGAGGCAAATTTCCGCTGATTGTGCCATGCGTTTTATTACTCGTTTAAAGGTCATCGCAAAATTGGATATTGCTGAGCGGCGTTTACCGCAAGATGGACGATTTCAATTATATGATGTGGATATTCGTATCAATACCTGCCCTACTCTTTTTGGTGAAAAAGTAGTATTGCGTTTGTTGAATGCTAATAAAATTTCTTTAAATATTGCAAACCTTGGTTTTAGCCCGGAACAAGAAATAATGTTCTTAAAAAATATCAATCGGCCGCAAGGCATGGTGCTGGTTACTGGGCCTACTGGTAGCGGGAAAACGGTAACGCTTTATTCAGCGCTCAATTATCTTAATTCAATTGAAAAAAATATTTCTACCGCCGAAGACCCGATTGAAATTCAATTAAGCGGCATTAATCAAATTAATATTAACACGAAAATTGGGTTGGAATTTTCTACGGTGTTACGTACATTGTTACGTCAAGATCCTGACGTTATTATGTTAGGAGAAATCCGCGATGAAGAGACAGCAAAAATCGCAATCCAGGCAGCGCAGACAGGACATTTAGTATTGGCCACTTTACATACCAATAGCGCAGTGGAAGCTCTAACGCGTTTTCAGGCCATGGGAATTACACCCCATGAGATCATTACTTCGATTTCATTAATTGTTTCTCAACGGTTATTGCGAAAACTTTGTCTGCATTGTAAACAAATAGAAGATAAAGGTTGTCAGCATTGTTTAAAAGGTTATTGGGGCAGGACTGGCATTTATGAATTTTTTCCTATGACGGAGAAAATTGGTGAGTTTGTTTTATTAAAAAATATAGCAGGCATTCGGCAACAGCTGCGGGAAGAAGGGCTTGCTACTTTATATGAATCCGGTGTGAAATTGGTTCAGCAAGGGATTACTAGTAAAGTTGAGTTGAATCGGGTGATTTAAAGAAAGTTTGTTGTTTGATATTTTACTCCCCCTTCCTGACCTTCCCCCTCAGGGGGAAGGAATATTCTAAGTTTTTCCGATGATAATTAGCACATTCCTTCCCCCTCAGGGGGAAGGTCAGGAAGGGGGGGATAAATAAAATTCATTATATGTTTTTATTACTAAAAAAATGAATAAGAAAATTCCAGCGCTGGTTTTGATACTGTTTTTTCGTCAATTGGCCACCTTAATTTCGGCAGGTGTTCCTATTATTCAAGCGCTGGACATTTTACGGCATGGTCAGTCTAATAAAATTTTGCGATATCTATTAATGATAATTAAACAAGATTTAGAAGCCGGCAATGCACTTTCTGCTTGTTTATCTAAATTTCCCCGCTATTTCGATGTATTGACCTGCCATTTAATTCAAATCGGCGAACAATCAGGTACGATGGTTATTATGTTAAATCGGATTGCATCGCATAAAGAAAAATTACTTTCTATGCAAAACAAACTCAAACAAGTTTTATTTTATCCCGCCATTGTGATGCTAGTCGCGATGACTGTCACTATTATCATGTTGACGATGGTTGTACCGCGGTTCGCGGAGTTATTTCAAACGATGCATCATACATTGCCTGCTTTTACCTTAACCATTATTCACTTGTCTGAATGGGTCTGTCATTATTATTGGCTAATGCTATTTCCAGTGACTGCCATTGTGCCATTGATTTATTACTTTCACCATTCGGCCCTTTTAAGAAATAAAATAGAACGTTTGATCTTGCAATTACCCTATGTAGGCCCTATTTATACCAAAATAATTCTCAGCCGGTTTTGTCGTACGCTGGCCACCACTTTTTCTGCTGGTGTTCCTATCAGTGATTGTTTGCATTCTATTGCTTATGCGACAGGCAGCCACTTTTATGCACAGATTGTGCTCAAATTGCGTGTACAAATCACAAAAGGGCAGCAGCTACATCAAGCGATGCAGAAACACCCTGTTTTCCCTCATTTATTAATAGAAATGGTAAAAGTTGGCGAAGAATCAGGCACACTAGAAAAAATGCTGGAAAAAATGGCTACTATTTATGAATCAGACTTGGAACATGGGATGGCCATGTGCGGCCATTTATTAGAACCCTTGATTATGGTTATCCTTGGTGTTTTAATCGGTGGGTTAGTCATTGCGATGTACTTGCCCATTTTTAAGTTAGGAACTGCGATATGAAGGACATACTCAATTTTTTAACTGAAAATCAAAGTATTTTTTTAGTGCTTATCGCTCTGCTTGCACTGCTAATCGGTAGTTTTTTAAATGTCTTGATTTACCGGCTGCCTCGTATGATTCAAAATGCCTGGAACCAAGAATGCAGGCATTATTTGGGTTTAAAATCGCAGCCTAGCGATATGGACAAGCTGAATTTGTATTTGCCTCTTTCTCATTGCACAGAATGCAAAAAAGGGCTTAAACCTTGGCACAACATTCCTATTATCAGTTATCTAATTTTGCGTGGAAAATGTGCTTATTGTCATGCCAAAATTTCTATTCGTTATCCTCTGGTTGAACTGCTTTGCTGCATTACTTCTGTTTATGTTGCCTGGCGTTTTGGGGTCAGTTGGCAAACAGTAGCAGCATTGTTCTTTACCTGGATATTAATAGCGCTTACCTTTATTGATTTAGATTTTCATTTATTGCCGGATCATTTGACTTTGCTTTTGCTCTGGCTAGGGCTTTTAGCCAGTATTTATTCTCTTTTTACCAACTGCCATGATGCGATTATCGGTGCGATGGCGGGTTATCTTGTTTTTGCCTTGACTCAATGGATATTTAAATTGGTCACGGGGAAAATAGGCATGGGGCAAGGTGATTATAAGTTCTTGGCTGCATTGGGCGCTTATCTGGGCTGGCAGCAATTGCCTGTTATTGTACTTTTTGCTTCATTGATTGGAGTCATTTTTGGATTGACTCATATGGCCATTAAACGACGTTATAAAAGCCTGCCATTGCCTTTTGGCCCTTATCTAGCCGTTGCGGGCTGGATCAGTTTAATCTGGGGCGATGATATTTTGCAGCTTTATTTACATAATTTTGTGTCGTGACTTATGTTAGTCATCGGCCTGACAGGTGGTATTGGCAGCGGCAAATCAACAGTCGCCAAGTTGTTCGCAGAAAAAGGCATTACCATCATTGATACAGATCAACTCGCTCGTCATTTTACGATGCCTGGACAAGATGCTTTATATGCTATTGTAAGAAAATTTGGCGAGTCTATTTTATTGGCTGATAAAACACTGGATAGAGCGCAATTGCGCCGCTATATTTTTACTGATCCAGCAAAGCGTCAATGGCTAGAAGAATTATTACACCCTCTTATTCGTGCTGAAACGAAACGTTTAATTGAATCCGCTCAATCTCCTTATACTATCGTTGTCATTCCTTTATTATTTGAAACAAAACCCAATCCTTTAATTAATCGTATACTCGTGGTAGATGCGACAGAAGCGCAGCAACTAGCACGGGCCATGTTGCGTGATGGTTTGTCTGAAGAAGACGTACAACGCATTGTCCATACTCAAGTATCGCGTCGTTATCGGTTAGATGCTGCGGATGATATTATTATAAATAATGGGGATTTTAAGCAGCTTAGCCAGCAAGTGGATGAATTACATAGTTATTATTTGGAGTTCATCATAGATAGACACGGTAATATAGATAAAAAAGGCGGCGAAACCTAAGTGCTATCTCGGATTAGGCGTGCAATTCCGAGATTGGAAAGAGGATTAGGCGTGTTAAGCCGATCAATCATTTGCCATCTTTTATAACAGAGCAGCTCTGTTTATTCGCTTGCCAACTTGTATGATTCTTTGCAGACCTTCGGTCTGCAAAGAATCACACTGTTGGCAAGCAAACAAAGCAGCTCAAAGGAAGAAATAATTTGAGTGCGTTTACCATGCCGTTTATCCTTTGAAAGAAGGGATAAAAAAAATTTTTACTGACATGAAAATGGATTAAATTTCATAAATAACATTAACTTTAAGTCGCCTTAATTTCAACCAACATACGGATGTGATCATGATTAAGAGAGTCTTGTATTGCTAATGCAACAAATTGCTCTGGTGAATAGCCAAGTATTTCAGCAATTTTTTTTCTTTTTTCGGGCTAATAATTTTACGATTATGTTCCAAATCACATAAGTACTGCGTAGATAAAAGCAGTCTGACTTTTTTCTTCACAAAGACGAATTGACCGAATGGCACTTCCAGGTGTCAATTTTCCGCGTACTTTTTCTAAGTACCGCTTTGCATTAATACTCATGTTTATTTACCTCAATTAAGTACCCATACACGATTTTGTAAAAAGCCTCAATGCTATTACTATATATAAATTCATTTACGCCAGTTTAAGTTTTTGTAGGCTTAAGGGCTGCGCTTCCATATTTGCATATTGATAATGCTCGTGCCCAATGGTCGAGGCAATATCGGACAACTGTTCTCTTGTTAACATTTGGATCTTTAATTCAGGATGAGCAATGTTATTAAATTTTGTTATTTGTTCTGGCTCAAGCGGGCCTATTTCTATTTGCTCTTGCCTTGCTCTATTGAAATATAACAGTGTTGTGGAATTGACGAGTACATACACCGCATTCTGTTTAAGACCTAAAAGTCCTGTTTTAATTTCATCAAGCGCTTGTTCATCAGCAAATAGGGTGGGCTTGACAGTTGTTGTTTTTTCTTCTTCATCAAGAGATTGTACAGCAGAAGCCATCTTCTCTTTTTGTGTTACAGCCTCTTTTTTTTCATCAACAAACATTGCTATCACACCACATTCATCAAAATCTATATAATCATGAATCGTATCAATCATTTTTGCGGGGAGCATCATACGTTTTGTCTCTTCTAAAAATTGATATGGGTTATCAGAAACTGAACCCAGATTGGCAATTTTCTTCAAGATAGAAACCCCAAATGAGGCCTCTTTTTTTGATGCTGGGAGAGGTTTAATTTGATAACTATCACAACGTAGATCATAAAGGAATTTGCGCACTATGTGCTTCAGATTCAAATCAAGGTACTCAAGTACTAAAAAAAACATCGGCGAATTAGCCGTTTTAAATATATCTAATAATAATTTCTCTAATCCCTCCCAAAAAACTTCTTTCTCATTTAAATTTTTCTGTTCTTCCAATGTTTCTTCAATTTTTTTCCAGTCCAAAGGAACATCTGAGCTAGGAATGACACCTATACTCACAAGTTTTTCTCCCTCCTTCTGCTCTATTAAAGCATTAGCTATAGCTCCCTCTCGATTTAAATAGGCAGGTGCTATTGCGAACCCACAAACCATAATTGTTGCAAATAGCATGAACGAGATACCTGTCCACTGTTCTACGGTGGCCATATGATCATCATATTGAGTCACGTCAATATTTATACAAGTCATTTTTAGTAAAGATAAACATTCTTCTGATAACTTTTTAAGATTCTCAAATGTAGTTCTGCCGTTAACATCTGTAGCACAATATCGACCAGGAGAAAATGGATCAACCGCACAACCTCCATCATCGCAAATTAGCGCGACGGGCTCTAAACTATCAAAAATCTCTTCAGAAAGAGGACATGAGTACTCATAAGAACTCCATACTTTATCATGCAGCTCACCTTGTTTTCGATTTGAAATTCTAAGTGTCTCTACTACCCCTAATCCACCAAAAGAAAATAATAGTGCCACAAAACCTATCGTGGCATAACATATTTTTGTTGCGCCTCTCCTTTTTTTAGATACATACTTCCTTGCTTTGTGGAGTCGTTCAGTAATAGCAAGATTAGAATTTACTTTCTCTTCAGTACTACCATAGATAGACTGTGGGGCACTTAGTAAGGAGGGAGGGGGCGCATTTGAAAATAGCCAAGGAAACCAAGAAGATAGATTATTACGTAACATGATGAATGACCTCAAAATGAATTAAAAATGGTCGAATTATAGGTTTTTTTAATACATTAATAACAAAACAAGCCAATTATAGACTAAAAAATGAGTTCGATAAAGCTCGAATGTGTGCTCTGTAAGCGCAAATTTGAAATGTCACCTTTCTGCAAAGTAGAAATGTCACCTTTTTAGTCTAATAGGGTTAACCTAACCTGGGTCATAACCCAGGGAGGGCTAAATGATGGTAACAAAGGTGATTTCAATGAGTATGGGCGAGATTGATAGGTTGTCAGTGGTTCAGAAAGTGATCGACAAACATGTCAAGCAAATGGAAGGTG